>NZ_CP071870.1:623813-935719 GCF_017569205.1 Propioniciclava sp. MC1595
CCGACCGGGACGCCGCGCGCGCCGGGCTGGCCGCCCTGCCGGGCATCGGGCCGTGGACCGTCGAGGTCGTCGCGATGCGCTCCCTCGGCGACCCCGACGCCTACCCGGCCAGCGACCTCGGCGTCCGCAAGGGCTGTGCCGCGCTCGGCATCGACCCCGACGCCGGGCCGCAGCGCTGGCGTCCGTGGCGCGCCTACGCCACCCAGCACCTGTGGGCCGCCGTGCCCCACCCGATCAACCACCTGCCACTGGAGGCACCATGAAGCACCGCGTTATCGACTCGCCCGTCGGGCCGCTGACCCTCGTCGTCGACGACGCCGGCGTGCTCTGCGCGCTCTACACCGACGGCCAGAAGTACGTCCCGGACGCCGTGGGCCTGGGCGAGCGCGACGACACGATCGCCGACGACGCCGTCGCCCAGCTGGGGGAGTACTTCGCCGGGACCCGCGACGACTTCGACCTGACGCTCGCCCCGCGGGGCACGGCGTTCCAGGCCGAGGTGTGGGAGGCGCTGCGCGCCATCCCGGCGGGGGAGACCCGCACCTACGGCGAACTGGCCCGCGAGCTGGGCAGGCCGGGGGCGTCCCGGGCGGTGGGGGCCGCGACGGGCCGCAACCCGATCAGCATCATCGTGCCCTGCCACCGGCTGGTCGGGGCCTCGGGGTCCCTGACCGGCTACGCCGGGGGTGTGGAGCGCAAGCGCTGGCTGCTCGACCACGAGCGGGGCGAGCTGGGGGCGTAGGGCTCGGGCGGGGTCAGGGCAGGATCGCGCGGCCGGCCGGGGCGGGCCCGGTCGAGCGGCGGATGACCAGGTCGGGGTGGAACAGCACCTCGGTCGGGTCGAGCTCCGACCCGTCGCCCATCGCGCGCAGCAGCGCGGAGACCGCGGCCTCGGCGATCGGGCGCACCGGCTGGCGCACGGTGGTGAGGCCCGGGTCGGTGAACGCCATCAGGGGGGAGTCGTCGAAGCCGACGACCGAGAGGTCCTCGGGCACGCGCATGCCACGCACGCGCGCCTCGCGGATCACGCCCAGCGCCATCAGGTCGGAGCCGCACACGATCGCGGTGTGGCCCGACTCGATGAGCCGGCCCGCGGCGACCTGGCCGCCCTCGGCGGTGTAGGTGGTGCGCTCGATGCTCTCGGGGCCGAAGCCCAACGCCTCGAACGCGGCGGCCTTGCGGCGGGCGGGCACGAACCGGTCGGGGCCCACGGCCAGGCCGATCCGGCGGTGGCCCAGCGTGCGCAGGTGCGCGACGGACGCGTTGACAGCCTCGGCGTCGGAGCACGAGTAGAAGCCGGCCGCGAGCTCGTCGGTGGGCGCGTTGATGAACACGATCGGGATGCCGCGGGAGATGACCTTCTCGTACGGCTCGAGCGACAGGGTGTTGTTGGCGGGGATGCCGCTGACCGACACGATGCCGGCGAGGTTGGTGTCGACGAGGGCGGCCAGGTGCTGGTCCTCGCTCATGCCGGTGGGGCCGGCGGGGCACACGAACGTGCGCACGCCCGCGGCGTACAGCAAGGAGTCGAGGATCTCGGCGAACGCGGTGAACGACGGGTTCGACAGCTCGGGCAGCATGATCGCGACCGGCCCCGGACGCCGCGGGCCCGGCCTCTCGGCGGCGTAGCCGAGCGCCGCCGCCGCGGCCTGGACGGCCTCGCGGGTGTCGGCCTTCACCCCGGGGCGGTTGTTCAGCACGCGCGAGACGGTCGCGGTGGAGACGCCGGCGGCCTCGGCCAGGTCGGCGAGACGCGCCTTGGAAACGGTTGTCATGGTCGCTGGTCCTCCCTCCGGCGTCGGTACGTTGCGGAACACCCTACTGCAAGTCTTGCAAAGTCCTTGCACGCTGGTCGTCGTGACAAATAACGCAGTCACAGCCTTGCTCTTGGGCACTACTGTGCCCCACGGCGTCCCTCTTGTCATGCACGGTGATGAAAACGTTACGAAACGGGGGGGTGAAGCTTGCAACGAGATGGGCTAGTGTTGGGGTCATCCAAGGGTCCGGCACGGGAGCCGCCCCCCACGAAGGAGAACAACCACATGCGCAAGAGCATCGTTTCAGTGCTCGCCGCTGGCGTGGCCCTGAGCCTCGCCGCCTGCGGCGGCACCGGCAGCCCCGCCACCACCCCGGCAGCCGCCCCCACGTCGGCCGCCACCTCCGAGTCCGCTGCCCCGGCCGCCGGCTCGCTGACCATCTGGGTCGACGAGACCCGCATCGACGACTTCAAGGCGCTGGGCGAGGACTTCGTCTCGGCCTCCGGCGTCGCCCTCGACGTCGTGCAGAAGCCGACCGGCGACATCAAGACCGACTTCGTGGCCCAGGCCCCGACCGGTGAGGGCCCCGACATGATCGTCGGCGCGCACGACTGGACCGGTGAGCTCGTCTCCAACGGCCTGATCTCCCCGATCGAGCTCGGCGACAAGGGCAAGCTGGCCGACAACACCATCGCCGCCTTCCAGTACGACGGCGCCCTGTACGGCGTCCCCTACGCGGTCGAGAACATCGCGCTGGTCCGCAACAACAAGATCCTCCAGGACACCCCGGACACGTTCGACGCCCTGATCGAGCAGGCCAAGGGCGCCGGCGCCGAGTTCCCGGCCATCATCCAGGTCGGCGACCAGGGTGACGCGTACCACATGTACCCGATCCAGACCTCCTTCGGCGCCCCGGTCTTCAAGTCCAACGCCGACGGCTCCTACACCAACGAGCTGGGCATGGAGGGTGCTGAGGGCGAGGCCTTCGCGACCTACCTGAAGAAGCTGGCCGACGAGAAGGTTGTGTCCGCCTCCATGGGTGGCGACCAGGCCAAGCAGGCCTTCCTCGACGGCAAGAGCCCGTACATGATCACGGGTCCGTGGAACACCGCCGCCTTCACCGAGGCCGGCATGGACATCTCCGTCCTGGCGGTTCCCTCCGCCGGTGGCCAGCCCTCCGCCCCGTTCCTGGGTGTCCAGGGTGTCTACCTCTCCTCCAAGTCCGAGAACGGCATCCTCGCCAACCAGTTCCTCGACTACATGGCCACCACCGAGGCCCAGCAGAAGCTGTTCGACCTGGGCGGTCGCGTCCCGGCCGACACCTCGGTCGCCGAGGGCATCACCGACGAGCTGCTCGCCGGTTTCGCCGAGGCCGGCAAGAACGGCCAGCCCATGCCCTCCATCCCCGAGATGGGCGCCGTGTGGAGCCACTGGGGCAACACTCAGGTGAGCATCATCAACGGTCAGGCCGCCGACCCGGTCGCCGCCTGGAAGACCATGGTCGAGAACATCAAGGCCGGCTTCTGAGCCACTTGTGACAAGGTGGGCGGGGTGAGGTTTCTCGCCCCGCCCACTTTGCTTACCAGGCCGCGCTGACGCGACCGGAAGGGAAGGAACGACGTGTCCCTCGACACGAAGCAGGCGCCGCCGGCGCCGACCAAGCCACAGCTCTCGCACGCGCGCGACCTGTCCCGCCCCGGCTTCTACGTGAAGCTCGTCCTGATGGCCCTCGTCAACGCCTTCGGCGTGTACGGGATCATGGCCTCCTGGGCGCAGGGTGAGTACTGGGTCCTGGCCGCGCTCGCCGCCCTGCTCGTGGTGGCCAACTACGTCTACTTCAGCAAGCGGGCCATCCCGGCCAAGTACCTCCTGCCCGGGCTCGCGTTCCTGCTGGTGTACCAGCTCTACGTGATGGGCAACACCGCCTACGTCGCGTTCACCAACTACGGTGACGGCCACAACGACGCCAAGGGCCCGGCCATCACCCAGATCCTCAAGACCTCCGACCGCCGCGTCGAGGGCACGCCGACCCATCCTGTCGCCGTCCTCGAGCAGAACGGTCAGCTCGGCTTCGCGATCGTCGACGACGGCGTCGTGAAGGCGGGCACCGCGGAGCAGCCGCTGGCCGAGGTGGCCGGTGCGGCGTCCGACAACAACCGCGTCACCGAGGTGCCCGGCGCGACGATCCTGACGATCTCCGAGATCCAGCAGCGCCAGGCCGACGTGCTCGGGCTGCGCGTCTCCGTCTCCGACAACCCCGACGACGGCTGGCTGCGCACCGACAACGGCTCGACCGCCTACACGGCCAAGTCGCTGCTCGACTACGACGAGGCCGCCGACACGTTCACCAACGCCGAGGGCAAGGTTTACAAGGCCGACCCCAAGCAGGGCCTCTACGTGGCCGAGGACGGCTCGTCGCTGAACCCCGGCTGGCGCGTCTTCGTGGGTGTCGACAACTTCACCCGCATGTTCACCGACAGCCGCCTGCAGGGCCCGTTCCTGTCGGTCATGGCCTGGACGTTCGCGTTCGCCATCCTGTCGGTGCTGACCACCTTCGCGCTCGGCCTCGCCCTCGCGGTCATCTTCAACGACCCGCGCGTCAAGGGCCGCACGTTCTACCGGGCCATGTTCATCCTCCCGTACGCGTTCCCGGGCTTCCTGGCTGCGCTGGTGTGGAAGGGCATGCTCAACCGCGACTTCGGCATCATCAACAACATGCTGCTCGGCGGTGCCGACATCAACTGGCTCGGCGACGGTGACCTGGCGAAGATCTCGATCCTGTTGGTGAACCTGTGGCTGGGCTTCCCCTACATGTTCCTGATCTGCACCGGTGCGCTGCAGGCGATCCCCGGCGAGCTCACCGAGGCGGGCGTCATGGACGGCGCCGGCCCGATGCGCCGGTTCTGGTCGATCACCCTGCCGCTGCTGATGGTGTCGGTGGCGCCGCTGCTGATCGCGTCGTTCGCGTTCAACTTCAACAACTTCTCGCTCATCTACATGCTGACCGGCGGTGGTCCCAACTACCCGGGCCTGCCGATCATCATGGGTGAGACCGACATCCTGATCTCGATGGTCTACTCCGTGGCCTTCGAGTCGGGCGTCAAGCAGTACGGCCTCGCCAGCGCGATGTCGATCATGATCTTCTTCATCGTCGGCTTCATCTCGTGGCTGGGCTTCCGCCAGACCCGCAAGCTCGAGGAGATCATGTGATGGCCGTCAAGCTCGAGAACGCCAACAAGTCCCCCGTCAGCGGCCTGCGCTGGTGGAAGGAGGTCGGCTGGAAGCACATCGTCGCCCTGGTCATGATCGCGATCTGTGTGTTCCCGCTGCTGTACGTGATGTCGGCCTCGTTCAACCCGGGCGGCACGCTGACCGGCTCGATCCGCCTGTTCGAGAAGGTCTCGCTCGAGAACTATCAGACCCTGCTGGGGTCGCTGTTCCCGCGCTGGATGCTGCACTCGTTCATCGTCGCCACGGCCACCGCGGTCGGGACGGTGCTGATGGCGGCCGCCGCGGCCTACGCCTTCAGCCGGTTCCGGTTCAAGGGACGCCGCGGGTCGCTGACCGCGCTGCTCATCATCCAGATGTTCCCGCAGATGCTGGCCTTCGTCGCCATCTTCCTGCTGCTGCTCACCATCGGCGACATCTTCCCGGTGCTCGGCATCGGGTCGCTGCTGGGCCTCATCGCCGTCTACCTGGGCGGCGCGCTGGGTGCGAACACGTTCCTCATGTACGGGTTCTTCAACACGATCCCGGACGACCTGGACGAGGCCGCCAAGATCGACGGCGCCACCCACGCCCAGATCTTCTGGGGGATGATCATGCCGCTCGTCACGCCGATCCTGTCGGTCGTCGGGCTGCTGTCCTTCGTCGGCACCTACGGTGAGTTCATCCTGGCCCGGATCATCCTGGCCCGGCCCGAGAACTACACCCTGGCCGTCGGCCTGTACGTGTGGGCCTCCGACGAGCGCAACGCCCCGTGGTCGCTGTTCGCGGCGGGCGCGGTGGTCGCGGCCATCCCGATCGTCCTGCTGTTCATGTACCTGCAGAAGTACATCGTCGCCGGCCTCACCGCCGGTGGTGTGAAGGGCTGATCCGCCGAGAGCCTGCCGTCAGGACGCTGAGAGCCTGTGTCGCATGTCGACACAGGCTCTCAGCGCGTTCGGGGGCGTCAGTTCCAGGCGGTCGGGCCGTAGGAGCCGGCGGTGTACTCGTCCAGCGGCACCTCGCCCGATGCCCAGGAGTCCAGCACCGGGGTGAGGATGCGCCAGCACTCCTCGGCGATGTCACCGCGCACGCTCAACAGCGGGTCGCCGGACAGGATGCCGTCCAGGATCTCGCCGTAGGGCCGGATCGGGGACTCCGACAGCTCGGTGCCCAGCGTGGTCTGCTCGAGGTCCCAGCGGTCGCCCTCGGCGTTGGTGGTGACCGACAGCCCGATGGTCTCGGGGGCGAACCCGATGACCATGAGGTTGGGCTCGGCCCCGTTGTGGAACCCGCCCGGCAGGTGCGCGACCGGCTTGAACTTCACCACGATCCCGCGGAAGCCGTCTCCCAGCGCCTTGCCCGAGCGCAGCCGGAACGGGACGCCCGCCCAGCGCGCGCTGCAGATCTCCACTGTGACCTGGGCCAGCGTCTCGGTGTTGCGCGAGGCGTCCACGCCCTCTTCCGCGGTGTAGTCGGGCACCTCGCGCCCGTCGATCGACCCGGCCGTGTAGCGCGCGCGCCGCGACGGCACCTCGCCCTCGCCCGACCACACCTTGGTGGCCCGCAGGCTGTGCACCATGAGGTCGCGCAGCTCGACGGCGTCGATGTTGGCCGGCTCCTCCATGGCGAAGATCGCCATCACCAGCAGCAGGTGCGACTGGATCATGTCCTTCAGCGCGCCCGCCCCGTCGTAGTAGCCGGCGCGGCCCTCGAGGGCGAGCTGCTCGTCGGCGATGATCTCGACGCGCTCGATGTTGTTGGCGTTCCACACCGGCTCGAAGATGCGGTTGCCGAAGCGGATGCCCAGCAGGTTGAGCACCGTCGCCTTGCCCAGGTAGTGGTCGACGCGGAAGATCTGGTCCTCGGGCACCACCGACGCCAGCAGCTTGTTGAACTCCTGCGCCGAGGCGAGGCTCGACCCGAACGGCTTCTCGATCGCGAGGCGCAGCCCCTCAGGCAGGTCCAGCCCGGCGAGCACGCCGCACGCCTTCTGGCTGATGGCCGGCGGCAGCGCGAAGTACAGCACGATGGGGCGTCCGGCCTCGTCGACCTCGGCCAGGAACGCGGCCATCGCGGCCGGGTCGGTGACGTCGAGCTGGGCGTAGCGGGTCTCGGACGCCATCCGCTCGGCCCGCTCCACCCGGCAACCGCCGTCGGCGAGCGCCTCGCTGACGCGCTTGCGCCACTCCGCCTCGTCGAGCGCCTCAAAGGCTGCGCCGACCAGCTTCACGTCGAGGTCGGGGCGGGTCCGCAGCAGCGTGCCCAGCCCGGGCAGCAGCAGGCGGTGGGTGAGGTCACCCGACGCGCCGAGGATGACGAGGGTCACGGGCTGGTTGTCCGACATGGCGCTCCTTACGTGGTCAGCGGGTCAACCCTAGTCAATCCCCGTGGTGGTCAGGGTGGATCGCCCCCGACCCGGCTACGCGAGGCCGTCCAGCACGCCCTCGGCCGCGTCCACGAGTTCGCGGACGAGGGTCGCGCGGGCCATGTGGTCGTATCCGACCTTCACCACGTAGTCGACGTGGAGGATCCTGAGGGCGGCCAGTGCGCGCAGCCGGGCGCGGTCGTCGGCGTCCGCCCCCACCAGCCAGTCGGACGCCCGCGGGCCGAGGTCCGCCATCCCGGTGCCCGGGAAGCGCTCCAGCAGGAGCGTGGTGAGCTGGGGGTTGGCGGCCATCACGTCGGTCGCCCCGCGGTGGCGTAGCTGCAGCCAGACCCACTCCTCCATGGCGGCCCGTCGCCCGGTGCCCGTGGCGGGCCCATCCGCCAGCGCGTCCACGAAGGCGAGGGACTCCTCGGGGTCGGGGTGGGGGATCAGCGCGTCCGGGGGTTGCCGGCCGTCTGCGCGGCGTACTCGCGCACGTCGCCGGACGCCAGCGCCGCCGCCAGGTCGGCGGTCAGGCCGGCGTCCAGCAGGGTCACCGACTGGCCGGACTTCGTGCCGAAGCCTGACACCGGGACCATGAGGGCCGTCACGTCATCGAGCCCCAGGCCCGCCAGCCGTGGGGCGTACGCCAGCAGGGCCTCCGGCCCGATCTGCCCGGTCACCCGGACGTGGGCCAGGGCCGCGGCAGCGAGCCCGGCCAGGCCCGCGGCGTCCGGGCCCGTGGCCAGCTCGCGCACCCGGGCCAGCATGCCGAGCAGGATCGCCCGGTGGCGGGCGGTGCGGTCGAGGTCGCCGCGGGGCAGTTCCTTGCGTTGGCGGGCGTACACCAGCCAGTCCTCGGGGGTGAGGGTGATGCGGCCCTTCGGGAAGTGCGACGGACGCCCGTTGTTGGGGTCGATGAACGTCGACTCGATGGCGTTCTCGACGTGGAACTCGCCGAGCGCCTCCACGATGGCGGTGTACCCGGCGAAGCCGGTCAGCGCGGTCGCGTGGATCGGCAGGTCGCCCAGGACCGACGACACCGTCCGCGTCATGCGCCCGACGTCCCCGCCGAAGCCCGAGTTCACCTTGCCCTCGCGCCCGCCATCGATGGGCACCCAGGCGTCGCGCGGGAGCGACACCAGCGCGAGGTGGTCGCGGGCCGCGGTGAGCTGGGCGACGAGGATGGCGTCGGGCCGGCCCGTGGCCGGGTCCTCCCACGTGTCGGTGCCCAGCAGCAGCGCGGTGAACGGACCGGCGGGCAGCGGGTCGGTCCAGGTCGGCGTGGGGCTCGGGCTCGGTGTCGCGGACGCCGTCGGCGCGGCCGGGGTGGGCACCGGGGACGGGGGCTGGGGGGAGGGGGACGCGGGCGGGGGCGTCCGGGTGCAGCCGGCCAGCGCGGAGGCGAGGAGGGCGAGGCCGCCGGCCAGGCCCGTGCGGCGGGAGAAGGTCACGGACCCACGGTACGCCGCGGTGGCAACCCGACTCGGGAGCCGCGGGGGGTTCTCGATAGGGTGTCCCGGTGAGTGATTCCCTGCAGCGCGCGGCGTCCGCCGCCCCCCAGCCGTCCGTCTCCGAGCAGGTCCAGGTGCGCCTGGCCAAGCGCGAGCGGCTGCTGGCCGAGGGCCGCCAGCCGTACCCCGTCGAGGTGCCGCGCACGCACGCGCTCGCCGCGGTGCGCGCCGAGTGGGGCCACCTCGCGCCGGGCGAGGAGACCGACGTCGTCGTCAGCGTCGCCGGGCGGATCATGTTCCAGCGCAACACCGGGAAGCTGTGCTTCGCGACGCTGGCCGACCAGTTCACCCAGGACGCCGACGGCGACCGCCTGCAGGTCATGCTCTCGCTGGCCGAGGTGGGCCAGGAGTCGTTGGACGCCTGGAAAGCCGACACCGACCTGGGCGACTTCGTCTCGGTGACGGGCCGCGTGATCGCGTCCAAGCGCGGTGAGCTGTCGATCATGGCGAACGACTGGGTGCTGGCGTCCAAGTCGCTGCGCCCGCTGCCGACGCTGCACAACGAGCTGTCGGAGGAGACCCGCGTCCGCCAGCGCTACGCCGACCTCGTCGTGCGCGACGAGGCCCGCGCGATGGTGCGCACGCGCGCGGCGATCACCCGTAGCGTCCGCGAGACGCTGCACCGGCTGGGCTACATCGAGGTCGAGACGCCCACGCTGCAGCTGATCCACGGCGGCGCCGCGGCGCGCCCGTTCACGACGCACCTCAACGCGTTCGACATCGACATGACCCTGCGCATCGCGCTGGAGCTGTACCTCAAGCGCGCCATGGTCGGCGGCACCGAGAAGGTCTACGAGATGGGCCGGATCTTCCGCAACGAGGGCATCGACAGCTCGCACTCGGCCGAGTTCACGATGCTGGAGTGCTACGAGGCCTGGATCGACCAGAAGGGCATCGCCGCGGTCATCCAGCAGGTGATCGTGGACGCCGCGGACGCCGTCGGCTCGCGCCAGGTCGAGACGGACGCCGGGGTCATCGACCTGGACGGCGAGTGGCTCTGGCTGCCGTTCTACACCGGGTTGTCGGAGGCGTTCGGCCGCGAGATCACGCCCGACACCACCCGCGCCGAGCTGGAGGAGCTCGCCGAGCAGCACGGGGTCGAGTTCGACCCCAAGCTCTCCGACGGCAAGCTCGCGATGGAGCTGTTCGGAGAGGTCGTCGAGCCCACGCTGATCCAGCCCACGTTCGTGTGCGACTACCCGGCCATCGCCCAGCCGCTGGCCCGCCCGCACCGCGACGACCCGCGCCTGGTCGAGGCCTGGGACCTCATCATCGGCGGCATGGAGCGCGGCACCGGCTTCTCGGAGCTCATCGACCCGGTCATCCAGCGCGAGCGGTTCACCGAGCAGTCGCTGCTGGCCGCCAAGGGCGACCCCGAGGCCATGCAGCTCGACGAGGACTTCCTCAACGCCCTCGAGTTCGGCGCCCCGCCGATGGGCGGCCTGGGCCTGGGCATCGACCGCCTGATCATGCTCTTCACCAACAAGGGCATCCGCGAGACGATCCTCTTCCCGCTGCTCAAGCCCCAGGGCTGACGCCGAGGGCTTGGGTTTCGGGCGCCGAGGGCTTGGGTTTCGAGGGTTCAGTCCGGGGCAGCCATCAGCGGGGCCAGGCCGGCGGCGCGGGCCGGGGCGTCGGCGTCCCCGCACGCAGCGAGCCAGTTGGCCAGCATCTGGTAGCCGCCCTCGGTGAGGACCGACTCGGGGTGGAACTGCACGCACTCGACGGGCAGGTCGCGGTGGCGCACGGCCATGATCACGCCCGACTCGGTGGTGGCCGACACCTCGAGCTCGTCGGGCACCGTGGCCGGCTCGATCGCCAGCGAGTGGTAGCGCGTCGCGGTGAACGGGTTCGGCAGCCCGGTGAACACGCCGCGACCGTCGTGGTGCACCAGCGAGGTCTTGCCGTGCAGCAGCTCGGGCGCCCGGTCGACGACCGCGCCGTAGGCGACCCCGATGGACTGCAGCCCCAGGCACACGCCGAAGATCGGCAGGCGGCCCGCCTGCGTGCGTACGACGTCGATGCTGACGCCGGCGGCCTCCGGGGTCCCGGGGCCGGGGGAGATCAGGATGCCGTCGAAGGCGTCGGCCCAGCCGTCGGTGGCGAAGCGCTCGTCGTCGTTGCGCCACACGTCGACCTCGGCGCCGATCTGGGCGAGGTAGCTGACGATGTTCCACACGAACGAGTCGTAGTTGTCGACGACGAGGATCCGGGCCATGGGGGCCATTCTCCCTGATGCGGGGGGACACGGGCTCTCGGCGCCCGGAACACGGGCTGTCGGCGCCCGGAACACGGGCTGTGGCCGTGCCTCCCGCCTCGCCGCGGCGCTCAGCGCGGGACGCGCGCGAACTCGAACTCGGCCGGGCCGGCGTAGGCGGGCATCTCGACGCGGGCCTGCCGGGAGACCTCATAGCCCAGGCGGTAGGCGTCCACGTAGGTGCGGTAGAGGCGCAGGTAGTCGCTCTCGCGCAGGCCCCGCTCCAGGGCCGGGACGTCGCCGATGGCGGTGATCCGGTAGGGCGGAGCGTACGGGACGCCGTGCAGCACGACCGTGTTGCCGACGCACTTGATCCCCGTCCGGGACGAGACGCGCTGGCCCTGGATCGTCATGGCCTCGGCGCCCGCGGCCCACAGGGCGTTCACGACGGCCTGGATGTCCTGCTGGTGCACCACGAGCAGGTCGGGGTCGACACCCGCGGGCTGCACCAAGGCCGGCGCGTCGGTCAGCACGACCGTCACGGCCGGCCCGGTCACGGCCACCGAGTCCGCGCGCTCCGCGGCGGCGCCCAGGTCGGGCAACCCGGCCCCCTGCCCACGCGCGCTGAGGGCGTCCACCTCGGCCCGCAGGCCGGACGCCGTGCGCCCCAGCTGGTCGACCCGGTCGGCCTCGGCCTGGACCAGCGACGCCAGCTCGGTGGTGCGGTCGGGGCGGAGGTCGTTGCCGCGCGAGGCGAGCGCGCTGGTGGCCATCATGAAGCCCGCCACCACGCAGACGATGACGGTGGCGACCCGCAGGGAGGGCTTACGGCGCAGGGCGCGCCGGGGTGCGGGCCGGGGGGTGCGGTCGGCGTCCACTACTTCCAGAGGGTCGCGACGCCGAAGGAGGCGCCCATGAGGACCATGGCGATGAGCAGGTTCCAGTTGCCGAGCGACGACATGCCGGGCACGGCGATGCCGGTCGAGGCGGTCAGGTACCAGACCACGAGCCACAGCACGCCGAGCAGCATCAGCGTGATGAACGTGGGCACCACCCAGGCGCGGTTGTCGGCCAGGCCGGCCTTGCCGAGGCGCTGCTTCTCGGCCCGCTCCTCGGCGACCGCCGCCTTGCGGGCGGTCTTCTTCTTCGCCGCGGCCTCCTTGCGGCCCTTGGACTCAGGCACGTGCATTCACTCCATGTTCGTGGTGGAAGGACCCCAGCATACGTCGGTCAGCCGCCGGGGGTCTCGGTGGGGTCGGGCGACGGCTGCTGCGCCGCCTCGAGGACGATCGTCAGCGGGCTCTCGGGGTCGACCTGCGTCCCTGCCCGTGGGTCCGTGCGGACGACGACACCGTTGGCCGGACCCTGGAAGACGAGGTTGGTGAACCCCGCGTCCTGGGCGGCCGACTCGGCGTCGTCCCTGGACAACCCCTCGAGCCTCGGGACCGGCAGCGTGGGAGCCGGGGACGGCGTCTCGGGGCCCTGCAGGTAGATGGTGATCGTGGCCTCGCGGTCCACGTTCTCGGTGGGCTGCGGTGAGCTGCTGGAGACCTTGCCGTCGTCGGGGCCCTCGAAGACGTAGTTGGTGAAGCCCAGACGGGTGAGCTCGGCGGTCGCCTGGGCCTTGGTCATCCCCAGCATGCTGGGCACACGGCCCTTGCCCGTGGCGACGGTCAGGGTGACGGTCTCGGTGACCGGGATCTCGGTGCCACCCCGGGGCGTGACCTCCAGGACCGTGCCCTTCTTGGCGTCGACGGGTTCGTCGGTGGCGTCGACCGACGCGCCGGTGAGCCCCGCGGCAAAGAGCACCTTGAGTGCCGCGTCGGCGTCCATGCCGACGAGGTCGTCCGGGATCGTCTTCATCTCGGGCCCCGCGTTGATGGTCAGCACCACCTCGGACCCCTCGGGCACGAGCGCCCCACCGGCCGGGTTGGTGCGGATCACCTGGCCCACCGTGGCGGCGTCCGGTGTCTGCTCGTGCTCGATCCTCGGCACGAGGTTCGCCTCGCGCACCGTCTGGCTGGCGACCGCCTCGGTCTTGTTCAGCAGGCCGGAGGGAACCGTCACCTCACGGACGGCCGGCTCCTGATCGCGGGACATCAGCTGCCCCCCGGCCACGAGGCCGACGGCGAGCAGCGCGACGATCGCGATCGTCCACCACAGCCCGGCCCGGCTCTTGCGCGGCGGCGGCACGGGGGCCATCTGGCCGGTGCCCATGGTCCCGCTCATCGTGGCGCCGACCCCGCCCAGGGTCTGGTCGGCGGTGTCGTAGGGCGCGCCCGCGCTGGGCAGCACGGTGGTGGCCGCCGAGGCGGCGGCCGCACCGGACGCCCCCGCCACCAGCGGCGGCACGGGCGGGGGCAGGGTCGCGTTGACCCGCTGCCCGCCGAGGATGCGCTGCACGTCGTCGCGCATCTCGCCGGCGGTGGCGTAGCGGTCGTCGGGGTCCTTGGCGAGGGCCTTGAGCACCACGGCGTCCATGGGCGCGGTGATCTCGTCGTCGAGCGACGACGGCGGGACCGGTTGCTCGCGGACGTGCTGGTAGGCCACCGAGACGGGGGAGTCGCCCTGGAACGGCGGCCGGCCGACGAGCAGCTCGTACATGAGGCAGCCGGCCGAGTAGATGTCGGAGCGGGCGTCCACGGTCTCGCCGCGGGCCTGCTCGGGGGAGAGGTACTGAGCGGTGCCGATCACGGCGGCCGTCTGCGTCATCGTCGAGCTCGTGTCGGCCACGGCCCGGGCGATGCCGAAGTCCATCACCTTCACGATGCCGGTCGACGTCAGCATCACGTTGGCGGGCTTGATGTCGCGGTGGATGATGCCGGCCTTGTGGCTGTAGGCCAGGGCCTCGAGGACGCCCACGGTGAACTCGAGCGCACGGCGGGGGAGGATGGGGCGTCCCTCGCGCAGGATGTCGCGCAGGGTGCGGCCCTCGACGAGCTCCATCACGATGTAGGGGACCGGCGTGCGGCTGGCGGGGTCCATCTCCTCGCCGGTGTCGTAGACCGACACGATGTTGGGGTGGTTCAGCCCGGCGGCGGCCTGCGCCTCGCGGCGGAAGCGCGCCTGGAAGGTCGGGTCGGTGGCGAGGTCGATGCGCAGTTCCTTGACGGCCACGTCGCGGCCCAGCCGGAGGTCGCGGGCCTGGCTGACGAGCGCCATGCCCCCTCGGCCGATGATGCGGCCGAGTTCGTAGCGGCCTCCCAGGACCCTGGGTTGGTCGGACATCCTTGCCTCCCTGCTGTGCGGGCCGTCGGCGTACGGGCCGCGGTCCTGCGCTGTGTCGTCGGGGCCCGGCTTGGCCCGACGGGGAATGTGTTCGTCTGTCATCGCACCGCCTCCAGCACGGCTTGGGCGATCGGGGCAGCGTAGCGCCCGCCGGTCACCTCGGACCCGTCGACCCCGGCGTCCTGCACGAACGCCGCGACCGCGACCTTCGGCTCCTCGGAGAACGCGACGAACCAGGCGTAGGGCGCGCGGCCCTCACCGGCGACCGCCGAGGCGAGCGCCGTGCCGGTCTTGCCGCCCACGCGCATCCCGGGGATCTGGGCGCGGCGGCCGGTTCCGTTCTCCACCACGCTCACCATCATGTCCTGTAGTGCGCGCGCGTTCACGGCGGACATGGCCGTGGACAGCGGACGGGGCGAGGTGGAGCTGATCACGTTCAGGTCGGCCCCGCGCACGCGGCTGACGAGGTAGGGGGTCATCACGACCCCGTCGTTGGCGATGCCTGCGGCGACCATGGCCATCTGCAGCGGGGACGCCGCCACGTCGAAGCCACCGATCGAGCTGAGCATCGTCTGCGCGCGGTCGGGGTCCTCGGGGAACCTCGAGGCCACCCCATCCAGCTCGGGCAGCTGCGGGGAACCGAAGCCGAACTTGCGGGCCTGCTCGCGCAGCGCATCGTCGCCGAGCTGGTCGCCGATCAGCGCGTAGGCGGTGTTGCAGGAGACCTGCAGCGCCTGACGCAGCGAGATCTCCTCGCCGCCGCAGTTGTAGGTCATCTCGAAGGTCGAGTTCGGCAGCCGCAGGCTGGCCGGGGACGAGACCACCGTGTCGGGCGTCATCCCCGACTCCAGCGCGGCGGCGCTGACCACGAGCTTGAAGGTCGACCCCGGCGCGTACACCTCGCGGGCGGCGCGATTGACCAGCGGCTTGGCGGGGTCGTCGTTCAGGGCGGTCCAGGCCTCCTGCGTGGCCGCGATGTCGTGGGACGCCAGCCGGTTGGGGTCGTAGGTGGGTGAGGTCACCATCGCGAGGACGGCGCCGGTGGAGTAGTCCAGCGCGACGACGGCACCGGGCCGGTCGCCCAGGGCGTTCGCGGCGGCCTGCTGCGCGCGGGCGTCCAGGGTCGTCTCGAGGCTCGCGCCCTGCGGCCGCTTGCCGGTGGCCAGGTCGACGATGTTCTGCAGGAACTGCACGTCGGACGTGCCGGCGAGCTGGGAGGAGTAGTACCGCTCCAGGCCGGAGCCGCCAAAGAGGAACGAGTAGTACCCGGTGACCGGGGCGTACAGCTCGGCCTGGAGGTAGCTGCGCTGGAAGCCGAAGCGGTCGTCGACCGGGGTCGACGTCACGATCGGGGTGTTGCCGACGAGGATGTCGCCGCGGTCGGTGCCGAACTCGGCGTCGCGGACCCGCCGGTTGGCCGGGTCGTTGTTGAGCGACTGGGTGCGGAAGACGTAGGCGTAGGAGGCGTTCACCATGAGCGCCAGGAACATCAGCATGATCACGACCGACACGCGGCGGATGGGCCCGTTCATCGTGGCTCCTCCCCGTCCTCGGTGGGGGCCGGGGGCTCCGCGTGGCTGGGGAGCGGCTCGGGTGCCTCGCCGCCGAAGTCGACCGGGTCGGGGCGCGGCTCGGCGGCCGGCCCGGCGGGGAGGGGGGCCTCGTCCGGCGTCACGGGCACCTCGGCTGCGGCCCCAGCCGCGGTGGCCCCGGTGCGGGGGCCGACGACGACCGGCAGCGCCTGCGTCGCCTCGGCGGACAGCGACACGTACTCGCCGGAGCCGGCGTGCTCGACGTGCGGGCGGCGTACCTGGTGGGTGACGGTGAGCATCAGCCCGAGGAGCAGGAAGTTCGAGACCAGCGAGCTGCCGCCCTGCGAGACGAACGGGGTGGTGAGGCCGGTCAGGGGCAGCAGGCGGGTGATGCCGCCGAGGATGACGAACACCTGCAGGGCGAACACGAACGCGAGGCCGGTCGCGAGCAGCTTGCCGAAGCCCTCGGCGGAGCCGAGCGCCGCGCGCAGCACCCGGGCGACGATGACGCCGAACAGCAGCACCATGGCGCACAGGCCGAACAGGCCGAGCTCCTCGCCGATGGCGGCGCCGATGAAGTCGTTCTTGGCCAGCGGGGTGAGGTAGGGGCGTCCGTCACCCCACCCGGAGCCGAACAGGCCGCCCCACGCGAAGCCGAACTGCGCGTTGATGACCTGGCCGTTGCGGTCGTAGTCGGTGAAGGGGTTGAGCCACGACTCGAAGCGCGTCTGGACGTGGCCGAAGGCGTTGTAGCCCAGGACGCCCAGGCCCAGGATCATCAGGGTGCCCAGGATCGCCCAGCTGGGCCGCTCGGTGGCGACGTAGAGCATCGCGACGAACAGGCCGAAGAACAGCAGGGTGGTGCCGAGGTCCTTCTGGAAGACCAGGATCACCAGTGAGAAGCCCCACGCGATGAGGATGGGGCCCAGGTCGCGGGCGCGGGGGAAGTCGATGCCGAGGAAGCGGCGTCCGGCCAGGGCCAGCACGTCCTTCTTCTCGACGAGGTAGGCCGCGAAGGCGATCGACAGCACGATGCGGGCGATCTCGGCGGGCTGGAAGCTGAAGGGCCCCACCTCGATCCAGATGCGCGCGCCGTGGTTCTCCTTGCCCAGCCCGGGAACGAGCGGGGCGAGCAGCAGCAGGAAGCCGGCGAGGAACCAGAGGTAGGTGTAGCGCTGCAGGCGGCGGTGGTCGCGCAACCAGACCACCAGCGCGATGAACGCAGCGACCGCGAGGAACAGCCACAGCATCTGGAGCTCGGCGCTGCGCTTGCCGTCGGCCTGGTCGAGGCGGTAGATCATCGAGATCCCGAGCCCGGCCAGCAGGAAGGCCGTCGGAAGGATGAGCGGGTCGGCGTAGGGCAGGCGCCAGGCCGTGACGCCCCAGCAGGCCAGGCCGAGCGCGAACCACGCGGCGAGGCCCAGGTACCAGGGTCCGCCGAACTGGAGCGGGCCGGCCGACATCAGCCAGTCGGCCGGGAAGGTGCCGTTCTGGTTCAGGCTCGTCAGGAGGTAGCCGCCCGCGCCCAGGGCGAGCGCGAACAGCATCATCACCAGCGACACGACCGTGCGCCGGCGGTAGACCACCACCTCCGACACGCTCAGCACTCCTCGGGTGCCGTGACCGGGGTGGTCAACCCCGGCGACGGGGTCCCCACGGGCGTGAACGCCGACACCGACGGCGCCGGCGAGGCGCTCGGGTCGACGGGGGCGGGCGTGCCGCCGGGGGTGGCCGGAGCCGGGGTCGTCGACGGGTCGGGCGTCGGGGCGGCGCTCGCCTCGGCCCGTGCCTTGCGCTGGGCGATGCACTGGTTGGCCTTGTCGCGCAGCTCGATCAGGGTCGAGCGGGCGGCGGCCATGTCGTTGACGGGGATGCTCGCCCGCACCTTCTCGGCGTAGTAGGGCGGCAGGTCGGCGATCTGCGTGGTGTCGGTCTCGAGCAGCGTCGACAGGTCCTGGCCGAGCACCCGGTCGGGGATGCCGCGGTAGAGCGCGACATTGGCGTCGGCCGGGCCGATGAACAGCCGCGTCTGGGTGTACTGGTACCAGCCGAACGCGCCGCCGCAGAGCAGGGCGAGCGGCAGCACCACCGAGAGCGCGATCTTGGCCCACGTGGACGCCTTCCGGCGCCCGGTGAGCGCGTAGCGCTCCTCCTCGGTGATGGCACGCTCGGACGCCTCGAGCTCGTCCATCGGCGCCTCGGTCTCGAGGGGGGCGAAGGACGCCGTGTGCTCGATCCGGCCGGGGTCGGTCACCGAGGCGGCGGCACCGAGGACGGCGACCTCGCCGGGGGCGCCGTCGGCCTCGACGTCGGCCAGCACCATGGTGATGTTGTCGTGGCCCCCCGCGGCGTGGGCGAGGTCGACGAGGCGGTCGATGGTCTCCTGGCGGGGGAGGCCGGCAGCGGCC
This sequence comes from Propioniciclava sp. MC1595, assembly GCF_017569205.1. GTDB lineage: Bacteria > Actinomycetota > Actinomycetes > Propionibacteriales > Propionibacteriaceae > Propioniciclava. The sequence continues at coordinate 642,022 of NZ_CP071870.1, forward strand.
ACGGCCGCGATCTCGGCATCCGTCATGAGGCCGCACAGCCCGTCGGAGCACACCAGCAGCCGGTCGCCGGGCACGATGTCGAGCCAGCCCAGGTCGGGCTCGTATTGGGTCGAGCCGTTGAGCACCCGCAGGACCAGCGAGCGGTGGGGGTGCTCGAGCGCCTGCTCCTCGGTCAGCCGGCCGTCGTCGACGAGGGTCTGTACCCAGCTGTGGTCGCGCGTCACCCGGTGCAGCTCGCCGTCGCGCACGAGGTAGGCGCGGGAGTCGCCGATGTTGACGACCGCGAGGCGGTCGTTGTCGAGCACGAAGCCGCACACCGTGGTGCCCATGCCGGACAGTTCGGGGTCGTCCTCGACCAGCTCGACCAGCCGCTCATTGGCGCGGGCCAGGGTGCCGGCCATCACCGTCAGCACGTCGACGAGGTCGCCGGGGTCGTCCTCGCCCGCGGCGGGGACGGGTGCGGGGGCGTCCTCGGCTGCCAGCCGTTCGGCGCGGGCCGCGGCGATGCGGTCGTCGAGGTTCTCGTCGGTGCGGCGCAGCTCCCACGTCGCGACGGCCGAGGCGAGGTCGCCAGCGGCGGCGCCCCCCATGCCGTCGGCCACCATGAGCATCCGCGGGCTGGTGTAGGCCGAGTCCTGGTTGTTGCTGCGGACGAGCCCGATCTCGGAGTGGGCGTCGTAACTGAGGGTCAGGGCCATGGGGTCAGGCCTCCACGACGATGAGGGTCCGACCGATGCGCAGGGTGTCGGAGGTCGAGAACGGCGCGGGCGAGCTGAGGCGCTCGTTGTTGAGGTAGGTGCCGTTGGTGGAGCCCAGGTCCTCGACCAGGTAGCCGTCGCCGCTGCGGTAGATCCGGGCGTGCCGCGTCGACACGTAGTCGTCGTCGAGGATCAGCTGGCAGTCGGTGCTCCGCCCGATCTTCAGGTGCTCGCCCAGGCCCATCGTGAGGCCGGCCTGCTTGCCCTTGGTGATGCGCAGCGTGGTGGGGGTGCGGCGGGCGCGGCGGCTCCGGCGCGCCGGCTGCGCGGTGCCGGACGCCGCGGGCGCGGCCTGCACGGCTGCCGTGGGGACCCGCCGGCCGAACAGGTCGGACCGGATCACCGCGCCGGTGAACAGGATGAACACCCACAACAGGGCGAGGAAGGCGAACTTGAGGGCGAGGACGAGGAGCTCAGACATCACTCACCGGCGACCTGACCAGCATGCGCGTGCTGCCGAGCTCGACCCGCGACCCTGCGGTCAAGGTGGCGGTCTGCACGCGGCGCCCGTCCACGACGATGCCGTTGGTCGACCCCATGTCCTCGATGGTGACCTGCGGGGCGTCCTCGGCGCCGCGCACGCTCACGCGGGCGTGCAGGCGGGAGATCCCGGGGTCGTTGATGCGGACGTCGGCGTCGGTGCCCCGGCCCAGCGTGAACCCGGGCGGGGAGAGCGGGTGGCGGATGCCGTTGACCTCCAGCACCAGCACCGCCCGCCGGATGGCCGTGGTCGTCGCCGGCGTCGCCGCGGCGGCGACCGCCTGGCTCTCGACGGTGAAGCGGCCCACCGGCAGGTTCGCCTCGAGCTCGTAGGCAATGGTGACGGGGCCGTTGAAGACGTAGCCCGCGTTCGCCGCGTACTCGCGCAGCTGCGGGATGATGTCGGAGTTCAGCGTGCGGCTGTACGGCACCAGTCGGTCGTAGTCGTGCCGCGAGAGCCCGATCGTGAAGTCGTTGGGCACCAGCCGGCGGTCGCGCGAGAGCAGGCGGGCCTCGGCGTCCAGCTCCTTCTGCAGGCGCGCGGTGATCTCGACGGGCTGCACGTCGCCCTTGAAGGCACGCGCGAAGGCACCGTTGACGACACCTTCGAGCTTGCGCTCGAGGTTGTCGAAGACTCCCACGTGACCTCCTTACGGGCGTGTGCGCACGGGGCGGATCGGGACAAGCGTAGCTCGCACGCCCCCGTGCGGGTGACCGGTGTTCGCAGGGGAGGGGACATCTCCTCTCCCCCCTGCGGGTGAACCGTCTCGAGTCTAGGTGCCAGACGCGCTCCGCACCACGGCCACGGATGCGGAGTCCAGGCTCAGTGTGCCGTCGGCGGCGTGCTCGACCTCTCCGAACCGGGCGACGAGTTCCCCCGGACAGCTGACCTCGGCGCCGGCGCGCGGTGCCGCGACGACCGTGAGGGGGCCGTGGGTGAGCGCGAACCAGTCGTCCCCGTGCCGGGTGGAGACCGGATGCCGGGGGGCGTCGATCCCCCTTCCGAAGTGCTCCCGGCGGAGGCCGATGAGCGTGCGGTGCCAGGCGAGCATCGCCGCGTGCGCCTCCTGCGTCGGCTCGTCCCAGTCGAGGACCGAGGCCTCGAAGGCGGCCGGGTCCTGCGGGTCGACGATGTCGGCGTCCGGGCCGTAGATCTCGCCCCAGCCGTGGTCGGCGAACTCGCGCATGCGGCCCGCGCTGATCAGGGAGCCGAGGTCGGGCTCGTGGTCGGAGAAGAAGCGGAACGGACGCTGGGTGCCCCACTCCTGGCCTTGGAACAGCATCGGCGTGAACGGGCCGAGCAGGAGGAGGGCGGCGCCGCCGGCCACGGCCCCCGCGGGGAGGCGCTCGTCGGGCCGGTCGCCCAGGCCGCGGTTGCCGACCTGGTCGTGGTTCTGGGTGAAGGTGACGAACCGGCGGCGGTCGACGTCGTCGGGGACGGGGGCGCCCCAGGCCGTGTCGCGGAACGTCGAGTGCGAGCCGTCGTGCACGAACACCCGCTCGAACGCGTGCGCGAGGGTCTCGGGTGCGCCGAAGCCGACGTAGTAGCCGAACGTCTCGCCGGTGAGCCAGCTGTGCAGGGCGTGGTGCACGTCGTCGGCCCACTGGCCGTCCATGCCCAGGCCGCCCTCGGCGGTGGGCGTGACCATCGTGACGTCGTTGAGGTCAGACTCCGCGATCAGGGTGAGGGGACGCCCGAGTTCGCGGCCGAGGCTGGCCACCGCGTCGGCCATCTCGGACAGGACGTGCCGCGGCGAGTCATCGATCAGCGCGTGCACGGCGTCGAGCCGGAGCGCATCGAGGTGGAAGTCGCGCAACCAGCGGACCGCGTTGTCGACGATGAACGCCCGGACGCCCTCGGCGTGGTCGTCGTCGAGGTTGATCGCCGCGCCCCACGGGGTGTGGTGCTTGATCGTGAAGTAGGGGCCGAACACCGCGGCATAGTTGCCGGCGGGGCCGAAGTGGTTGTGCACCACGTCGAGGCAGACCGCCAGCCCCAGTCCGTGGGCGGCGTCGACGAACCGCTGCAGCGCCTCGGGGCCGCCGTAGGACTCGTGCACCGCGTGCCAGCTGACCCCGTCGTAGCCCCAGCCTCGCTCGCCCGGGAACGGGACGACCGGCATCAGTTCGACCGTGTCGACGCCCAGCTCGACCAGGTGGGGGAGTCGTTCGATCGCCCCGTCGAGGGTGCCCTCGGGGGTGAACGTGCCGACGTGCAGCTCGTAGAACACCCCGCCGAGGACCTCGCGCCCGGCCCACTCTGTGTCGGACCAGCGGAAGCCCGCGGCGTCCCACACCCGGCTGGGGCCGTGGACGCCGTGCGGCTGGCGCGGGCTGCGCGGGTCCGGGCGGGGCTCGCCGCCGTCGACGCTCAGGAGGTAGTCGGTGCCGACGGGGAGGTCGATCGTCCAGTGCTCCCCGGCGCGGGTGAGGGCCCGCCGCTCGTCGCCGAGGACGGCCTCGACCGACTCGGCGAGCGGGGCCCAGACGGTGACGTCAGGCATTCCCACCCTCCCCGTTGGTGCGCTCGAAGAAGCGCTTGCTCAGCCAGCCGAGCAGGCCGGTGGTCTCGGTCTCGCCCTCGTCGGTCGACCCGGACGCCGGGGCGGGCCGGCCGGACGGGTCCTGGCGCGGCGTGGCCCGGAAGATCGGGTCGCCGTTGTCGAGTGCATCGGCGAGTTGCTCGGCCTGGGCGGTGCCGTCGGGCCCGGCGGTCTTTTCGAGGACCGCGCACGGGTAGCGGCGCAGCACGTCGGCCAGCAGGACGCTGCCGCCGGCGTGCTCGGTGCCGGTCAGGACGTCGCGCCATGTGCCCTCGGGCAGCACCACCATGTGCTCGGTGAAGCCGTCCTGCTTGGCCAGGTCGCGGTGCAGGCGGGCCGCGATCGTGACGACCTGCGGGTCGTCGCCCCGCGCGAAGCACAGGGCGTGGCCGGTGCTGCTGGGCAGCGGGCGGTACGCGGCCGTCGGGCCCACGAAGGCGTCCGGCACCCGGCGCCGCAGGCGCAGGATCTCGCGGGTGACGTGGAACTTCTCCTCGGCGAGCGTGAGCGGGTCGCGCCGGTCGAGGTAGCTGCCGAGGTCGGCGAGCGCGGCGAAGTCGGCCGGGCCCCGGTTGTCGGGGTCGACCAGGTAGTTCTGCAGGGTCTCACACGACTGGTAGAGGTCGGCGACGCCCAGGCAGGTCAGCTGGATCGCCTTGCGCGACAGGATCGACACCCGCACCGAGTCGGCGGTGAAGTCGTACCAGTCCTGGAAGGCGCCCATGAGGTCGCCGTCGGCGTAGACCCTGCCGATGAACTCGAGCAGGGACGCCTCGGCCGCGGCGTCCTGCCCCGTCCAGGACGTCCAGATCTTCTGCTCGCGGGATGCCTTGAGCATGTACTGCTCGAGCCGTTCGCGCTCGATCGGGCCGTCGGGCGTCCACGTGCCGGCGAGGATCTGCCAGAACAGGTTCTCGGTGTGGCCCTCGACGCCCTCGGCGTACGGGTGCAGCTTGGCGACCAGCGCACGCCACTCGGGGGCGTACTGGGCGATGACGCCGATGCGGCTGCGGACGTCCTCCGAGCGCTTGGTGTCGTGGGTGGTGCCGCAGGTCATCGTGGCCGGCCACTGGGTGGCCATGGTCGCGCACCACCGGTGGAACTCGTCGGGGTTGATGCTCCACGTGGCGGGGGAGCCGCCGACCTCGTTGAGGGCGACGAGCTGGGTCCAGCGGTAGAAGGCGGTGTCCTCGACACCCTTCGCGGTGACCGCGCCGCACACCTGCTGGAAACGGACCACCAGTTCGTCGCGCATCGCGCGCTGGGCGCGGCCCTCAGAGCCGACCTCGCGGCCCAGGACGAGGTCGACGACGACGTCCATGGTGTCGTGGAGCTCGGCGTCCAGCTTCTGGTTGGCCTTCTCGGCCGCGTGCCGGACGAGCTCGACGGCGTCGTCGGGGGCGGGTTCACCCGGCACGACGTAGGCGCGGTAGCGGTCGAACGCGATGACGAGTTCGGTCAGGCAGGTGCGGATCCAGCCGAAGGTGTGGTCGCGCAGCATGATGTCGTCGCGGCAGATGTCGTTGGCGAGCGTGGCGATGCGGTGCACCTCGGCGAACAGGCTCGTCGTGGTGATCTCGCGCTTGGCCTGGTCGATGACGTCGGGCAGGGTGCCCGGGATGTCACCCGTGACCAGGTGCGCGACGGTGCCGAGGTCGCCGTAGCCGTTCGGGTCGCACTGCAGCGCCGAGATGCGCCAGCTGGCGTCGTAGCCGGTGGTACCGGCGACGGGCCAGTCGTCGGGCATGTCCTCGTCGCCCTCGAGGATCTTCTCGGCGATGATCCACGCCCCGCCGGTGGCCTTCGACAGCCGGCGCATGTAGCCGCGCGGGTCGGCCAGGCCGTCGGGGTGGTCGATGCGGAAGGCGTCGATGTGGCCCTGGTGGAACAGCTCCAGGAGAAGGGCGTGGGTGGCGTCGAAGACCTCGGGGTCCTCGACGCGGACGGCGACGAGCGTGTCGACGTCGAAGAAGCGGCGGAAGTTGAGTTCCTCGGCGGCCACCTTCCAGTAGGCGAGCCGGTAGTACTGCTCCTTCACGCACAGGTGCATGGGCAGGTTCTCGGTGCCCGCCCGCACCGGGAACACGTGGTCGTAGTAGACCAGCACCGGCTGCTCGCCGTCGGCCTCGTGGCCGGGGATGACGCGCCGCTCGATGGTGATCTCCTCGTCGGCGAGCACCGTGCCGATGCGTGCGCCGAGCACCGGCATGAGGATGCCGTCCCCGTCACCGCCCTCGGCGGTGCCGTCGAACCAGTTCGCGTAGGGGGAGTCGGGCCCCTCCTTGAGGACGCTCCACAGCGCGGTGTTGTGATGGATCGGCGTCGGGACGCCCATGTGGTTGGGGACGACGTCGACGATCACGCCCATGTCTCGGTCATGGGCGGCCGTGGCGAGGCGCTCGAAGGCCTCGCGGCCGCCCATCTCCTCGCTGATGCGGGTCGGGTCGACCACGTCGTAGCCGTGGGTGCTGCCCGGTGCCGCCTGCAGGATCGGGCTCAGGTACAGGTCGGTGACCCCCAGGTCCTCCAGGTAGTCGAGCTGGGCTGCCGCCTGGTCGAAGCTGAGGTCGGGACCCAGCTGCAGGCGGTACGTGGACACCGGCGTGCGGCGTCCGGTCGACGGGAGGTGCGGGCGGGGGGTCGCCACGTTCGCTGCGGTGGTGGTGGTCAAGGTTGTCCTTGTCGTCCGGGTGCAGTGGCTACCGCCAACCTACCCTGAACCGCCGACAGCCCGCCTTCCGTGCGCCGACAGCCTGTCCTGCCCTCAGGCCTCGGTCAGCGGCTCCGTGTCGGCGTGGGCGTCCGGAACCGGGTCGAGGCCGATGCCGATGTCGTCCTTCTGGGCGATGTTCTCGGCACCCGCCCAGCGCTCCATGTACTCGGGCCGCTGGCGCAGCCACTCGGCGCGCTCGCCTGTGGGGCGTTCGCCCACCTGCCCGAGGGGGTAGTCGGGGTCCTGATCCAGCCGGACCGTCTCGATCGCCATGTACCGCTCCTCCTGGGAGAGGCCCGCCCACCAGTCCTCGTGCGACTGGTTCTCGCTCGCTGCAGTACTCATCTGGCCACCCTAGGGGCGCTGGGGACAGATTCCCACCCCTTGTCAGGTGCCAGTCGGGGTGCACAACTCGGACGCCGCGGGCGGAAGCCTGTGGACAACTCTGGGACGGTTCCCCATCCGACGCCGTGTTGTGGCACTCTCGAAACACCACCCACCCAAGGAGGCACCCCCCCATGAGGCGGATCCTGTTCGCCTGTGCCGCCGTCGTGCCCGCGCTCGTCGCAGGATGCACTCCGGCTGCGCAGCCGACGCCCAGCGCCACCCCGGTCCCCACCGCTGCAGCGCCCACCCTGCAGCTGATGTGCACGCCTGAAGAGGGCGGGACCGCATCTCCCTGCACCCAGGCTGAGTACGACGCCATGGTCGCGCGCGACAAGTTGTACGACGAGGCGAAGGTAGTGCTGACGAAGTACAACGAGGAGTTCGAGCGACTGTCGCGCGAAGGATCTCCCGCTTCCCCCGAGATCCTGGCGCTTACGAGTGGCGGGTACACGCAGATGCTCCAAGAAGAAATGTCCCAGGGGTTCACCTTTGATGGCGGGGAGTTCAACACTGTCTGGATCAAGCGTTGGGTGGGCCCGAGCGAGAGCGGGTCGGTCTTAGCGCTCGAGACCTGCACAGACAGCAGTTCCATCACCATCAGACAGGGTGGGAAGGAGTTGGGGAAAGGGCGAGTGGCAGAAGAGCGCTATTACTTCGCCGGGACTCCGGGGAGTCTGAAGATCGTTGACGGCATGTACGAGGTGGTCGAATCATGCTGAGGCCGATCGTGGTGGGAGCCCTCGTAGTCGCGTTCGTGTTGATATCTCCAACTCCTGTGTGGGCAGAGGGCCCTGTTAAAGGCCCAGGTGGTAGGTACACAATCAGTTCGAGCGACCAGGCCCCGAAGGAAGAGGACAAAGAACTTACGGCCGAGCAACTCGCTGCACGCAGGGAGGCCTACCGTGCCTATCTGGACGGACTGCGCCGTGAGCACGAGGACCGGGTGAGGGTGTTCCCGGAGTGCAATCCTGAGCTGGGCACACCGGAGGAGTGGTGCGCCTGGGCGCCGCCGGAGGCGGGCAGCACTCAGAGGCCTCCGCGGGAGGCGGTCGAGAACTACGTGCGCAGGGTCACGGCGTCCTTGCAACTGCCGCAGGCCTACCCGCAGGTCGGGCCCGACCCGGACTGGAACGAGTGGGACATGGCCGTCATCGGCATCCCGCTCTGGTTGTGGGTGGAGGGCGACTCGCACCTGACGGCGTCCAACAGCGATGCCGGGCTTGCGGTGTCGCTCGACGCCACGCACGTCAGCACCACGTTCCAGATGGGTGACGGCACGACAGTCACGTGTGCGACGACGAAGCCGTACGTGCGCCACGCGGTCGCGCCGGGCACGCCGTCACCCGTGTGCGGGCACACCTACCAGGTGGCGCCGAAGTCGCCCGGCGCGGCCAGCTCCGCGCACCAGCAGCCGGGGACGTACACGGTGACGGCGACGACGAACTGGTCGGTCGACTGGACCGCCGGCGGCTACTCGGGAACCCTCGCCACACAGATGTCGGGTAGGCGAGACCTCCCGGTCGGCGAACTCCAGGCCGTGGTCGTGCGCGGCTGAGTCCCCGGCGACGCGCGACACTGGTCGCGACGTCGCAGAGGAAGGGGGAGCGGTGCTCGACATCCTGGTCATCACCGCGCCCCTCTACCTGTGCATCCTGGCGGGCTGGGCGGCGACGCGCTTCGGGATGTTCCGTCGCTCCGACATGGACATCATCGGCGGCTTCGTCATGAACATCGCCCTGCCAGCCCTCATGTTCCTGTCCGTCGCCCAGAGACCGCTCACCGAGGTCGCGAACCCCACGTACCTGCTGGCGTACGCGATCACCAGCGTGGTCGTCTTGGTGGCGGCCTACCTGTGGTCCCGGCGCATGAACCGGACGCCGCGGGCTGCGGCCGCCTTCGATGCGCTCGGGGCAGGCGGGGCGAACTCCGGGTTCGTGGGCTTCCCGTTGCTGCTGGTCGTGATGCCCTCCGTCGCCGGGGTCGTGTTCGGCATGAACGTGATCGTCGAGTCCCTGATCACCGTGCCACTGTGCTTCTTCTGGGCCGAGCGAGGCGAGGACGCCACCGGCCTGCTCCGGAGCATCCGCCGTTCGGTGGGTTCGATGCTGCGCATGCCGGTGTTCGTCGCGCTCCTCGCCGGCATCGTTGTCGCGGCGACGGGACTCAGGCTCCCCGATGTCCTGGTGACGTCCTTCGACCTGCTCGGCCGCGCTAGCACCGGCGCGGCTCTGTTCTCCGTCGGCGGGCTGCTGGTGGGGCTGTCCATCCGGGGCAACGTCCGCCGGCTCATCGCTGTCACGGTGGCCAAGCTGGCGCTGATGCCGGCGGTGGCCTGGGCGTCCGCCACGGGACTGGCGCTGCTGGCCGTCCTGCTCTGAGCGGCCGCCGGGAGGGCCATTCCCCGTTCGCATGGCGGTCGTCCCGCGTTCACATCCACGCAGTTGTCCACAGGGATGTCCACCGCTGTGGATTGTGTGGGGAGCATCACCCCTAGTCGCAAAGGGCAACGCCGGAGTTGGTTGACGAGTCAAGGTGACCAGAAAGTGAACGGCCAGACTCCCATCGGGCGCCTGTTCGAAGCCTCGGCTCCCGCCTGGTGAGTCCCGAATATGACCTGCGGGAAGGTCTGTGCTAAGGTACTCAGGCTGTCCCCGCGAGGGGGCCACGCGCGAGTGGCGGAATGGCAGACGCGCACGGTTCAGGTCCGTGTGTCCGAAAGGACGTGGAGGTTCAACTCCTCTCTCGCGCACAACGATGTATGGTCCCCTGACTACATCAAATCCCCTCTGACAAGGACTTCGGTCCTTCTCAGTTGTGGACTCCCATGGACACGGATGGCCTTCAGAGGCCTCCCATTCCCCACGTATTCCCCACGGTTCCCCACATATTCCCCACGACATCCGGGGCGTGGGGAACGTCGTCGGCGTCGCCCACTGTCCACCCACGCGTCCTCGTGCCCGTTACGGAGCGTGACGGGAGGGAAGCACCATGGGTAGACCACGGGCCAAGGTCAAGCGCGGCTTCGGCGAGGTCGGCCAGCTGCCGAGCGGGCGGTACCGGGCGCGCTACACCGGCCCCGACGGCGGCCGGCACAGTGCTCCGATCACCTTCGTCGCCCGGATCGACGCCGAGGGGTGGCTGGTCGACCAGGAACGGATGATCAGTCGCGGCGAGTGGGAGCCGCCGGCCCGGCAGGTCCGGGAGGTTCACGAGGCACCCCTGCTGCTCGGGAGTACGCCGCCACCGTGGTGGCCCGCCGGCGGATTCGACCCGGCACGGCGGCGCTGTATGCGAAGCTGCTCAGGCTGACCATCCTTCCCACGTTCGCCAAGCGGCCTCTTGGCGAGATCACCGCCGCGGAGATCTCCACCTGGTACGCCGAGATGCGGACGACGCCCACCCAACAGGCCAACGCCTACGGGCTCCTCAAGTCGATCTTCAAGGAGGCCGTCGAGGAGAGGCTCGTGGAGGTGAGCCCCTGCAGGGTGAAGGCGGGCACCCAGAAGGAACGCGCCCGCGAGATCGACGTGCTCACCGTCGACCAGCTCAACCGCTACCTGGCTGCCGTGCCTGAGGCGCGTCGGGTGCCCCTCTTGCTGGCCGGGTGGTGTGGTCTGCGCTCCGGCGAGGTGCGCGGGCTCCGCGTGCGCGACCTGGATCTGGACATCGGTGTGGTGCATGTCCGTCAGGCCGTCGTGCGACTCAAGGGGCAGCTCCTGATCGGCCCACCCAAGACGGACGCCGGGGTCAGGACGGTGTCCATCCCTCCCCACCTACTTCCGGCGTTGCGGGCGTGGGCGGCGCGCCAGCCGGTGCGTGAGCGGGAGGCGCTGCTGTTCCCGGCGCGCGACGGACACTCTCCGCTCAACGACAGCGTCCTTCGGGTCGCCCACAACAAGGGCAAGGCGGCCATCGACATGCCCGGGCTGACGGTCCATGGGTTGCGCCACACCAGCGCGACGCTGGCGGCCCAGTTGGGAGCCACCTTGGCCGAACTCCAGGCGCGGATCGGGCACAGCACGCCGAACATGGCCATGCGCTACCAGCACGTCGCGGCCGAACGCGACGCCCAACTCGCCGCCCGCATGTCAGCGTTCGCGACTGGTCGGCCGAGCGTGGCTGGATGACTTCGAGGAACGCCAGCCCGTTCGCGCTCATGGATGCTGAGGCGTGGTCGTCAGCGTGTCCGCGCTCCAAGTCGTCAGAAGTGGTGTCGTCGCTTCCTGAGGTCGCCGATTCTGAGTGATGGATCGGAGGACGGCGTCGAGAACCCCGTCTCGCACCAGCACTCCTGCCGCGGTGGCGAAGTTGAAGGGGGTCACGACCCGGGAGCGGTAGGCCATGACTTCCAGCACGCCCCCCAGCGCGAACTCGAGGGCGATCTGCTGTTGGAGTTCCAGTTGGGACTCGTCGATGCGCAACGCCTCGCACCACGCAGTTCTCAGTGCGTTCTTGAGGAGCAGTCGCAGGGCCGGCGTACTGTGCTCGCCGGCCACCAGGCAGAGCCGGTCGAGGTTCGCGTCCAGGGGGGTGTGCATGGCCGTGGTCGAAGCGTTGACGGATCTGAGGGACGACAGGGTGGCGAGCAGCATTGCCGGGTCGAGGGTGGATTCCACGGCGTCCTCGGCCATGTCGTCGATACCTGTGTAGTGGTAATAGAACGTGTTCTTGTTGATGCCAGCTTCACGCACGACGTCGAGAGCCGACAGCTTGGCGTACGGCTTGTCCGCGAGCAGGCGCCAGAATGCGGCCGCGAGCTTCTCCTTGGCGGTTTGATCTCCAACTGCGTACTTCGGGCGGGCCATGGTGCTCCTCGGGTGGGGTGCCGGACTGTCCGCAGAACCGGTCACCCGCGACGGATCCGGCCATTTATTTAGCCGCGATGGCTGATTATTGTAGGTGGAGTCGATCGCGGCAATCTCGGAGGAGGGTCCATGGGACTCGATTGGTTCATGACGGTGTGGCCGTGGGTGGGCCTTGGGGCGGCGATCGTGCTGCTCATCGTGCTGTTCGCCACGGATTGGCTCCAGGCGGACAAGGCGATCTCGCGGTGGCGTGATCTGACGTGGATCGCGTGGCTGGCTGCGGTGGCATACATGCTCCACAACGTCGAGGAGTACGGGCTTGACTTCACGGGGACCACCCTGGCGTTTCCAGGCTTGATGGCTGGTTTGCTGGGATCGATGCCCGGGTGGATGTTCTTCCTGTGCGTGAACCTGTCACTGGTGTGGGTGATGGGCCCTGCCGCTGCGCTGTTGAGCGGGAGATACCCGGCGATGGCATTCGGGATGATCGGCGTCCAGGCCATCAACAGCCTCACGCACGTCCCCGGCGCTGTGGTGTTAGGGACGGTGAAGGGCGGCTTCGTCACCGCTATCGTCCTGTTCGTTCCGCTCGTCGTCTGGGCCTTCCTTGGCCTCACGGGCGGTGGGAGTGATGGCCTGCGCCGGTCGACGCTGTGGGGCTTCGTCGGGATCGGCCTGCTGTACCACCTCGCGCTCTTCGCGACGGTGCCCCTGTACCTCAACGGAATCCTCGACGGCACCGGGATGGGACTGCTGATGCTCGTCGCCGGCGGCGTCACTTTCGCGGCGTGGCTGTGGCTTGCCAAGCGCGCCGACGTCCGGCGTGTTGAAGCATCCTTCGGAGCTGTTGGCACAGTCGTGGCGTGATGCGATGGGCAGCCAGCCGCGGTATCGCATGCCGAAGTCCCCATTCGGAGCCCTGTGGCGGCCGGCTACGACGCGCGTCTGGTCGGGCCGCGTCCCTTCGAACTGAACTCGGACGCCGTCCATTGCTGGTACCGGCTGAACATTGCGTCCACGTCCTCCGGGTCCAGTCTAAGGATGCGGCCGCACCGGTACACGGGCAAGACGCCCTCGGCGATCCGGCGGCGGATGGTCTTCACGCTCACGCCGATCCGAGCAGCGGCCGTGGGCAACGACTCGTAGGTTCGCATGGTCATGGCACTGTCCCTCTCTGGGCCCAAGCGGGCCTCAAAGGACACAAGACCGGCTCGACGTACTCCTAGCCGCAGCCCCCGGAACCCTCTCCCTGGGCACTCCCGGGTCGCTTCCCGGGCGAGCGGCGAGCAGTTATCCCTTGTGGGAGCAGGGTTGCGCGGCTCACGCGGCCGTAACGAGGTCGAGAAAACAAGGTGAGGGCGCTCCTGGGCCGAATGGCCGGCCCGGTGACCGTGCCTCCACCATCCACGGGATAGCTCGGCTGGCCTCACACGCACGTCATACCTTGTGGACCGGGAGTTAGGCCGTTCGTTCAAGGAGTTCGCGTCCTCCGTAACCCAACTCGCGCACACGGGTTCCGCGTTGGCTCACCTGCCGCCGGTCAGCCCGACGCGGTCGGGGATTCGGCGGACAGTGTGGTGGCTTGGATGAGGGCACGCAAATCGGCGTGGAGCTTCGCATGGTTGAGCGTCCAGTGCGTGCGCCGCCGGCGGCGGTCGTCGCGGGGAACGTCGCCGGTGACGTAGCCGTGGTTCTCGAGCTCGTTGAGGTTGCGCGCGATGGTGGTACCCGCGACCCCCTCACCGAGCGCGGCGACGAGCTCCGGCGTGCTGAGACACCCCCCGTGTTCGGCGAGCGCCACGGCGAGCGCGAGCTTGACTCGGTTCATGCCCATGCCGACCAACGCGTCCAACTCGCCGGGAAGCGGGGCGTCGGAGTAGGCAGGCACGCGCCCATTGTTTCAGTGGTCCGCGGCAAGGGGAGACGAGACACGATGAGCAATCTATACCGCTAAACGGTGTAGATGTGCTAGCGTGACACGCAGAGGGGGGAAGCTCGAAATCCGCAAGATCGCCGAAATCCATGCTTAGCCTTCCCGTACAAGGTCCACCCCCTGGAGAGCTTGGAGCCAGCGATGGCCGCTTCTGACATTGGCAGCACCCGCGACAGCGCCACACGAGCGCCGAGCGCCTCCGGGATCGGCGCTGCCGCCTTCCACGAGAAATCACCACGCACAGGATGTCCGCGAGGTGCCTCCGCGCCCCGTTATGTCCCGTAGGCGAAGGAGGATGGGATGACCCACCTGGGACTGGCCACCAAAGCGGTGGGCGCCATCATGGCCGCTGCCCTGATCGGTGGCTGCACAGCCACGCCCACCACCAGCCCGACACCGACGGGCCCGTCGCAATCGCCGTCACCCACGGTGACGCCGACACCGACTCTTAGCCCCGAAGACCAGAAGCTCGAGGACGCGAAGGCGCGGGTCGTCCTGCTGTGGCAGACCCTCGACGGCCTCTTGGTCGACTCGAGCAGGAGCATCAACGAGCTCGACACCCTTGCCTCGGGCGAGGCGCTGAGCAGCCTGCAGGTGATGCTGACGACGGTCCGCCAGCGGGGGCAGGTGCAGGTCGGAGCCACGAAGATCCCCTCCCAGAGCGCCCTGGCCAAGGGTGACGGGTGGGTCGTCACCTCGTGCGTCGATCGCAGCGAAGCCATCCTCACGGACAAGGCCGGGCAGCCGGTCACGCCGGCCCCGCAGCCACGGCTCTCACACGAGAGCACCGTGCAGCTCGTCGGCGCCAACCTGCAGATCACCAAGGACGAGGTCCTCGGATCATGTTGACCAGGCTCCTCGCGGCGCTCGCGCTCTGCGTGGCTCTGGCGACAACGTCGCTGACGGGGACCCCTGCCTACGCGGAAGCCGGCTGCGAAGGGGCGAGCTGGGGAGTTGCCTGTGGGGTCGGCGTCCCCGGTTACGGTGGCTCCGGCGGCGCCGCTCCGCTGAAGCACACCGGCTCCGGCAGCAGCGACCCGGTTGCCTGCGTGACGCAGGAAATGCCTCCTCGCGAGGTCCCTTGTTCGAACCCGGAGCTGGGGACCTGGAGCAACGCCCGAGCCTGCTACATCAAGGCCGCGTCGCCGCCGCCCCCGCTGACGGACGCGGTGTGGAGCGGCAACACGACGGGGTCGATCTACCGGTGTTCGGCTTCCGGCATCTGGTCGGGTCCGGGCTCCTACCTGTTCTGGGCCGACAGTGCTCCGGGTGTCGTCCCGGACCCCCGCGTCCTGGCGCAGCAGGCGGTCACCCAGATGCGCCTTCGCGCGGTCACGATCGGGATGGCGCCGGATCCCTCGCCCGGCTCGGTGGGCCTCGTCGGGCTGCCGATCTGGCTGTGGGTGGCGTCGCCGGACCAGAGCACGTGGGGACCCAACACGAAGACCGCGTCTGCGGGCGGCTACTCCGTCACCGCGACCGGCAAGGTCACCCGGGTGGTCTGGAGCATGGGCGACGGCGGGACCGTCGCGTGCACGTCCACGGGCACCTCCTACACGGACTCGTTCGGGATGTCGGCGTCGCCGGACTGCGGCTACCGCTACCCGAAGCAAGGCACCTACACGGTCACCGCGACGAGCTACTGGACCATCAACTGGTCCGGGATCGGCGAGTCCGGTGTCATCAACCAGACGTACACGAGCTCGGTCGTGGTCACGATCGGCGAACTCCAGACCGTGGTGAAGGGATGACGACGTGAGGACACCGACCTTGGCGCCGACGACGGCGACGACCACGACCCCTCCGGCGCCCCCGGCGTTGGGTCCCGTGAAGACCCGGCGGCGCCCGGTGCTGATCATCGCGTCCGTGGCGGCGCTCCTGCTGTCCGCGCTGGGCGGCGTGTGGCTGTGGACGGCGGCAACCTCGTCGGTCGAGGTCGTGGTGGCGAGGGCGGCCGTCCCTCGTGGCGCGGTGATCGACGCCGGTGATCTGATGGTCGCGCGGGTGTCGCTCGATCCCGCCGTCGCCTCGATCCCCGCCAGCGAGGTGTCGACGGTGGTGGGACAGCGAGCTGCGCTCGACATCTCTGCCGGCGGGCTCCTCACCCCGGACGCCATCGCGTCTGAGACGGTTCCGGCGAAGGGCGAGACCGTCGTCGGCCTGTCCCTGGTGGACGGGATGCTGCCCGCCATCCCGCTGAAGACCGGCGACGATGTCCGGGTCGTCCAGACACCCGGGGCACAGGGCCAGGTCGGCGACGTCTCGCCAGTGACCATCGCGGCCAAGGTCGTCGCGGTCACACGCTCGCAGGACGGGCAGTTCGCCCTGGTCGACCTGCTCGTGAGCGCGGACGCCGCGCCCGATCTGGCAGCCCGGGCCGCGACCGGCAAGGTCGCCGTGGTGCTCGACTCCCGGGAACGGTGACCCCATGCCCCTCTTCACCGTTGCGTCCGTCTCGGGCTCGCTGGGGGTGACCACCCTGTCGGTCGGTCTCGCCCTGACGTGGCCCCGCCCCGTGGTGCTCGTGGAAGCCGACCCGTCGGGCGGCTCGGCGATCCTGGCGGGCTACTGCACCGGGGTCGCGCGGCCCGGACTCTCCGAACTGGTGCTGGCGCACCGACACCACCAGTTGGCCGACGAGCTGCCCTCTCGGCTGTTCCCCCTGGCCGACTCGAACGCGAGCCTGTTGCCTGGGCTCCGCGCGCACCAGCAGGCCGCGTCACTCCTGGGCGTGTGGGACGCGCTCCTGGACGCCCTCCGCGGACTCGAGGTCGACACGGGCGTGGACATCGTCGTGGACGCCGGCCGGCTGGGCATGGTCGGCAGCCCGGAGCCGCTGATCTCGGAGTCGGACGTGACCATGGTGGTGACAGGGACCGGGCTGCCTGAACTGGCCCGGGTGCGGTCATGGCTGCCGGGTCTCCAGGAAGGCTCGTTGGGCGACGTGCGGTTGGTCATCGCCGGCCCGGCACGTCGGTACAGCACGTCCGAGGTCACCAAGACCCTGGGCGTGCCGGTGGTCGGCGAGGTCGCGTGGGATCCGGACGCCGCGCGGTGGTGGTCCCACGGGGAGCCCCAACGTCGGTTCGATCGGTCGGCGCTGCCCAGGTCCGTGGTGGCGCTGGGTGAGTCGCTCCGGGCTCTGGCGCCGCGCACGGAGGATGCGCTGCCGCGAACCAGTGCGGGTGCGGAACGATGACCAAGCAGCCCCAGCCCACCTGGGAAAGGCCAGACCTGGCCAGCGTGCCCCTGTTCACCGCCTTCGGCGACGGCACCGATCCGGCGCGGCCGGGCCGCGTCCGCTCCGGGTTCACCCTGTCGACGGCAGTCGCACCGACATCATCGTCACTCCACGTCGTGGGCCGCGAGGCCAAGTTGGGCGCCGGGGGTCGACCCTCGGAGCGGTCGACCGAGGTGGACTGGGACGAGGCGTCGGAACTGCGCGCGCTGGCGTCCAAACGCTTCTCGGAACGGATCGGGCAGTCCCCCCTGGCTGACGAGACCGCGCGCCAGGAGCTCGGGCGGGCCGTGATCATGCAGGTCGTCCAGGAGGCGACCGAGGCGCGGTTCGCGGTCAACGGCTCCGTCAGCTCCGCCACCGCGCAGGACGCCTTGGCGCAGGCCGTCTTCGACCTGATGTTCGGGCTGGGCCGGCTGCAGCCGTTGGTCGATCGCCCGGACGTCGAGAACATCATCGTCGTCGGGCACGACCGGGTGTTCCTGGACCTGGTCGGCGGAGAGAAGGTGCCGGGGCCACCGGTCGCGGCGTCCGACGATGAGTTGATCCAGCTGCTGCAGGACCTGGCGTCCAGAGCCGATCCGCCCCGCGTGTTCTCCGACGCCAACCCCGACCTCCACCTGAACCTGGAGGGCGCCCGCTTGGCGGCGTCCGCGTTCGTCACGCATCGGCCGAGCGTCGTGATCCGCCGACACCGCCTGGTGCGCATCACCCTCGACGACCTCGTCGGCCTCGGCACGGTCAGCCCCCTGCTCGCGTCGTTCCTGGCGGCGGCCGTGAGGGCCAGGCTGTCGATCGTCGTGTCCGGCCAGCAGGGCGACGGGAAGACCACGCTGCTGCGGGCCTTGTGTGCCGAGATCGGCCCGGAGGAGGTGCTGGGCACCTTCGAGACCGAGCGGGAACTCGGTCTGGAACAGTTGGTCGACGAGCACCCGGTCGTGTTCTCGTGGGAGGCGCGTCCGGGCTCCGGGGAGCGGGGCCCCGACGGGCGTCCGGTGAACGAGTTCACACTGCAGGACGGCATGCACGCCTCCTTCCGGTACGCGCTCGACCGGCAGATCGTCGGCGAGGTTCGCGGACGCGAGGTGGCCCAGATGATCATGGCCATGGAGTCCGGTTCGGGCTCGTTGTCGACGACACACGCCGCGTCGGCGTCCGACACCATGGAGAAACTGGTCAGCTGCGCCATGCAGTCCGGCGAGTTCACCCGCGACTCGGCCGTGATGAAGCTGGCTCGCTGCCTCGGCCTCGTGGTGCAACTGCGATCCATGTACGTCCGCGGCCGCGACGGCTCCGTGCGCAAACGGCGCGTGATCGACGAAGTGCTAGCGATCACGCCGGGCGAGGAGTCCGCCGGCTACGCCGCGACCACCGTCTTCCGCAGCGACCCCGACGGCCCGGCCGTCGCCTTCGTACTACCCGACCACCTGCGGATGCTCGCCGGCCACGGGTTCACCGCGAACGAGTTCCTCCTGGAGGCGCAACGCCACGGTGGTGTCGCATGAACCCGCTGGTTCCCGCGCTCGTGAGCGTCCTCGGCGTCGGTGGCGTGATGGGGCTGGTCGCCGGGCTCCGTCGCGTGCCGATCCCGACGGGCGCACCGGCAACGCCCCGGATCCTGGTGCGGCTGGCTTCCGTCCCGCGCCGCGTCCTGGTCGCCGGTGTCCTGGCGGCAGTGGCCGGGGTAGTGGTCGCTCTGCTATCGGGCTGGGTGATCGCCATCGTGGTCTTCCCGCTGGCGGCGGTCGGCCTGCCGGTGGTCCTGGGCGTCTCGGACGAGTCCCACACGATCGAACGCCTCGAAGGCCTGGCGGAGTGGACGCGCAACCTGGCCGGCGTCATCACCGTCGGTGTCGGACTGGAGGGCGCCCTCGTGGCCACGCTGCGCACCGCACCCGACGTCATCCGTCCGGAGGTGACCACGCTGGTGGGCCGGATCCGGTCGCGGTGGAACACGGCCGAGGCGCTCCGCGCGTTCGCCGACCAGTTCAACGACTCGACCGGTGATCTGGTGGCAGCCACCTTGATCCTCGCCGCGCAGAAGCGGGCGGACGGTCTGTCCCAGATCCTGTCCGGGCTCGCCGAGTCGGTGTCCGCGGAGGTCGCCGCCCGGCGTCATCTGGAGGCCGACCGCAGCAAGCCGCGCCAGACAGCGCGGATCGTCACCCTGATTACCGTGGTGTGCCTGGTGGGGATGGCCGCCACCGGCCAGTACCTGGAGCCGTACCGCTCACCGATGGGGCAGGTCGTCCTGTCGGTGCTCCTCTCCCTCTATGTCGTCGGTCTCGTAGTCATGCGACGGATGGCCCGGGTCAAGCCGCTGCCCAGACTGTTGGCGTCCGGAGACCCGTCATGACCGGCCTGCAGCTCGCCGCCCTGACGGGCCTGATGCTCGCCACGAGCGTGCTGTGCGCAGTCTGGTGGCTCGCTCCGACCGTGCCGGCGCTCGGTCCCGCGTTGGACCGGTTGACCGGTGTGCCGACAGCTCCGGCCCTCCTGGGCGGCGTGGACGCCCAGGATCGGGTGGGTGCGTGGGTCGCGCGATGGGTGCCGAGGTGGGTGTGGATGACGCCGGTCAAGGAGCTGGCGCTGCTGCGCCGGACGGAGGCCAGCTTCTACGGCGAGAAGCTGATCCTGGCTGCCATCGGCCTGGTCGCACCCCCGCTGCTGTCGACGCTGTTCAACGTGTTCGGCTTGCGGTTCCCGATCGCGGTCCCGCTGATCGCGTCGCTGGTCGGCGCCGTCGGGCTCTTCGTGCTGCCCAACCTGGACATCCACGGCAAGGCGAAGGCAGCGCGACTCGAGTTCAACCACGTGTTGACCGGCTTCATCGACCTGGTGGCCCTCGAACGCCGCGCCGGTTCCGGCCCCCGTCAGGCGCTGGAGAACGCGGCGCGCGTGGGCCGCGGCCAGTGGGTCTTCGACCGCCTGGCGGAAGGCTTCACCCAGTCCAGCGTCGATGGACGCCCACCGTGGGACGTCCTCCGCGCGATGGGCGACGAACTGGCCCTGCCCGAGCTCGACGATCTGGCCAACATCATGGCGCTGGCCGAGCAGCAGACCATGCCCGTCTACCAGACCCTCCGGGAACACAACCGAGCGCTGCGCGTAGCGCTCCTGACCGACGAGCAGGCCCGTGCGAACGCCGCCTCCGAGCGGCTCACCATCCCTGCGACCATGCTGGCGATCGTTTTCATCGCCATCCTGCTGGGGCCATCCCTGATGACCCTGATGAGCAACACCTGACCCCCAAAGGAAGAACCCCTTCAGGAGAGGAAACCCCACCATGATGCTCAACCTGTACGTGGAGAGCCAGCTCATGCGCCGCGACCTCGAGTTGTGGCTCGCCAAGCAGCGCAAGCGGATGCTCGCCGAGGACGGCATGTCGGAGACCATCCAGAACGTGCTCTGGGCGATCTTCGCGATCGCGATCGTGGGGATCGTCGCCGCGATCATCCAGGCCTACGTCGTCGGCAAGGCCAACGAGATCCGATAGCAGGCGACGACCATGCGACGGTCCAGGACCAAGCAGTCGGCGAAGCGAGGGGAGCGCGGCTCGTCATCGGTCGAGATGGTGATCGCGC
Source organism: Propioniciclava sp. MC1595 (assembly GCF_017569205.1). GTDB lineage: Bacteria > Actinomycetota > Actinomycetes > Propionibacteriales > Propionibacteriaceae > Propioniciclava. Next base: position 662,463 of record NZ_CP071870.1, read on the forward strand.
TCCCGATCGTGCTCACCGTGCTGTTCCTGGCCGTCCAGGCCGGCACCTGGTTCCACGCCCGGTCGATCGCGCTGGCGTCGGCCCAGTCGGGCGCCCGCACGTCGGCGATGCTCAACTCCTCCCTGGAGGCGGGGTTGTCGAGCGCGAGGTCCTTCGCCACTGACGTGGGAGGGACGACGCTGACCGGCGTGACCGTCACCGGCGACAGGACCGCTACCAGCACCACCGTGACGGTGAGCGGCCACAGCGTCCGGCTCGTGCCGTTCATGGACGTGACCGTGTCCCAGTCGGCCACGCTGCCGGTCGAGAGGTACACGCGATGAAGCCGCGAGTTCATGAATCCCGACGCTTCAGGCTCGGGAGGCCCAAGGCTCGGGGCTGGAAGGCCGCCGCCGATGAGCGCGGCTCGGCGGCGATCGAACTGGTGTTGTTGGTGCCGGCACTCATGCTCCTGCTGATGTTCGCCGTGGCCGGCGGCCGGGTGGCCATCGCCCACGGGAGCGTCCAGCAAGCCGCTGCGGACGCCGCACGCGCGGCGTCCATCGCCCGCACCGCGGGTGCCGCGCAAACCACCGCGGTGGCGGCAGCGCGCGCCACCCTCGCCAACCAGGGGCTGACGTGCGCGTCCATGACGGTCACGCTCGACACCTCGGGGTTCTCCAGGCCGGTGGGAACGCCCGCCAGTGTCGCGGCGACCGTGAGCTGCACGGTGGAACTCTCGGAGCTGTCCCTGCCGGGCCTGCCGGACCGGGTCGTCAGCGCGACGGTCACGAGTCCGCTCGATGTGTTCAGGGGGAGATGATGAGGCGTCGCGATGAGCGAGGCTCGGTCACGGTCTGGGGCGTGCTGGTCGCCCTGATCCTCACCCTCGTGATCGGCATCACGGTCGACCTCACCGGGCAGGTCAACGCCCAACAGCGCGCGCACGACCTGGCCCAGCAGGCGGGGCGAACGGCCGCGAACCAGGTGCAGGCCAGCCAGATCATGCGCGGCCAGTCCCCGCAGATCGACACCGCCGCCGCCCGCACGGCCGCAGCGTCCTACCTCCATGCCGCCGGCGTCGAGGGCAGCGTGAGCATCACCGGTCCGACCACCCTGTCGGTGCACGTCACCGTCGTCTACCAGCCGAAGTTCCTCGGAACCGCAGGCGTCGGCCCCAAGACGGTCAGCGGCGACGCCACCATCCTGCTGTCGCGTGTCGTGAACGGAGCCCCCCGATGAACCAGCGTCCGCGTCACCCCCGTCTGGTCGGATTCGCCGCTTCCGTCGCGCTGCTGGCCCTGCTGGTGGGGCTGCCGGCGGTGCTGTTGGCGCTCGGCTGGGGGCCGACGCCGTCCGGCCTGGACGGCTGGTGGGCGGCGCTCACCACGCCGGATGATGGCCACCTGACCATCCTGGTCCTGAAGGTCGCGGCGTGGATCGTCTGGGGACTGCTCGCGGTCACGATCGTCACGGAAGGTGTGGCGGCCCTCCGAGGCTTGGAGGCACCCAGGCTGCCCGGACTTCGGTGGTCCCAGGTGCCGGCCCGCCGGCTCGTGGCCGCAGCCCTGCTGCTGTTCATCACAGTGCCTGCGGCGGGGATCGAGACTGCATCCGCAGTCCCGGACAGCCCGAACCCGGTGGCCTCGCCGACGGTGACGGCCGCATCCCAGCCGGCGAAGCCCGCCCGGCCCACGCCGAGCGCCGTGGCGCTCTCGGTGGACGCCACCTCGTCCTTCACGCACACGGTCAAGCGTGGCGAGACCCTGTGGTCGATCGCCGAGCACCATCTCGGGTCGGGGAGCCGCTATCCCGAGATCCTCAAGCTCAACCACGAGCTCCTGCGGGGTAAGGCGCAGTTCCTCAGGCCGGGCTGGGTGCTCACCTTGCCCGCGGGTGCGCGGGCCGACGGCGTGCAGGCCACGGCATCGAACGACCACGATCACTCCCGCTACACCGTGGTCAAGGGGGACACGCTGAGCGAGATCGCCCAGGAGCACCTCGACGACGCCGACGCCTGGCCTCGGATCTTCGAGGCCTCTCGGGGGATTCCGCAGCCGGACGGTCGTCGCCTGACCGACCCGGACCTCATCCTCCCCGGCTGGCATGTACTCATCCCGGCCGCTGCGGGAGCGACGCCCGACCTGCCCACCACCTCGCCCGAACCCGAACAAGCCGAGCCGACACCCCAGACCTCGCAGCCCACGCCGGCTGGCGCCGTCCCTTCCGCAACCGCCACGCCCACGCCGGTAGCCGCGACGTCCGAGACGGCCGTCGTTGTTCCCGTCGTCCCGTCGAGCGCCCCGGCAACGCCCGCCCCGTCCGCCTCGGCGACCGTGTCCACGGACGTGAGCAGCGACGACAAGCCAGCGAGCGAGGCGTCCGACCGGGACGCCGACGCGCCGGCCCCCTGGTTGCTGGTCGGGCTCACCGGAGCCGGCGGCGTCCTCGCCGCTGGGCTGCTGGCCGCGCTACGCCAGCGCCGGAGGGCCCAGTTCCGTGCCCGTCGGCCGGGGCGGACGATCCAGGCACCGCCGCCGGAACTCGTTCCGGTGGAGAAGACCGTGATGACCGAGGGGCAGGCAGCGACGCCCACCCTGCTTGCCATCGACCACGCGCTCAGGTTGCTCGCCGTCTCCGGCGAGGAGCGCGACGCCCCACCGCAACTCTTGTCTGTCCAGCTCCTGCCAGGCGAGGTGGCCGTGCAACTGGTCGAGCCCATCACGCTGGCGCATCCGTGGCGCCCGGACGGTAATGATGACCGTCGATGGCTGCTGGCCACCGGTGCGCGCGAACATGAGTCGACCGCTCGATCTGCCTACCCGCAGCTAGTCTCCGTGGGACTCGACGACGACGGCGCCACCTGGCTGGTCAACCTCGAACAGCTCGGCACGATCAGCCTCACCGGGGACCCCACCTACGCCGCCGACTTCGCCCGCTACCTGGCTGCCGAGATCGCCGTCAACCCGTGGGCACGCCAAGTCCAGCTCGACTGCATCGGGATCGCCAGGGAGGCCGAACCGCTCGACCCGGCGCGCATCCGCCACCACCGTCTTGAGGACCCCACCGCGCTGGACGCCGCGATCGCAGCGGCTGGCGCGACCGTCGACAAGTGCGCCGAGCATGACGTGACCGCAGCCGCCGGGCGCGTCGACGACCTGGGCGGCGACGTGTGGGACAGCTGGCTCGTCCTGGTCAACGGGGCGCTGTCGAGCACCCCGCTCGACCAACTGCTCGCACTCGTCGGCGGGCATCCCGCGAGGACCGGCACGGCCGTCGTCATGGTCGCCGACACCGAGCCCGTCCGTGGCCTCGGCGTCCGACTGACCGGGCAGGGCCGGGTGCTCATCCCGTCGCTCCGCCTCGACCTGATCGCAAACGGACTCACCCCCGCCGAAGCTGAGGGCTGCGCCCTGCTCCTGGCCCACGCGGACCTGCTCGACGACGTCGAGATGCCGAGCGACGGCGACGACGGCTGGCGCGAGCACGTCGACGCCGCCGGAGCGATCCGTGACGAACTCGTGCTGCCCCGTGACACCGACCCCGAGTCCGTACCGGGGGCGACAGTGGTTCCGGCTCCGGACGCCGAGGTCCTCGACGTGGCAGCGACCACCACGGACGACCTGCAGCAACTCGCTCCGCACGTGCCCGACAGGGTCCGGGCAGCGGTCGAGCGCTCCGACCCCGATCTGGACGCCGACCTGGCGGCCTGGGCTGCCGGCACACGACCGCACCTGCGGCTCCTTGGTCCCATCCAGGCGCGCACCGGTACCACCGGCAAACCCACGGTGGTGGCGAAGCGTAAGGCCTTCTACACCGAGTTGCTGGCCTTCCTCGTGCTGCACCCCCAAGGCGTCACCATCGACCAAGTGGTGGATGCGTTCGGCTCGGACGCCACCCAGATGCGGGTCCACCTCTCGAAGGTGCGCAGCTGGCTGGGCGTCGACCCCACCACCGGCGGCAACTACCTGCCGGACGCCACGAAGTCCCCGGCGGGCATCGCCCGAGGTATGGGCATCTACCAACTGGTCGGCGTCCTGGCCGACATCGACCTGTTCCGCCGGCTTCGCGCGCGTGGCCAAGCACGCGGCCCCGAGGGCCTCAGCGATCTGCAATCGGCGCTTGGTCTGGTCACTGGGGAGCCCTTCACCGGACAACGAGGACGCGGCTGGGCTTGGCTGGCCGACGGTGTCCGCATCGATCAACACATGGTGTGCGCCGTCGTCGACGTGGCACACACGGTCACCATCGCGGCGCTGCACTCCGGCGACCTGCAGTCGGCCCGCGCCGCCACCGAGACCGCCCTACTCGCTGCCCCGTACGAGGACACCCCACGACTCGACCTCGCTGCTGTCGTCGCGGCGGAAGGTGACCGGCGATCCGCCGAACGCATCCTTCGCGACGACGTCAGCAACCGCGCCGACGACGGCGATGCCCCCGACGACCTGCCCGAGCGAACGGCCGAGCTCGTCGCTAGCGCGCCATGGCTGAAGAAGGGACGAGTCGCCTGAACGCGCGAGCACCGGCCTTCATGCCAGCCCCCGCCGGCGCTGGTCTGTGACTGCCGCGGATCTGCCTGTGGGGCGACCCGCCGTGGAGGGCGTGACTTCGCCCACACGCCGATGAGCGCTCCCTCACGGTGATTATGAAAGCCTCAGTGTCGCCGGCATCGGGCAGGATGGACTCGGCGACGCTGACACTGCGACCGCCATCACCCCCACCGTCACAGGAGGACCGATGCCCGAGGAAGTCGTCGTCAATCTCGGCGAAGCCACGCCACGTCGGCTGCTCGTGGACTGGGCTAATGGTCAGGACGCCTGGGTGCGGCAACTCACCGCCGAAACCATCCTGTCGCGTCGAGCCCCGACGAGTGACCTGCTCGACTCGGTCTACGAGACGTTCCTCAGCGAGAAGGGACTCTCCGACACAGACACCCCGAGCGTCCCCAAACTGCAAGTGCAGGAGGCCGAGACGACTAAGGATGAAACTCTTGAACTGGCGTCGCTGAGCAACGTCCAGAGCGTCAATGCCCTGGCAAGCGACCAGCGACTCGAATTCGACCCGAGGCTCACGATCCTGTTCGGCCAGAACGGCTCAGGCAAGACGGGCTACGCACGCATCATCAAGCGAATCTCGGCCGTCCGCTCGCCGGAAGATATCCTTCCCAACGCCCACGTCGCGCATCTCGATCCTCCCCCGCCTCCGTCGGCTGAGATCACCTACATGGTGGGTGGAGAGGGTCGCACAACACGCTGGGAAAACGAGGCTGGGCTCGTGCCCTTCACGCGCATCAGCGTCTTTGATGCAGATGCTGTCTCGCTTCACGTGGACCGTGACCTGGGCTACGTCTACACGCCGGCAGAACTGGCACTGTTCGGGCACGTCGCCGCGGGCCTTCAGGGCGTGCAGCAGCGGATCAGCTCCGAAGTGACGAACTTGGCGAGCGGTTCCAACCCACTTCTCTCCAAGTTCGCTCGTGAAACCAAGGTGTACCCGCTCGTGGAAACCTTGGGCGCAGCGACCGACCTGAGCGAACTGGAAGCCGCAGCGAAGGTCGACGACGACGCGGAAGCCATCCATGAGCGGCTCACAACTGAAGTCCATGCTCTGCGTTCCAACACGCTCGACGCGCTACTCGCGAACGCCCAGCAGAGCGAGCGAGAGCTTCGTCGACTGAGCGCCCTGGTGAGCGCGGTCCAGGGCTTCAGCACTCCCCGTTACGAGCAGGCCGTCGCCGCTGTGGCGGATGCCGAAGATCAGCGGGCGGAGGCCCGCGAGCAGTTGTTCACAGTGGACGAGTTGCATGGACCGCCGGACGAACAGTGGCAACACTTCGTCGCGGCAGGCGATACCTACCGGGAGCATCTCGGCCGGAAGCACTATCCGCAGGAGGGCGACTCCTGCCTCTACTGCATGCAACGCCTATCGCCGACGGCGATCGCCCTGCTCGGTCGCTACCGGACGTTCCTCGACGAAACACTGGTGCGACAACTGGGAGCAGCTCGTGCCTCGCTGGCTTCGGCACGGCTCACGCTCGTTGAGTCGGAGTTGAGCCGAGCTAACGAATACCTCACGGATCAGGCGCGGGGAGACGGTGCACCGGGATGGGTGGCGAAGGCCATGGAGCTGTTGGGTGATGCCAAGGCTACTGTCGCCGAAACCGCTACCGGTCAGACGCTCTCGCACACTGATCTGGCTTCCGAAGCGTCTCGCATTGCGCTCGAACTGGGAGCGGCCTTGGGAGCAGTAGTCAAGCAAGTCGAACAGTTCGCCAGTGACAGGGAGAATGCCGCAACGACACTGGCGGCGAAGCAGAAGGAGTTGGCCGAACTCGGCGCCCGTATGGAACTCAAGAAGAACCTCCCTACAGCGCGGGAGTACGTCCGACGAGCGAAGCGGGCCCAGCAGTTGGAGAAACTGTCCAAGACGATATCCAGCGGTGCTGCCAAGACGCTCACCATTCAATCGAAGCTCGCGAGCGAAGACCTGGTGAACAAGAACTTCGAGACCCTGTTCGCCGAGGAGTGTGCTCGGCTCAATGCGCCAAAGGTCGCCCTGCACTTTCAGGGCAGGAGCGGACAGGCGCAGCGGAAGAAGGTCGTTGCGCATTACCGTCCGTCTGCCGTCCTGTCCGAAGGCGAACAGAAGGTGCTCGCATTGGCCGACTTTCTCGCCGAGAGCCGCATGCGTGGCATCAAGGCACCACTGGTCTTCGACGACCCGGTCACTAGCCTCGACTACCGGCGGCTCGACGAGGTTGCGGCGCGCATTCAACACCTCGCTGAGACGCATCAGGTCATCGTCCTGACGCACAACATCATGTTCGCCTCAGCACTCATCTCCAGTCGGCAGAATAAGAAGCTCCGTGTGAAGATCTACGAGGTGCGCGACGGTGGCGCTCACAAGGGGATCCTTGCGCCCGACGTGGAGCCGCAACTCGACACTCCGGCCGACCTGACGAAGCGGATCAACGTCAAGCTGCAAGACATGCCGAAGGCTGAGGCTGTGGTACAGGACGCGCTAATCAAGGAGGCGTACGACCTATTGCGCGCCTGGTGCGAGGCGTTCGTGGAGCAGGAACTCCTGCAGAACGTCACTCAGCGCTACCGGCACAACATCATGATGACAAGGCTCTCGAAGATCGACGCCGCGCGCCTTGGCGCGGCGACCGCCGTCATCGAGCCGCTATTCGCTCGGGCCTGTGACCGAATGACGGGCCATTCGCACGCTGCCGAGCGGATGAGCACGAAGCCGACTGTCGCGGAGTTCGAAGAGGACTGGGAGAGGGCAAAGGCGGCGCGGAGCGCCTACCTGGCGCAGTAGCCGCGTACCCATGCCGGGGTTTGGACCACCAAGTGTGTCTTCGCCCGGCAACTGTCGGCGGGAGGAGCGCCTGCTGTGGAGACTGGGTCCGGAGGCCAAACTGACCGAAAAGCCGCACTGTGCGCGAGGGCAGCCTGTCGGCTGGGTGGACCCCGACCGCACGCCCTGTCAGCGTGAGGCGAGTTCGGTCGATCCGCGATGTCGAGTCGGCGTCGGAGCGCAAGCTTGGCGCACACTCGAGTCGCCAGCGCATCGCCATTCGGTGAGTTGCGGGTTCGCGGCAGTGGCCCCTCTCGGTGCGACATGAGATGAGCGCCGCGTCGACCCCTTGGTTCACCGCTGTACCGTCCACCAGAGTTCGCGGTAGGTACCGTCCTCGTCGATCCGCGCAGCCAACTTCTCGTCCTGCCAGTGAGGCTTCTCGGGCGGGATGACCAAGCCGTCAAGCGGTGAGGTCTGTGGGTGGTGGTAGATCCAGCGATCAGCGAGATCTGCCACCGCTGTATTGATTTGCCGTGCTCGCGTCGCTCCTGCTCGAGCCACGACGTCGTGACCGCTCTGGGCAAAGGACACCGCCAGGTTCGGCGCGAGCGGCAGCGTGATGGTGGCCGCGTCTACCAGCGCCACCACGCGCGTATCTCCTCCGTCGGGGGCCCAGGTCACCACTGGGCTGTCGCCGGTAAGCAAGGGCGCATCGTCCGCAAAGTGCAGCAGGCGAAGGGGTCGTGTCCAGAGCATCGGAGTAAGTGCCTCGAGGGCGAAGCGGAAACTGGCTTGGACGGCGTGCGGCTTGCACATGACGAGGCGCGGACCCTCCGGTCCGTAGGCGTGGTCGACGAACTCGGCGATTGTCTTCGGGGTGGCCCGTTCTCCGCGCTGCTGCAGGAAGCGCTTCGCCGACTCGTCCAGCGTAGGGCGGTTGGCCAGCATCTCACGGCGCATGATGAGGGTGCCGATCTCGTCGAACTGCTTACGGAAGCGCCAGCCGCGCACGTACTGGAGCGCCATGAAGTTCACGAGGTGGTAACGGTCTTCGTCAGCCCAGGGCGGCGTGCCGTCCAGCAGGTGCTGGATGGCGTGGTCGGCCCGGGACTCGAAGACGGACAGGTACTTCTCGAGCGTCTCGGGGTCGTGGCCCTCACGATGGCCAAGGTCAACGTCTTCCGTCTCGATACGGTAGAAGCCCGCCTCATTGCACGCGTTGTTGACGGTTGTGGAGAACGAAGAGGTGAGATCCTCGCGCTTGACCATCACCAGCTTGTTGTCGGCATTCGCGAACCGACGCAGGAGAAACTGCGGAACGAGGTGATGTCGAGGTGTGGTCGCCACGCAGCCATTATCAGGCGGCGTCCAGCCCGACCATGCCTCGGACGGCTGGCAAACTTGCCGCACGGGTCTGTTTGCTACAGAGCTTGTTTCGTACCTGTTGTTGACGAGTTGATTGTCGTCCGGGCGCCGACCCGAGACATCACCGGTGGAGAAGCGTCGGCACGGGTCCACTCTCGATGGCTCGAGACCGACTGCGGGGCTTTCTCAGCGGTCAGATTGGCGCGCTCGCGAGCGCGTTCGACCTGGAGCCGGATGAGGATCTCGCGCTGGTCATCCCGGATGAAGACGGGTGGTTCTTTGAGCGATTCCCGCCCGATCCCGCTGAATTCGACTCTCAGCCCTGACACAGCCGGGATCTGCTGGGCTGTGCGAGGGCATCTTTGGCGGCTTAACCTTCGCGCTTGTCCACAGAACTTCAGGGTTGGGGGTCAGGAGGATAGTCCGGCACGGTTCATGGCCGACATCAGGGCGGGCCGGCGGCGGTAGGCCTCGCGCAAGCGGATGATCTCGGCGTCCGCCTCGGCTCGGTGGCCTGCTGTGTCGTATAGGGCGCGTGTCTTGACGAGGAGATCGACGATGGCCGGGTACCGCTTGGAGTCGGGTGTGGTGAGGGACTCCAGCACCTGAGCCAGGCACAGGCGGGCTGCCCGGAGTGGGAAGCCGTCTTCGGAGGCGTCCACGAGTTCGTGCCACGCGTGGCCGGCGCCGAAGGCGTCCGCCGCCTCCCACGCGTTTGTGACGTTCCCGTCGGCGAGGTAGAGCCGGACGAGGTGGGCGCCGCCGCTGGTGCGTGCCCGCAGGGTGGCCCGCTCGAACGCCCAGGTGCGTTGTTCGTCCCCGCGCCCGCACCGTTCAGCCACGTGGCGTAGCAACCGGAGGGCGTCCACGCTGAGGTCGCGGTCGAACATTGTCCGCGCGATCACGAGGGCGGCGTCCGGACGCCCACCGTCCAGGAAGGCGCCGACGGCGTCCTCGACGGGCACGATGGTGGGTCCCGCCCGCCAGGAGACGTCCACGCAGCCCTGGGTGACGGCTCGGTCCAGCCAGGCGAGGACGTCAGCGAGCCGTCCGGCGTCACGCAGCCGGCGGAGGATCTCCCGGTAATACGGGCGGTCACCTCCGGACAGCAAGGCGACGGCCCCCTCGACGTCGCCGTCGTGGTCGGCCAGTTCCAGCAGCATGCGGTCGGTCTCGCTGCGGTAGGGGTCGGCCGCCGGTCCACTGCCGCCCAAGGTCGCGACGCCCGCGCGGTAGGCGTCCCAGGCGGGCTCGTCGAACGCATGGGCCACGGCGTCCAACGTGAGCGACGGCCAGCCGCCGTACTCGACCCGGAAGTCGACCACCCAGCGGGCGAGGGTGACCGGGTCGGGGTGCCCTTCGGCCGCGCGGCCGAACAGTGCCGACGCTCGTTCGGCCACCTCTAGCAGGGCGTCCGCGTTGTCGGCGTCCCGGGCCAGGGCGCCGAGCCGGGTGAGTAGGTGCTGGACCACTCGTAGCACCACGGGGTGGGCGCCGCCGTCGAGGTGCCGCTCCAGTTCGTCGACGGACTCCTCGACTCCTTGGACGCCGTCGTCGACGTCTTCGTAGAAGGGGTCGTGGTAGTCGAGGTCGACCCCGGCCAGCGCGGCGTCTACGGCTGCCACGAGCTCAGAGGCAGTCGGCTCGTCCTCGGGCGTGGCGCGCAGCTGCAGCGAGCGCATGGCCTCGGGGCTGTACCCCGCCATCTCGAGTGCCAGCCACTGCAGCGCATCACGGTCCATCGAGCGCAGGAACCGCTCGATGTCTGGCGTGACCGGATACCGCACGCCGTCGGGCCCGATCACGTTCTTCACCCGCTGATTATCGCGAACCTTCCCGCACGTGGCCGGTGTGGCCGGGTGGTTGCTTCCGTGAAGGGCCAGGCCCACTTCTCACGCGCTAGCGCATCTCCAGCCTCAGGCCGGGCGCGTCAGGGGCTACGCGGGGCAACACGGGGCCGACTAGGCGCTTTGGTCGGTGTTGGCCGCGTCGTGGGTCGCGGTTCGATGCCGCGAAGCCCTGTGGACTACGAAAGGAACAACGTCCGATTGGTGATCTTCCGGCATACGCACGCGGAAGGACCACGGCCATGAACATCACCGAGATGTTGGGTTTGCAGGACGAGCGGATGGAGTCCGTCGTCAAGGAACACTGGGCAGGATGGGTCGCCTTCGAGCCCCGGTTGGGGGTCGTCGACGACCCGTCCCGGCTGGACGCCTGGAGGCGAGCGGCCGATCCCGCGGTCGCCAACGATGTTCTGCTCGGCCTCGCCCGGCTGGCGGCCTTCGACGGTGCCGACGACCGGGAGGCAGCGCTGGTGCTCGCGTGGCTCCTGCTGCCGACGGCCTTGCGCGTGCGCCGGCGGTTGGGGCTGGCCGACGATCGGGTCGACGAGGTGCTGGCCGCCCAGCTGTGGGTGGAGGTCCGCGGGCTGCCGTGGCGGCGTCCGCACTGGGTGGCCGCGAAGGTCGCCGGTCAGCTGCGTGAAGGGGTGCTACTGGACTGCGGGGCTCCCACGCACCACATGCCCCACCGGCTCTCGACCGTCTCGCTGGGCCCCGTCGACCCCGCGGACGATCGGCTCGTCGAAGACGACAACCCGGCAGCCGAGTTGGCCGAGCTGCTCGCCTGGGCGTGCGCAAAGGACGTCATCACCGACGAGGACAGGGAACTGCTGGTCAGTCTGATCGAGGCCGCGAAGACCCTCCAGGCCGATGGCCATGCCCGCGAGGGCGGAGTGGCCGGCCTGTCGAGCCGCCAGCTCAGCGCCGTCGTGGCCCAGGACTGGGGGGTGTGTGCCCGCACCGTGCGACGGCGCACCGCTCGCTGCTTGGCCGCCCTCAGCGGAGCGGCCGGCGCGTACCTCAGGGTCATCTGCTGACTGTCCACCAGGGGTGGGCGAGTCCCGTTAGGGATGGCGGAGGTGATGCCGAGATGACCAGCACCCCGGCCGAGGTGGCCGCCCTGTTGAAGATCGCGGCCATGGAGCCGGAGACCCTGGATGACCTGGACGGCTGCCTGCGCAGGCTCCGCGACGTGCAGAAGGCCAGACGCGAGCTGGCCAAGGTGCCCCCGGCCATGCTCTTGTCCGGGCTGCTGGATCGGCGGCCTCGGGGCGGTGACCCGTCGTGACCGCGCACAGCGTTGCCGAACTGCGAGAGGCCTGGCGCGCGATCGAGGCGGGCGAGTTCGCTCACGGGCCCCGGTCCGCGCCCACCGCCCCGGGAACTGCGACAGTCTGGACGCCGGCGCCAGGTGAACGGGTGGTCGCCGTCGTTGGCTGCGCCGGAGGAGTGGGGGCATCCACGGTGGCGCTTGCGCTGGCCACCGCGACCGGAGCGTCGGCGCGGGTGGTGGAATGCTGCCCTCCGTTGGCGTCCGGCTTCTCGGCCGCAGCCAACGCCGAACTGGGGACCGAGGGCCCTTGGCGCCGCGGCAGTCGTGGCGACGTCCTGTTGGAGCGCCCCATCACCGGCGACGCGACCGTGCCGGTTCCGACCGAGTCGTCGGTCGAGTGGACGGTCGTGGACACCAACTGGACGACCGTGTCAGGCATGGGCGCCGGGTGGCTGGGGTCAGTGCTGCGCACGCTCGACGACGTCGTCCTCGTCACGAATGCGAGCCTGCCCGGGGTCCGCCGCCTGGAGTCGTGCGCCGAGCTCTTGGGCCGCGACGCGCTGGGTGTGGTCGTGGGGCCCACGGCCAGGCGCTGGCCGCGGCCGGTCAAGGTCGCCGCCGCCGGGATACCGGCAGGCGTGCACCTGACCGACTTCCCGCTCGACTCACGCCTGCAGGTCACCGGCATGACTCCCGACCCGTTCCCCGCCCCTCTGCTCAAGGCGGCCCAGAACGTCCTCGCCCTCCTCCGAAAGGAACCGACATGAACCCGCTGATCGTCCCGCTGAAGATCTGCCCGGTGGCGCCCACAGGCGTCGCCGCCTACACCGACCAGATCTCGGGCATGGTCCTGTGGTCGGTGCTGTGGCTGTTCGGCATCGCGGCCTTGGTGTCCGTCGGCGCGATCCTCGTCGGACGTGCCACGCACTCCCCGCACCTCTCGAAGGGCGGCATCATCGGCCTCGCCGGCGTGCTGGTGCTGGCCGTGGTGCTGATGGGTGGCTACGGGATGCTCAACGGCATCCTCGGCGACGGCTGCGTCGGCTGATGTTCCGCCGTCGCCCACCCCGCCCGGCGAGCTCAGCCGAGGTCGTCCCTCTCTCGCGCACTCAGCTGCTCGGCGTCCTCGCGGGACTGCTGCTGGTGGGCGGCGTCCTGCTGTACGGGCTGGGCTACACCCTGGTGTCCAGCATCTCGGCGGGAACCGCGCCCGACGGCGTCCAAAGCAGCGCTCACCCGGACGCCGACCCTGCCCAGCGGCGAGACCTCATTGCCGCAGCGCCGATGGCGACGGTGGCCCAGGACGCCGGCCTCACGCCGGGGGTGGCGATCGCCATGCCTCCCGCGATCTTGCTGCCCGCCGCCACGACCGTCGGCGCCAGCGGTGTGCCGTCCGGCTACCCGCGCACCCCCGAGGGCGCGGCCGCCCAACTGGCGGCCATCGAGGTGCGCGTACTGTCCGCGATGTCGCTCCCTTTGGCCACCGAGGTCTACCGCAACTGGGCGATGCGCGGTGGAGTGGGCGCGGCTGATTGGTCGCAGACCCGCAACGTGCAGTCGTTCCTGACCCACGCCCGGCAGTCGTCCAACGAGTTGGACCCCGGAACCCTGGTCAGCGTCACCCCCGCGGCCATCCAGATCAAGGGCACCGACGGCCCTGACTGGGTGGTGGCATGCGTGCTGCTCGACGTGCGCGCCGCGCTGAAGACGGAGGCACGCATGGGATACGGCACCTGCGAGCGCATGCAGTGGACCGGCGACCACTGGCTGATCGGCCCCGGCGCGCCACCCGCCCCGGCCCCGTCGACCTGGCCTGGTTCGGACGCCTCCGTCGAGGCCGGCTGGCAGCCGATCGCCTCCAACTGAAGGAGCTGACATGCCCATCGATCCGTTCGGACTGCTCGGCTCGGCCATCGCCAACGTGGTGACCGACAGCCTGACCGCCGCCATGCTCGCGCTGTGGAACGCAGGCCTGTGGGTCCTCCGTGCCGTCCTCGAACTTGAGGACGCGATCCTCACCCCGAGCCTCGGCGAAGACGGACCGGTCGGCGAGCTATACGCGACCACCTTCTGGATCGCCCTCGCGCTGGTCGGGATCCTCATGCTCGTCCAGGTCGGCGTCGCCCTCGGCAAGAGGGACGGGCACAGCATCGGCCGGCTCCTCGTCGGCGCAGCCCAGTTCGGTTTCGTGTGGTTCGCGTGGGTGGGCTACGGCGTCACCCTGGTCGCCGCCTGCAGCGGCCTCACCAAAGCCCTCATGCAGTCACTGCTCAACGTCACCCGCTGGAGCGAATGGGAACCCTGGGAACCGTTCACCGCCAGCGACATCACCAACGGCACCGTCGCCGTCATCCTCGGCATCATGGGGATGCTGCTGTGGCTCGCGGCGATCGGCCACACGCTGGTGATGGTGGCCCGAGCGGCCTCCCTGCTCGTGCTCGCCGCGGTGACACCGATCGCAGCGGCCGGGCTGGTCACCGACTTCGGACGCGGCTGGTTCTGGAAGTCGTTCCGCTGGTTCCACGCCGCCGCACTCACCCCGCCCCTGATGGTGCTGGCGCTCGGCATCGGCGTCAGGATCACCACCGAGGTGGCAGTCGGCGGTGAGGACGACGTCCTGAAGTCGATCGGGACGGCGTTCGTCGGCGTCGTGCTCATCTGCGTGTCGTCCTTCTCCCCGTTGGCGCTCTACAAGCTGTTCGCGTTCACCGACCCGGGCAGCACGTCCGGGTCCGCCTTGCGCGCGGGGATTGCCGCCGCCGGTGGCATCGGCGGCGTCCTCGCCGGACGCCAGACCGGCAGCAGCGCCGCCACTACGACCGACGAGGCCGGACGCACCGCGGGCGAGGATGGAGCCGCCGCCACTACGATCGGCCGATTCGCTGCCGGCATGGGCCCAGTAGGTCAGGCGTTCTCGACTGGTATCGGCGTCATGGCCGCCGTGGGCGGTTCAGCCGCGGCCATGGGCGCCGATCAGACCAATCAGATGGGAGTCGGTCACAACAACTTCCCGCCCGACTACTCACGCCGCGGCGTCCGGGCTGGCAGCGGTCAGTCGGGATACGACGGTGCCACCGACGAGTCGGCCCACCCAGACGACCCAACTGTGGCCAACGGCAGCGACGGCGGCGGGTGGGGAGGCCCACCCCCGGACGGCGGGACGGGCGGATCGTGGTCCGGAACGGACACGACGCCGCCCACAGGCACGCCGGCGCCCACCATGGCGCAAGGGGGAACTGCCGCCAGGGGCGCCGTCAGCTCCTCCGAAGTGGCGGAGGTCGCCCAGGTGGCGGCGCTGTAGCCGCCCCAGGCCTGCGAAGCTCATGCCGCCTGGTGCACGCAGGTTCTCGGGGGAGCTGATACGACCTCTCCCAGCATCCCTTGTCGGGGCGTACGGGCTTGTCGCCCCCATCGGGCCCGGTTCTAGCCCGTTCGCTACTGTGCGGTTGTGAAATCGCGAGCCTTCCTGCGAGACGTCCTTGTGGCTCTTGTGTCATCCGCTGCGGTGGCTGCAGGCTTGATCAGTCTGGTAGGGCTGCCGTGGCCCGTCTCGCTTTCTACCTCTCTGCTCCTCGGCACTTGCGCGCTCATAGTGGACACAGTCGTGTTCGGCCGACCTGCACCGATCACCAGCCCGCCTGGGCGCCGACTTGTGCAGTACCTGGGAGTTCTGGCGGGCCTCACCGCCCTGTCGCTTGCCTTCTTTGCAGGTCAGTGGAGCGCTCAGCTGTCGCAGCCCATCCGGTATCAGTTCATCGTCGCCAACTCAGTCGGCTACAACACACCCATCAGGTCCCTGCCCTCCGATGGCGCTGATAATGGTCGGGTCGTTAGTAACGGCGACACCGTCTACGTGGACTGCGGAATCCGCTACACGGACGCAACGGTCTGGTACAGGCTTAGTGACGCCGAAGGGTGGCTTAAGGAGGGCGAGATCACACCGGCTCCATACACAGGGCATAGTGATTCGCCGCCCGAGTGCCCTAAGTGAACCAGCTCCCACACCGTTGTTCCTCTGGACTGGGTTGACCTTTAGTAAGGCTGCGGCGCGGCGGAGCTGGTGGTATCAACACAATGTCTTCGCCGTGCGGGCCAGGCCAGCATGGGGACCGGGAGGCGCCCCGGCATCATCGCTGCAGGGGCGCATGCGACAACTCTCTTCTTCGCAGATACATCGACCGCTTTGTTGATTAGTTCATGCGCTGTCTTTGACTCTGCGACGCTGGGCGCATGCCCAACGCCACGACGCTCGAGTTCTGGACCCTCGTGATTGCCGTCGTGGGCGGAGTAACCGGCGTTGCGGCGCTGGCCACACAGGTTTGGAGCCTCATTCTCGCCGGACCCCGCGTCAAGGTCACGGTTGCGACCGCGCTGCTCCCCAGCGAGGGCACTTGGGCGCTATCGCTCGATGCCAGCAATATTGGCAGGCTCCCAGTGACGCTCCTGGAAATGGGTGTAACTTTTCGAACTAGGAACGGCTGGCAGAAGGCGCCCGTCGGAGCAATGCCACGAGAGCGTTACCAAGGCCCATCAGCCCCTCATAGGCTCGCCGACGCAGAGGCCGTGACGTGGATCCTGGATGCTCAGGCGCTCGCTCACGGCGTCGCAGAGCGAGGCGCCGTCAATGTGTACGGCTACGTCCGATTGGCGACCGACAAGACTATCCGGAGCCGCCGACCGATTGACGTCGTTTCTTTGGCCGAGCTTCGCTAGCCTGACCCGACCCAGGCTTCGCGACAAGAGTCGAAATCAGCTGCCGCCGACCGCGCGCATGACAGAACCGTGGCCGTCTGACACTCGGCGCTGATCATCCGTATCCGGTGGACCCCGCAGCGTGCACGTCTCCGGCGTTGGACACAGAGCCGTCGCCTCGCACATCCCAGCACCACCCGCCTGGGGATGTCCCCGAAACAGCCCCAGTCTCCGTTATGCGGTGTGGCTGGCCTCACGGTCACCAGGCCCGACAGGAGACCCGGTATGGATGACTGGACCTACCCCTATCCGCACGTGGAAGTACCCGACACGCAGCCACCGCTCCTACACGAGGACGGGCGCGTGATGGAGGCGCGTCGCGCCCGTGCGCAGCAGGCGGAAGCCGCCCGCGTCGCCGAACTCGAGCAGGCCCAAGCCTTCGACACTCCCGGTAGCCCCGCCGAGGCAGACGTCCCGCTGCCGTTCGCGACGCCGCCCGGCGTCGCCCTGACCTTCTGACGACGGGCGACGTCATGGCGGCGGTGTACGACGACTACGGCCCGGACCGGGTCGGCTTCTTCTTCGGATTGACCGGCCCCCGGCTGGCGGCCCTGACCCTCGCGGTCATCCCCGTGTTCGTTGCCGTCAACCAGCAGCGCTGGATACTGGCCGCCGAGTTGGCCGCCCTCGCTGCGGTGGTGACGGTTCTGGTCGTCGTCCCCGTCCGCGGAAGATCGGCCACCGGCTGGCTGCTCGCCAGCCTGAGTTTCACCGCCGGGAAGGCGTTCGGGTGGACGTCGTGGCGCAGTATGGCCGCCACCGGGAAGGCCGAGGCCCTCGAGAACGCCGACCTGCCCGGCGTGATGACCGGCATCGAGGTCCACGACGGAGCCCCCAAGGGCCCCGCACAGACCCGGTACGCGATCATCCAGGACCACGGCCTGCGCACGTGGGCGATGACCGCCGCGATCCGTCACCCCGGCGTCGGCATGGCCGAGGGCGACCGCCGCGACCAGTACGGCCGCGGCCTCACCGAACTGCTCGATGTCGCCGCGCGGGCGTCCCTGATCAGCGACGTCGTGTTCCTGGTCCGCACCGTCCCCGACGACGGCGCCGAACGCCAGCAGTGGATCGCAACCCATCGGCGTCCCGACGGCCCCGAACTTGCCCGCCGCATGAACGACGAGCTCGCCACCGCCTTGACCCGCGCCGCGGTCCGCACCGAGGCGTTCGTCACGTTCGTGGTCCCTGAAACCCGGATCGCGAAGCAGGCGCGCGAGTTCGGCGGCGGCCTGGAGGGACGCACCCGCGTGCTGTACGCCCTGGCCGACGAGATGTCCGCCATGTTGCGCGGCGGGATGGGCATGACCGACGTGACCTGGCTCACCTCGCCCCAGCTGGCGCTCGCGGTCCGCACCGGTTTCGCCCCCGCCGACCGGGCCGGGATCATCGACGCCCTCGCCGCCCACCAGACCGACCCAGTCGTGTGCACCGAGGTGCCGTGGGCGATGGCCGGTCCCTCCGGCGCCGACACGACGATGCGGCACTACTCCCACGACGCCTGGAACTCGATCAGCTCCACTATCAAGCTCCCCGACCGGGGCGCCTGCCTCGGCGCCCTCGCCCCGGTGCTGACCCCCAGCGAACCGGGGGAGCGGCGCAGCTACACGGTCGTGTTCCCGATCCTGCCGTTCAGCCGCGCCGACCGGCAGACCGCCTCCGGCGAATGGGCCGCCGACATGGGCGAAGGACTCCGCGGCCGCCTCCAGATCAGGCAACGCTCCCGCGACCGCGCCAACGTCAACCGCGCCCACCGCCTCGACGCCAAGCTCGCCTCCGGGCACGCCCTCACCCGCCCCTACGCGGTCGCGTGCGTCACCGTCGCCAAGACCATGCGCGTCGCCGAGTTCGGACGCCGCCTCGACGCGTCCATCCGTCGCGCCGGCTTCGCACCCCTGCGCCTCGACCTTGCCCAGGACGCGGGCTTCGCCGCCGCCACCCTCCCGCTCGGCCTCGGCCTGACCAGGAAGGCCGACGAATGAGGACGCCACCCCGCGGGCGCTCCACCGCGCAACTGCTCGCCGACTTCGGCCACGACCTGCCCACCAAACCCGAACCCGAGCGTCCCGGCAAGGAGCCGTATCTGTTCCACGCGTCGCCGCGGCGGGGGCAGCGGTGTCCGGGGCGGGGTTGGAACCCAGCCCGCACGCCGGTCGTCCAGTACCGCATGACCAGCGACCAGGCCGCGGCGTGGTGGCCGTTCATCGCGAACCCGCCCCTGCCGCCCACCGGCGCGCAGATCGGCATCGACGAACTCTCCGGGGGCAGCTTCTACGCCGACCCGCTCGGTTGGGTCCTCGACGACACCGTCCCGGTCACCAACCCCAACGTGATCACGTTCGGCAAGCCCGGCGGCGGCAAGTCGACCAACACCAAGAACTTCGCCACCCTGATGATGGACTTCGGCTACAAGGTGTTCGTCCTCGGCGACCCCAAGGACGAGTACGAACCCCTGTGCCGTGCGTTCGGCGTCCAACCCTTCGCCGTCGGCCCGGGCATGAGCGCCCGCATCAACCCCCTCGACTTCGGCCCCCTCGGCGACGGCTGGGACACCCTCGACCGGGCCGAAGCCCAACGCCGGGCCGGCATCATCTTCCGACGCTGGCTCACTCTGATCCGCGGGCTGGTCGGCTCCCAGTTCGTCGGCGAGCAACGCGTCCCGTTCGGGCCCACCGACGCCCGCGTCGTCGAGTCCGCCCTCGCGCAACTCACCGGCTACGTCGACGGTCACCACACCCTGCACGTGACCACCATCCCTGCCCTGTGGCAGCTGCTCGCCAACCCCACTGACCAGCTGGTCACCGAGTGCCGGTACGCGTCGACAAGGCAGTTCCTCGACGAGACCCGCCTGCTGCGCGACGCCCTCGGCCAGTTGGTGACCGGGGCGCTGGCCGGCCTGTTCGACGCGCCCACCACCATCGCCGTCGACTGGACGGCACCGATCCAGTCGTTCTCGCTGTCCCGCCTCGAGCCCCTCGGCGATGAGGCCATGGGCATCGCGCTGACCTGCCTGTCCTCGTGGGGACGCGCCATGCGCGAGATCAAGGCCCCCGGTGACCTGCGGATCAACATCCGCGACGAGATGTGGAAGCAGATGCGCCTCGGCCTCGAAGCGGTCAAGAGTCTGGACGCCGACATGCGGTTCTCTCGCCGCGACGGGGAGATCCAGTTCGTCGTCGGCCACAAGCCGGGCGACATGCTCACGGTGGGGGAGTCGACCTCGGCGGCGACCGCGATCGCCAAGGAACTGCTGAACCTGGCCGACCTGAAGATCCTCCACGGCCAGGACTCCAGCGTTGCCCGCGAGCTCGCCGACCTGCTGGAACTCGGCCCGATCGCCGAACATCTGATGGCCGACTGGGCCACCCAGCGCAAGGGTCGCGCCCTGTGGTGCGTGGGCAAGCAGATCTACAAGGTGCAGACCGTCCTGCACCCCGCGGCCGCCGCGTTCACGTACACCAACCAGGCGATCGACGGCGCTCGCTAGAAGTTCGCCGGAAGAATGACCGAAACGAGCTCACGATGAAGGCTGTTGCTTGGGTCCTCGCACTCTTGCTGAGCGCCCTGCTCACGGTCCCGCTCGCGGTGGTGTTGTTCGTCACCACGCTCGCCACCCCAGCTGTCGCGGCCGGGAGTTGTACCCCGCCGGCGTCCGCGATCGGTCTGCCGCAGCCTGGGAGTCCTCGTCAGGCGAGTCTGCACAACCCGCCGACCGAGATCCCGGCCGACGTGCTGGCGCTCTACGAGGCCGCCGCGAACCGGTACGGGCTGCCCTGGACGCTGCTCGCCGGGGTCGGCATGGAAGAGACCAACCACGGACGCAACAACGCCACGTCAAGCGCCGGCGCTCGCGGCCTGATGCAGTTCATGCCGGCCACGTTCGCTTCCTACGGGGTCGACGGCAACGGCGACGGTCGGGCGGTCATCATCGACGACGCGGACAGTGTCCACTCCGCTGCCAACTACCTGGTCGCGTCGGGTGCGCTGTCGGGTCCGGACGGCGTCCGGAAGGCCCTGTTCGCCTACAACCACGCGCTTTGGTACGTCAACGACGTCCTCTACTACGCCGCGGCCTACAGCGGTGGTGACGTCGCAGAGAACCCGTGCGTGACCGACGACACAGACACCACGGGCGCGCCCTTGTCCGGCACCGGTCCGGCGACGGACGCCGTCAACGCCGCCCTCCGCTGGATCGGCACCCGCTACAGCTGGGGCGGCGGCACCCCCAGCGGACCCTCGACCGGGATCTGCTGCTCACCCGGAGGCCAGGACGGACGCGTCGTCACCGGGTTCGACTGCTCCGGCCTCGTGCTGTACGCCTACGCCCAGATCGGTGTCCGTCTCCCACACCTTGCCCACGACATCACCTACAACTCCGGCGGCCAGGTGATCCCGCGGGACTTCGCCCAGATGAGGCCGGGCGACGTGATCGGCTTCTCTTACACACCCGGAGGCCGCGTGTTCCACGCCGGCATCTACATGGGCGACGGCCGGATGGTGAACTCCGACGGCAGCGGCGTCTCGATCGACAGCCTGACCACCGGGTACTACAGCAGGCTCGCCTGGCGGGTGGTGAGGTTCGTCGGA
Source organism: Propioniciclava sp. MC1595 (assembly GCF_017569205.1). Taxonomy (GTDB): domain Bacteria; phylum Actinomycetota; class Actinomycetes; order Propionibacteriales; family Propionibacteriaceae; genus Propioniciclava. The sequence goes on from NZ_CP071870.1 coordinate 683,568, forward strand.
TCGTCGGACGCGGGTGGGCCTGGGATGTACACCCCGTGACTTGGACGACCCCAGCTTCCAGCAGCGCCACCTGCCCCGGGTGGAGGCGAGTCTAGTCTGGGTCAACCTCGTTGATCATGATCACGACCCGTGCGCTATCAGGCGCCCAACTGACGATCTCCTGATCCGACAGACATGGCTCGAACCCGCGCACGATTGTCTGAGGCCCGCTGTACAGTGTCGCCATCAACCTGGATGGATGGGTGGGAGCCGATGACCTCGAACGCAGTCGCTCTGATGAGTGCAAACCAGCGCCTCGCGAGGGCGCGAGCGGCACTGGAAGAACTCCGCTCCGACAGGCTTCACGATTATGGCGGAGAAAGCGCGCTGGCGGACGAGGTTCGTCGCCGCTCAGGTGTTGACTTCGAATCAGCCCTCTTGGCTGTCCTCACGGACGATGCCCATAGTTCCTGACCCTAGGCGCCGGGCATCGGGCGATACGTCCGATACAGCAGATGTCCGTTCGGAGTACCAGAGAGATCTGGATCGCCTCTTCTACAGCCAATACTTCCTTCGTCTGGCGGAAGTGACGCAGGTCTATGCCCCACGGCCCCAGAACTCGCGGGCTCGCGGCCCCTTGCTACACAATCGTCTCACTCACTCTCTGAAGGTGGGGCAGGTTGGCCGACGCCTGGCGCAACGCCTTAATGAGTCCGCGCCTGGGTTAGGAATCGACCCCGACCTAGTCGAGGCGGCAGGGCGAGCGCATGACTTCGGTCACCCACCATACGGTCACCTCGGGGAAAGGGTCCTAGATACTATTGCCCGCAGACGGGGTCTACCAGACGGCTTTGAGGGGAACGCTCAGACGTTCCGAATTCTGGCGTACCTTGCGACGCACCCTACCCACGCGAACCTGATTGGCGATCATGGACTCGATTTGACCGCCGGGGTTCTGGCTGCCTGCGTCAAGTACCCACGACCGCGTGCGGCCGAAGGCGAAGCGTTCTACAAATTCGGATACTATGAATGTGACGCCGGCGCCTTCGAAGAGCGAGTTCGCCCACTTCTAGGAGCCGAGGGTCGTGCGACCCTCGCGGCTCAAGTAATGGACTGGGCCGACGACATCACCTATGCCGTGCACGACGTCGACGACTTCTTCCGCGCCGCTCTTATTCCCCTTGAGCGACTCGCTCATAGGGAGGAGGGGTCGTCACCCATTCCCTTGCACCCTGAGGAGACCGATCAGTTTCGCAGGTATGCGGAGAATCAGATCAGAAGCGACTCTGAGTTGTTCGAGAGCGCGTTTCGAGCATTTCAAGTTCACGCCACCAAGTTTCCCCGGGCCCCCTTTAATGACGGACGCACCATGAGGAAACTCCTGGGTAGGCTCTCGTCCGACATTATCACCAAGGCCAATGGCGCGGCCACTGTCGTCGACGGCAAATTGGTTCTGGCGCCCGATGTCACAGGTCTCGTGGGGATTCTCAAGCAACTCACTTGGTACTATGTGATCGACCGCCCGGAACTGGCAACCATCCAAGGTGGGCAGCGAAGGATGCTCAGCGGAGTCACTGCATCGTTGATTGACTCCGCGACCGATGCGTTTGCACGAACAAGGACGCGCCCGTGGGGGAAGGAGGAGGAGCTCACCGACGGAGACATGGCTGTACGACGCCAAGCGTTGCCTCCCATGTTGCGTGACTTGATCGAGATGCAGTTGGAGCGAGATACTCGGGAGGCGTACCAGACAGCGGACCAGAACATCGTTCGTGCAGTGCTGGACTACGTTTCCATGCTGTCTGAGCGGGATGTGGAGGAGCACTATGAGTTGGCGCGTCCGTACCCGCGAACGGTTGATGTCACCAACTGGCACGACTAGTTCCGTAGCGTTGTAGGCTTTGGCCGTGCCAGATCCTAGGGGGGGACGCAACTTGAGGGTGTTCGCCGTCGAAGGGCTACAGGGGCCCGCGCCAATCGTGGGTGTGGTGCACGCTAGCGCCTTCTTCTTTGGGCCTCGCGATTGGTCCGTCAGAGTGTCCCGCATGTTCACACTAGATTCGGATAACGTGACACGGGAACTGCCGTCTAGCGTGAGCGTTCCGCGGAACGGCGAGGAGGGTTACAAGAGCCTCTCGATGTCCACTGAGCTGGCTGTTTCTTTCTTCAGGTCAGCGCAGTTCAAGCTCTTCAAGACGCGGTACCACTCGAGCAGCGGAATCGACTGGACCGTGGATATGTATCGTCTGGAGAACGAACCACTCATATTGGCTTACGCCCGCAACGTCGATTCCCTGCCGTTTTGGCTTGACAGGCGGCGCTGCCGCGACGTCTCAGACGATCGACGGTACTCTGAGTTCTTCTTGTCGCGACAACCGTATAGTTCCTGGCGGCCCTGAAGGTCCCGGCGCAACTCGGTCATCATCCTCGGGCAGCGAGCCCTGTGCGCTCCGCGACGCGACGCGCTACCTACAGGAGGCTTAGTTCGACGTGGACGCGCCCGAAAGAAAATCGCCCGCCAAGTCACCAACGTAATGGCCACTCACGAACGCGGCGGTCAACCCCCTGAACAGCCCCGTGTTGTCGCCAGCTGCCCACACTGCACAGTCGGGTACCCTCAGGTTGGAATCCAGTTTCGGGTAGTACCCGATTCCTTCGATGCACGGTCCGATGACGACCATGTCGTCGCCCGACTCGCCCAAGAAGTCGAGCAGTCTCTCCAGCCCCTCCCTGAGCATGGTGTCAATAGGTGAGTCGTACCCTGCGATCCGCCCGGCCAAGTACTCCGGTAGTCCTGCTTGGAAGGTCTCTACGCGTCCATCAAGAACTCGTCTGGCGGCGTCGTCCATCAACGAACCGAGTGGCGGCTCTTTAGTTATACGCACATTGAACCCGAAATTGGAGAAATGGGTCGGCGCGACGTCTGCACGCCCTGAGTAGCTCACCAACCCTAAGAAATCCGTTTCCGAAACCTCTCCCTCGCGAATCGTGCAGAACGTCCTCCACTCGTGATCGGTATTTCGCAAGAGGAGCTTAGGGTCTATGTCGCTTGAGTCGCGAAACGGAAAATCCCGCGCAGTTGTGAGGATTCGCAAACCAAATTCATACCTCCGAAACACCGAAGGGATGTTGGTGATCAACCCCAGGGGCTTGAGTCCTCCGAAGCGTCCGCCTGCCATGACAGCGCCGCGGGCCTCAATGTCGATTACTCCGGCGGCGGTTTCGACTGATGCCGCTACTCCCTGCCCGGCCAAGCTGATCTCTCGGACGGTGGCCTCTGGAACAAGCGATGATGCAAGTGCTTCCTGCAGTGTACTGATGAGGTGGTGCCGCGCTTTAAATGTAGTCCTCTCAGACTCGTAGTGCTTCTGTGTCAGCGCCGAGATCGTGCGTGGTGCACCGGGGTGCTGAGGGAACGGCGGGGGGTTGATCAGGCCCTGGGTGATTCCACAGAACCAGTTGTACGAGTTGCGAAGTCGAGTCTCATCTGGGAGGGACCACAAAGCCGTCGCTGACGGCCAGTAGGAGAACTTGCCGTCCGAGTACAAGCCGGCTCCGCCCACACCTGAGGCAAGGTGAGCGGCTTGGTAGCGGCTCCTCGCCTCCAGTCTGGGCCCAATTTCTATGAGTTTGACCCCTATTCCGTGGCTTCGGGCAGCAATGGTGGCGGCAAGGCCGGCCGGACCCGCCCCGAATACGATGAGATCTGTCTTTCGATAGTCCACCATGATGTCAGGACCGCCTTATGGAGTCTTGGATGCCGTCGGGCTGGGAGCGGGGGGGCTAGGTGTTGCGCTGGCTTGCGACTCCAGTTGCTGTACGCGTTGCTCGAGTCTTGAGATCTGTCCCTCTGCGCCGACGGTAGAAGAAACCACGAGGGGCAGGATGATGCTGGCCAAGACCGTCGCCACGATCAGGATAATACCGAAGGTATACTCCCGCTTCGCAGAGTTCTGCCTAGTAAGCTCCAAGTAATCGGCATGAATCGCGTTAAGGGAACCCCCCGGAATGCCGCGAGACGTATACGCGGAAAGGTTGAGGGTCGGATTGGAATTGTTGAGTGGCCGAACGCCACGGCTTGAGGTGCCATCTAGTGTGGCGAAGTCAACCGACCAAAGCGGTTCCCGGTACGATAGAGTCTTCTCGCTATTCGACAGATTGAACAGCAGTCCGAACATTCGACCGCATGACTCCGGTTCAATCTGGGGGCCGGCCTGGAAAATTAGTCCTGACATCGCTGGCCGAATTTTCAGCCCCCATCGTGCATACACGTTGTTTGGCAGATAGAGGAGCTCGTCAGTTCCCACCAACACGCAGGCGAAAGGAGGGATTCTGAGCACGCCGGTTCCAGTAGAGCAATCTTGGAGAAGGGGTGTCGGCTCTTTCCCTGCAAATAGGTAGTATTGTGCGCCGAGGCACAGATTGTAACTGGTGGAATCGAAGTTCTTGGTCGGCGGCGCAGAGCCAGACTCAAGGCGCACCAATTTCAGGCGGCGAATCTCAGCCTCGGCCAGCATGGAACCCCCTATTGCGCATATCGTCCGCTCTGTGCGGTCTCTGATTCCTAGTGTAGGAGTTGTGGGCGACTTCAGGGTTGCCTCACGCTGCGCTCACGCCCGTGGCGCCTGAACACAGCACCGGGGCGACAGCGGAGGAATGGTGGAGCCTCCCTGGCAGGCCCTGGCAGGTCATGTAGGGATGCGGGAACTTCGTTATGAGGTAGACGGCCAGGCTAGGGCGTGTCGCGTAACTGATTTGGGTGGTGGGGGTCAGGGTTGTCTTTGTGACCAGGAGTCCTCAGTTCAGTGACGAGATGTGGGCGCGGATTGAGCCGTTGATGCCGCGTGGGGGCGCGAAGGGCGGCCGTCCGTGGAATGACCACCGGCGGACGGTGGAGGGCATCTGTTGGCGGTTGCGGACGGGGTCGCCGTGGCGGGACGTGCCGGCCGAGTTCGGATCGTGGTCGAGCTTGTGGCGCCGCTTCAACGCGTGGGCCCAGGACGGTACCTGGGACAAGATCCTCACCGCCATCGCCGGTTCACCGGAGGCAGAAGGTCTGGTCGCGGTGGTGGACGGCACGATCGTGCGGGCCCACAAGCACGCTGCCGGCGCCCGAAAAGGGGGATCCACCGAACTACAAGAATCCTCGGGCCGAACCAGCTGATCACGCCTTGGGGCACTCCCGTGGCGGGTGGACGACGAAGTCCCACGCCCTGGTCGACGCCTCCGGTCACCTGTGCTCGCTGGTGGTCACCCCGGGTCAGGCCGGTGAGAACCCCCGCCTGTTGGATGTGATCGATCTTGCCCCTCACCGGGTTGTCCGGGTGGTCGCGGACAAGGCCTACTCCCATCCCTCGACCCGAACCGAGCTCCGGCGGCGAAGGATCAAGGTGACCATCCCCGAACGCTCCGACCAGATCGCCCGTCGCAAGGCCAAGGGCAGCCGCGGCGGTCGCCCACCTGCCTTCGATCCCACCATCTACAAGGGCAGGAACGTGGTGGAACGCTTCTTCAACCGGATCAAGGAGTTCCGCGCCATCGCCACCCGCTACGACAAACTCGCTCGCAACTACCGCGCCGGCCTCGTCCTGGCCAGCACCATCATCTGCCTACGAGACCAGTTACGCGACACGCCCTAGTCCCCCAACACGGCAACTGACGCGTTAGGTCGGTGGGAAGGAGATGTCATGCAGCGGGAGCGTGTGCAGGACCAGTACCCATGGACCTGGGAGGTCCCCTTGGCTGTCGTCTGCGGATTCGTGGCGGCGGGTGTCGGCGTCTGCCAGCTGGGTCGGGCTCTCGCCAACTGGTTCGCCGGCGCTGGTTGGCTCTGGCCGCCCCCGGACAAGCTGGTGACCAGCATCCCGGCCCTGCTGGCCGGGGACGCCGCCGCCGGACTGTCCGGCGTCCAACACCCAGCCAGTGCGGCGGCCATGTGGGGGTGGCTGACCGTCGTCGGCCTGCTCACGATCACGGCGTCCAGCCTGGCCTGCGTTTGGGCGTGGCGCCAATGGGGGCCAGGACGGATGCGCGGCATGGCGACGATCACCGAAGCCCACGAACTCCTCGGCGAGGATCGGCTGTGGAAGGTGCGACACGTGGTCCGACCTGACCTGTACCCCTCAGCCAGGAAGGCCAACAGATGACCGCCGCTCCAGCCGTCGTACCCCGAACCAAACGGGCCAAGCGCTTCGATCCCGCCCAGGTGGGGTGGCGCATCGGCGCCGGCCACCAGCCGAGGTCGGGGGCGCTGTGGTGCCCCTGGGACCGGACAGCCGGCGTCATCGGCCCCCAGGGGTCGGGCAAGACGCTGGACCTGCTGACGCCAGCGCTCATCAACGCCCCCGGCGCTGCGCTGGTCACCCTCACCAAGCCCGACGACCTGCTCCTGTCGCTGCCCGAACGCTCCAAGGACGGACGCCCGTGCGTCGTGCTCGACCCGTTCGGCCTCGTCCCTGGCCTGCCGGACCTCGTGTGGGACCCGATCGCCGGGTGTGTCGACCGCATGGTGTCCGAGCGACGTGCGAAGGCGTTCACGGCGGGGACCATCCACGGGACGAGCCACGGGTCCGGGGACGCCGCGGCCAGGTTCTACGCCGCCGAGGCCGCAAAGGTGCTGATGGCCTACTTCCACGCCGCGGCGCTCACCGGCAAGACTCTTGATGACCTCCTGTCATGGGTCGCCAAGCCGTTGTCGACCTCCCAGCCGGAGGAGATCCTGCGCAGACACGCCCACTCCGATCCCTTGTGGGCGGGACTCCTGCAAGGCGCACTGCGCGGAGACGAACGAACGAGCGCCAACACGATCACCACCGTCCAGCAAGCCATGTCGCTCTTCTTCCAGGACGACATCCGCCGCCGTTGTGTGCCATCCGCGCGGCGTCAGGCCACCAACATCGCCGACATCATCCGTGAGCGTGGGACCGTCTACTTGCTTGGTCGTGAGGATCCGTACGCATCGGCGTCCCCGTTGATGACCGCAGTGGCCGAGCATGTCCTGGACACCGCTCTCGAGCAGGCCAACGCCAGCACGCACGGACGCCTCTGCCCACCCATGCTTGCCTGCCTGGACGAGTTGCCGTCTACCGCGCCCCTTCCGACGCTGCGGACACGGATGGCGAACGAGCGTGCGCTGGGGTTGTCGTTCATCTATGCGGCCCAGACATTCCGGCAGTTGGCGGCGATCTTCGGCGAGCAGGAGGCTCGCGCCCTGGTCGGGCTTACGAACGTGCTGGTGTGGTTCGGCGGCTCAAAGGACGTGTCGTTCAATCAGGAGGTCTCCGACCTGGTCGGTCGCGTCCGTGTCCCTCGATCCTCATGGCAGATGGGAGGGGGCCGAGGACGCACGATCCACTCCGAGGAGATTCCGATTCTGCGTCCCGAGGAGCTCCGGCAGTTGCCCGACAAGCAGGCACTGGTGATCGCGGAGAACGCCCGACCGATCATCGCCCGGCTCCACCGGTGCATCGAGGGACGCGACGGCCAACGACTCCTCGCCCAGCAGCGAGCGCTTCGCGAGCAACTCGCCGCGAGACACACTGGCGTCCGCGACGTGGAGGTGCGGACCGCTGCCGCTCTCGTGGAAGCGCAACGCCATGGCTGGTGACCCGACGAGTTCGGCTGGGCCGCTGGTGCTGGGCTTTCCAGCTCCGGGCAGCCGCGTCCAGAAGGCCTACCACGACCTGTGGGAGGCCCAGAACGGCAGCGAGGAACGCAAGAAGAAGCTGGGGAATCCGGCCAATCTGCCGCGTCCGTGGGACCCGTCGACCTGCCTGGAGCGGGGGCTGCGGTGGGAGCTGTGGCTGTGGCTCGATCAGGTCGTCGAGTGGATCAACTCCGAGTACGTGTGGGAGGCGTCGGGAGGGGCGTGCATCCCCGACTGCTGGCCGCTGCACCCGCACCTGGTCCACGAGCTGGCTGTGGTGGCCGACCAGCGCCGACGGGCGGGCCACGCGCCGAACTCCGACATCCTCGAGAACTGGCACCGCTACGTCCTGCCCGGCTTCATCGACCGGATGAGGCAGCGACTGAAGCAGTCCTGCGACGACGAGCACCAGCCCTGGCCCAGCCGCAGCCGCTACACCCGCCACACAAGCGAAGAGGCGTCTGCCCCGCGACTCCGAGCCTTCGAGGTTGACCTCCTCGCACTCGCCCACGACGAGGACATTCGGACCGCCCGGCACCAACTCACCCTCCTGGACGGCGGTGACTTGATCGACCCCTCCACCGGCGAAGTCTTCTAGACATGCGGTGAACTTAGAGCCATGCCAGCACGGCCTTCTCTGCCCGCCGCCCACCCAGGGACACCCGCCCGATCCCAAGTGGCTGCGTCACGCCGTCCCGTGGGGCGAGGAGAACCACCGCATCTGGTGATCCGCCGTGGTGACAACCGTGCAGGAAACGCGCGAGCACGGCTGACGGCCACGTACACCTCCTCCGGGGTGCTGCAGCACTCGGGGTCGACGATGGCGACATGGTCGAATTCCAGGCCCTTCAGCCGCAATACCGACCCGACTACGGGCCACTGCGGGGCCGCTCAACACCGGCACGCACCTGGGTCTGAACCGCTTTGATGGCGTCCGCCATGCCTTCTTCCGGGACATCCCGGAGCGCGCGTAGGCTGCGCTTGCACAAGCTCAATAACCCGGGCCGATAGGTGCCGGTGGCCGGGTCGGTCTCAATGGCCCGCAGGAGGCTTAAGGCGGCGGCCGGCGTGCGCTGGAGTTGAAGGTCTGCAACCTTCCCGGCCAGAGAGCGCTGTGCGACGAGCTCGACCACCGACTCGAACCGCGTCGGGTCTAGGACGACCCGACCGTTCTGCAGATCGAGTTGCGCGTGGCCGGCGACCTCGAGCCGGCGTGGTCTGCCGCACCACTGTCGTTGTTGTTCCCAGGGTGTACCACTGGGGTTGACACGGTCTCTCGCCTCGAGGCATGCTGGGCTGGTACACCCCCGGAACAACGAGGAGCGTCCATGACCTACTACACAGCAACCAAAAGCAGGAGCCAGGGGCGGGAGAGTTGGTCGGTCATCTTCCGGCACCCCGTGAGACTCGATATGTCGACGGGTAAGCCGGGACGCCGAGTTCGTCGGGGTCTGGGGACCTCGGATGAGCAGGAGGCGGCGCGGCTGGTCGGCCAGCTGAACGACCTGCTGCGCACCGAGGAGCTGTGGAGTCCGGCGGCACGAGTCATGGCCGCCGGACGGCTCGACCCTCGCGTTGTTGAGATCTTCTACGAGGGTCTTGAGGCTACGAGGACGGACTTCCCTGCCTTGCGTGAGGGCGTCATTCCCCTCCCCACGTCTGAAGACGGTTACAGGTCCGTCCTGCTGCTGGGCACCACCGGGGCCGGCAAGACGACCGTCGTCCGACAGCTACTGGGCACCGACCCGGATAAGGAGCGGTTTCCCTCCACCTCCACCGCCAAGACCACCGTCGCGGACACCGAGCTCATCACCGGAGCTGCCGGCCGGTACCGCGCGGTCGTGACGTTCGCCCCGCGCGACGAGGTCATCGACTACTTGGTCGAGAATGTCTCGGCCGCGGCGCTGGCCGCCTATCGCCAGAGGCCGGATGACGAGGTCACGAGGCGGCTGCTGGACCATGTCAATCAGCGGTTCCGCTTCAGCTACGTGTTAGGGCGCGGCGCCGCGTCGGACTTGGATGACCTGGTCGACGACGACCAGGACGAAATGGACGATATAGATCCCAACGAGTACGGCGAGATCGATCTGGCTGTGACGGCCAAGGTGGTTTCGGACGCTGTCGAAGGGGTGAAGGCGGTCGTGTCGGCGCACGCTGGTGCCGTCATCGATGCACTTGGGAACGTCGAGGAGGACGAGCGCGTGCTGGCGGAGTTCATCGAGGAGAGCCTCGACAGCGACCTCCGCCAGTCTGATGAGTTCCATGAGATCGTCGATTCGCTCCTTGACGAGATCGAGAAGCGGTTCGCGTCCCTCAGGGAGGGTCAGCTGAAACGCAACCGTCAAGGGTGGCCAACGACGTGGTCCTGGGAGGCCGATGAGCGCGATGAGTTCATGAAGGTGATCACTCGATTCACTAGCAATTACGCCCCGCTCTTTGGCCGGTTGTTGACGCCACTGGTGAACGGAATCCGCGTCAGCGGCCCGTTCCAGCCAGCCTGGGGGTCGCCGGCCATGCGGTTGGTGTTGATCGATGGGGAGGGCCTAGGCCACACGCCCAAGTCAGCGGCGACGCTCTCAACCCACGTAGCCGAGCAACTCGAGCAGGTCGACGCAGTCCTTTTGGTCGATAACGCGGCCCAACCAATGCAGGCGGCGCCGGTCTCGGCGCTCAAGGGAATCGCCGTCTCCGGGAACGCCATGAAGTTGCACGTCCTCTTCACGCACTTCGACCAGGTAGTGGGCGACAATCTGCCGACCTTCACGGCGCGCGAGCAGCACGTTCTTGCATCGGTGGACAACGCACTCAAATCGATCGGTGACGAACTTGGCCCCGCGGCCGAACGCGCCTTGCGGCGGCGAGTCGATGCTGCAAGGTTCTTCGTCGGGGATATTCAACAACCACTCAATTCACGAAAGCGGGCGGGTGCCCGCGCCATCTCGCAGTTCGAGTCCCTCGTCGTCCGGCTCTCTCATCCGGAGTTGGCGGTCGCTGGCGGCTCCAGCCGTCCAGTCTATGACCGGATGAACCTGTCGCTGGCCGTAACCGCAGCCGCCCGCGCCTTCCACTCCCGCTGGCGCGGCCTGCTTGGTTTGGAGGTGAACCACGAGGCGCCGAGAGAGCACTGGACCCGCGTTAAGGCGCTAACGCGGCGGCTCTCAGAAGGATGGACCGACCAGTACGACACGCTGCGCCCCGTGGCGGACCTTCGATACCAACTCCAGGCGCAGGTGCTCCTGATGCTTCAGCGCCCTGTCCGTTGGGACGGCGGCGAACCGAACGATGACGACAAGCAGCGCATTATCGACGCCCTCGCCAACGCCATAACGAAGAAGCTCATGGATCTGACGCGGCGGCGGATCGCAGAGGACCCGCGACTTGGCTGGCAAGAGGCCTACGCGCAACACGGCGTGGGCTCCACGTTTGTCCGAGCCCGCCTGATTGCTGCCGAGGTGTACGACCGGGGTGCCCCGATACCTACTGTCGGTGCCTCGCCAGACCAGAATCGCTTCTTAAAGGAGGTCGCCGGGCTGGTCGCCGAGGTATGCAAGGACCTCGAGGTGATCCTTGAGTGACGTGGGGTCGCGACGAGGTCCAGCGGACCTTTTCCGGTTGGCACCGGTGCGCTTCGGCCGCCTACAGGGCCCTACTGCCACTCGCGAGGGGATTGGGCCGCAGCCTCAGCCTCCTCCGCGTTGGTCGGAAGCTGAGGCCCGCTGGGGGGTGGATAGTCGGCAACTCGTGAGGCCAGACGAGGCAACCTGAGGGCAGGCTTGGGTCCCATGAGGCTCTGATGCTGGCAGAGTAGGGGACAGCCCCCGACAAGGAGAGACTCGTCGCGTGACCATCAATGGCAATGCCCAACGCCTGACCCAACCCGAGCTAGAGCGGACGCTGTGGGCTGCAGCGAATGCCTTGCGCGGCCCGGTGGACGCAGGGGACTTCAAGGCATACGTCTTCCCCGTCATGTTCTTCAAGTGGGTGAGCGACAACTGGGACTACCGACACGCCCGGGCGGTTTCTGATTGGGGCGACGACCTGACCCCGGAGATCGAGTGTGCCGACTACCAGCCGTTCGTGGTTCCGAACGGCTGCCACTGGTCCGATGTCCACGGCACGGCGGTCAACGTTGGCGCGAAGCTCGGCGACGCCCTGGACCGCATCCAGGAGGCTAATCGCGACTTGGCCGGCGTGTTCGGCGACGTCCAGTGGGCCAACACCGACCGGCTGCCGGAGTCGGCGCTGACCGCGCTGCTCGACACCTTCCATCCGGTGCGACTTGACCCCGATCACGTGTCCGGCGACCTGCTGGGCAACGCGTATGAGTACCTCTTGCGGGAGTTCGCGGAGGCGTCCGGCAAGAAGGCCGGCGAGTTCTTCACCCCGCGACATGTTGTGCACTTGCTGGTGAAGATCCTCGATCCGAAGCCAGGCGACGAGGTGGTCGACCCGGCGTGCGGATCCGGTGGCATGCTCGTCGAGACGGTCAACGCGGTACGTGGGTCGGGCGGTAACCCGGACTCTCTGCGGCTCCACGGTCAGGAGATCAACTTGACCACCTCGGCGATCGCCAAGATGAACCTGTACCTGCACGGGCTGGAGGACTTCGAGATCCGCCGCGGCGACACGTTCAGGGATCCGAAGTTCACCGAACGCGGGCGCTTGCGTAGGTTCGACGTGGTGATCGCCAATCCCCCGTTCAGCCTGCAAAACTGGGGTGCGAGCGCGTGGGCGAATGACCCGTGGGGACGCGTGCTATGCGAGGTGCCGCCGGCGAAGAACGGCGATTACGCGTGGATCCAGCACATGATCGCTTCGATGAAGGACGACACCGGACGCGTTGGCGTCGTCATGCCCCACGGGGTGCTATTCCGTGGCGGCAAGGAGGGCGAGATCCGCCGGTGCCTGCTCGAGAAAGACCTGCTGGAAGCGGTCATCGGCCTGCCGAACAACCTGTTCTACTCCACCTCGATCCCCGTGTGCCTGCTGATCTGGCGTAGGACCAAGGCCGAGGGGCGCAAGCGTCGAGTGCTGTTCGTTGACGCTTCGAAGCGCTTCTTGCCTGGCAAGAACCAGAACTCGCTGTCGGACGCTGATGTGGAGGCCGTCCACGCTGCGTACGTCCGCGGTGAGGACATCGACGGCGATGGCGGGGTGAACCTCCGCTTCGTCACGCTTGACGAGATCGCCGGCAACAACTTCGACCTCAACATCGGCCGATACATTCAGTCAGCCGCGACAGCCGAGGTCGACGTCGAAGCGGCCCTGGCCGCGTACCGAGATGCCCGCGAAGAGCTGCGTGCGGCTGAGCGGGTTCTAGACGCCAAGCTGAAGGCGGCGGGCTTCGATGCGTGAGGGGTGGGACAAGCTGCAGTTCCACGATGTGGTGACGCTGGACGTCCGAAAGGCATCTGTTCTCGACGGAAAGGCCTACCCGATCGTCGGCGTCTTGGCGTACGGGCGGGGCTTGCTCTACCGCGATCCGGTGTCAAGAGCTTCAACGAGCTATCGAGAGCTGAACCTCATCCGGCCAAACCAGTTGATCTTCAGTAAGTTGAAGGCCTTCGAGGGAGCAATCACGGTTGCCCCGGGGGATCTGGCCGAGTCCTATGCTTCCAGCGAGTTTCCGACGTTCACTGCCACGGCTCGTGTCCTACCGGCGTTCTTACGCCTCATGACCCAACGTTCCGAACTCTGGAAGGCAATGGCCGCCAACTCGAGAGGTCTTGGCGGGCGGCGGGAGCGTCTCAACCCCATCGACTTCCTGGCAATGTCAGCGTGCTTCCCGCCGCTTCCGGAGCAGCAACGCATCGTCGACCTGATCGGCGCACTCGATGACACCGTTGCGGCGGCGGAACTGCGGCTGCAGGCGGCCGTCGACCAGCTCCGTAGTCTCCGAGCCCTAACGTTCGCCACCGGCGTACTCACAACCGGCCGGGACGCCTTCGATATCCTAATCGGCGTTCAACGCAACCCCACGCGTGCTGGGGGTGCAAGGCAGACTCGCTACCTCCGGTCCGCCAACGTAACATTCGGCCGCCTCAACCTCTCGGATGTCTACGAGATGTCCTTCTCCCCACAGGAGCAAGCGAAGTACTCGCTGGTCCCTGGCGACGTTCTGGTTTCAGAAGGTAGCGCGAGTGAAGCGGCGGTCGGTGCACCCTGTCGGTGGATTGGGGAGCTGGAGGGCCCGGTCTGCTTTCAGAACACCCTCTTGCGATATCGAGCTCGACCCCACGTCTCCAGTCCCAGCTTTGTCGATCACTGGTGCGCCTGGGCATATGAGTCGGGCCGCTTCCGTGAGGTCGCGGGCGGCTCGAACATCAAACACATAGGGGCGCGACGAGCAGAACAGATGCAGGTCCGGCTTCTTCCGTTCGACGACCAGCAAGCCGCTATGGCCCCCCTCGATGCGGCGGGCGACATCGTACGCATGGCACAGGAGCACGTGGCCACGCTGGCTCATGTCCGCTCCGCCATATTGGCGGCACTGCTCTCGGGGAAGCATGAAATCCCGGAGTCCTACGACGAGTTGATGGGGGTGGCGTCATGACGAACGTGTGGGTGGTGCGGGCGGGTAATCGTGGACAGTCGGAGGACTTCAACTTCGAGCGAGGGCGCGCCACGATCGGCTGGGAGGAGATCGGGGACCTGTCATCGTGTTCGTCGCGGGAGGCGGTGCGGCACCTCGTGGATCAGGCCTATCCGGGCGACAATCCCCAGCGCCTGGCGGTGTACACCGGCCAGTTATGGGCGTTCCGTCATGGTGTTCAGCCCGGCGATCTTGTCGTGATGCCGCTCAAGACCAAGCCGGGGTACTTGGCGTTCGGGCGTTGCACCGGCGGCTACGCGTATGACTCAGCCGCGCCCCGTGATCGACGCCACTTCCTAACTGTCGACTGGCAGCCTGAGCCGGTGTCGCGTGCGGTGTTGAAGGACGATCTGTTGGCGATGGTGAACGGCGCGATGACGGTGTTCAGCCCGTCCCGGAACCACGCGGCGGCCCGGCTGGAGGCCGTCGCGGCGGGTGGCGCAGACCCGGGCGTCGGCGTCCCGACGGTTGCGAGCCCGTCGCCGTCGTCGGCGGCCGTGGCGGTGGCTGATCCGCCGCAGGTCCCGACGTTGGATGCGATCCGGGACCGGGTGAGAGCGCGGATCGTGGAGGATTTCGGTCAGCACAAGATGACCCATCTGGTGGCCGAGGTGCTGACGGCGCTGGGGTTCGTGTGCGAGGTGTCCCCGGCCGGCCCCGATCAGGGCATCGACATTCGCGCGGGTCGCGGTCCGCTGGGCCTGGACACTCCGATCATTGTGGAGGTCAAGTCGGAGCCCACGGCGGTAGGTGCACCGGTCATGCGCGGCCTGCACAGCGCGATGAGCAAGAACAACGCGCCGCAGGGGCTTCTGGTGGCGATGGGTGGCATCACTGCCCCCGCGAAGAAGGAGTTCGAGTCGCTGCGCACGATCATCCAGGTCTGGGACGCCGAAGCCCTCCTCGACCAGTTGTTCGCCACGTACCCCCTGCTGCCCGACTCGACCAAGGCGGCCCTGCCGCTCAAGCAGGTCTGGGTGCTGGACGACGACACGGAGGCCTGACGTGGCCGGCATGACCGAGCACAACTCCGTTCAGCAGCCGCTTGTGGACGAGCTGGTGCGGCTGGGCTGGTCGTACTTCCCGGGCAAGAGCCTGGACCGCCAGTTGGAGCAGGTCTTCATCGAGTCCGAGGTGGTCGACGCACTGGTGCGCCTCAACCCGGACGTGGCGGAGGTGCCAGGACGGGCGTCCGAGGTGGTGAAGCTGCTGAGGAACTTGACGTTCCAGGTGGATGACGAGGGTCTGGTTGAGACGAACCGTGAGGCGATGTCCTGGCTGCGGGGGCTGCAGACTCACAAGTTCGTTGGCGCGGACGCCTTTCGTCCGGTCCGGCTGATCGACTTCGAGGACTCCGCGAACAACCGGTTCGTGGTGGCGGATGAGGTGTCGTTCGGGTCGCCGGGGAACAAGGCGCGGTTCGACATCGTCCTGTTCGTCAACGGGTTGCCGTTGGTGGTCGGGGAGACGAAGACGGCGTTCAAGCAGAAGGTCAGCTGGATCACCGCCGCGAACGAGGTCGCCGACCACTACGAGACGAAGTTCGCGCCGTTCTTCACGACCAACGTGTTCAGCTTCGCCACCGAGGGCCGAGAGCTTATGTACGGGGCCACCGGAGCGCGGGTGGAGCACTGGATGACGGCGGGTCCGACGAAGGACCATCCACTGCTGACCGACGTGCTGGCGGCAGCCAGGTGGCTGGTGGCGCCGGCGACGGTGTTGAAGTTCCTGAACTCGTTCACGTTGTTCGAGACCCCGGAGGACAACTCGGGGTCGGCGTCCTTGATCAAGTTGATCGCCCGGTACATGCAGTTCGAGGCAGTTGAGCTGATGGTGGGCCGCGCCCACGAGGGACAATCGCGACGCGGCCTGATCTATCACACGCAAGGGTCGGGGAAGACGCTGGCGATGGTGTTCGCGGCCGGGCAGCTGCTGCAGGATCCGGCGTTGGCGAATCCGACGGTTGTGCTCGTCGCCGACCGGGTCGATCTCGTACGCAACGCATGGGACCAGTTCCGCACCACCCACATGCCACGGCTGCTCGCCCCGGCGACGGCGAAGGCGTTGCAGGACACGCTTGGTGCGGCGGATCGGCGGGGCCTGATCTTCACGACAGTCCACAAGTTCGCGGGGGCGGCATCCGACCTGAACACTCGCGGCAACATCGTCGTCCTGGTCGATGAGGCGCATCGCACGCAGGAAGGCAACTTGGGGTTGACGATGCGGGCGGCTCTGCCGAACGCGTTGTTCTTCGCGTTCACGGGGACCCCGATCGCTAAGCTGGACCGCAACACGTTCGCGACCTTCGGTGACCCGGCCGACGAGAAGAAGACGCTGCACGCCTATACCTCGGACCAGTCGATCGCGGACGGCATGACGGTGCCGATCCACGTGGACCCGCGGCTGGTGACCTTCCAGCTGGATAAGGACGCGGTCGACGAGGCGTTCAAGGAGTTGACCGACGCCGAGGAGCTCGACGAGGAGTCGGCCGAGGTGTTGGTCCGCCGGGGTTCGCGCGTTGATGTTGTGTTCGCGAACCCGGCGCGCACGGAGGCTGTCTGCGCTGACATCGTCGACCACTTCTACTCGACGATCGACCCGCTCGGGATGAAGGCGCACGTCGTGGTGTTCGACCGGGCAGCGTGCGTGGCCTACCACAGGCAGCTCACCTACCTGCTGCAGCAGCGGCACGCGCAGGGGCATCCGTTGGACGAGGCGGCCGTCGTGATGCACGTCACGAACGGGAAGGGGGAGGACGAGGAGTGGGGGCAGCACCGGCGCAGCGAGGCGGAGGAAGCGGAGTTGTTGCGGCGGTTCCGCACTCACGGTGATCCGTTGAAGTTCCTTGTGGTCACGTCAAGGCTGGGCACTGGCTTCAACGCTCCGATCGAGGCGGCGATGTACCTCGACAAGCCCATGAAGGACCACACGCTGTTCCAGACCATCACACGTACCAACCGGACGTGGCGCAACCCCGAGACCGGCCAGGAGAAGCGGTACGGGTTGGTCGTCGACTATGTCGGGTTGGGGTCGGGCTTCGCCCGGGCTATGGCGCCCGCCAACGGCGATCAGGATCCGCGAAGTGTCGAGGTGGACGCCCTCATCGATCAGTTCGAGGCCGAGCTGGACGCGACGATGCGGTGGTTCGCGGGCATTGACCACACCGTGATCGCGTCGACCACGCTGTTGGAGTGCCAGCAGCGGATCGCGAAAGAGAAGGACCAGGAAGCCTTTGTCACGAGTTTCCTGCTGCTGGAGGGCATCTGGGAGGCTTGCTGGCCGCACCTTCGGCTGCGGGCCCACACGGAGGCGTACCGGTTCCTCGCCAAGATCTACGCGTCGATCGCGCCAGTGGGGCCGCGCGTCGACCTGGTGTGGACGCGGCTGGGCGCCAAGACCCTCGACATCGTCTTCGAGCACATGACCGACGTGAAGGTCACACAATCCAACGCGGTTGTCGTGGCGGACGCCGACACGATCCGGAGGCTGGAAGAGGAGGGGCTGCTGCCCGGCCTCGAAGAGGTTGAACACAAGACCGCCAACGAGGTCCTTGACACGCTGTACGCGCGGCTCAAGAAACGGCTGGAAGGCCCCAACGGGAACCACCCGGTCTACCAGTCGCTCGCGGAGCGTCTGGAGAACCTGCGTCAGCGGACCATCGCCGAGGCACAGCAGTCGATCGAGTGGCTGCGTGAGGCGTTCACTCTCGCCAAGGACGTCACGGCCGCAGAGAAGGCGGAGGACGAGGCTGGAGTTGATGGGCTGAACCTGCTGCCCGACCCGAACGTGTTCGCCCTGACTCAGATCTTCCTGGAGTACTCGACTCCGGACATGCCGGTCATGATTGAGCGCGTCGTCGAGGAGGTGGACTCGATCGTCAAAGAGGTCACGGCGGGCAACGCCGGCTGGGCGTCGACCCAGAAGGGCGACATGGCGGTCCGCAAGGAGGTCCGGCTCGTGCTGAAGGACAAGGGCCTCCACACCGTGCCCGGCCTGTTCGACAGGGCCTACGAGTACATCGCCGAGCACTACTGACTGCGGAGCGCGGCCTATCCCAGGAGGGAGATGGCGACCAACGCGCCGGCAGCTAGCCAGGGCCCGAAGGGGAAGTTGGCTCGCCGGCGGCGGAACGGGGTCGCCCCGACGGCTGCCACACAGGCGATCAGGAATGCCCACCACGCGACGGAGAGGCTGACCGCCGCCGTTGCGGCACCGATGATGGGGACGTACTTGCCGTCTCCCCAACCGAAGCCGCCGGGGCGGAGTCGATCGAGGATCCAGAAGACGGCGAACGCCACTGCCCCGCCCAGTGCGGCTTGGATCGCGATCATTGGAGCATCGGTGATGAGGGCGGCAGCGCCAACCCCGGCAGCGACGAAGCCGGCGTGGGCGGCGAGCAGGCGATTGGGGAGCCGTCGGACGTCGAGGTCGATTGCTGATAGCCAGGGGCCGAACCAAGCGAGAGGCAGCGTGGGCAGCAGCAGTGGCCACCGGTCAAGCCCGAATCGCCAGGCGAGGAGACCGGACGCCGCCGCCACCGCGGCGGGGACCCACCAGCGAGGGCCAGGGAAGGGCTGGGTGACTTCGTCGTCACGCCGGTAGGCAAGGGTGGCGAGCCGCCACCTGACAATCAGGCCGATGATCGCGCCGAGCACCGCGAACGCGGCGGTGAGGAGCGGGTCGTAACTGGACATTACTGCGACCCTTGCCGCTGCCTGTGGCTGGATTCCGGGGCCGCGCTCGACGCGACCACCTGGCCGGCGTCGAAGGCTGGCCAGCTTCGGGTTGTGACATCCTCGACAGGGTCTGGCCCCTCGAGGAAGCCAGCCGGATGTACCCGCGGGCCGCCGAGCTGAGTGCGCTGAACGGCGGGCAGGTTCGGTGCGTCGACGTCCCACCTAGGCAGGTCCCACACCCCCGCTCAGCACACGTGTGGGGGCCGAAGCACTCCTCACGGCGAGTGGGTCATCGGGGTCCTCGAGGATGCATGTCGCCCCGTGGACCCACGCCGCAATCCATGAAGGATCCCGATCGGGTGAAGTTGCATCCATGACGGCCTCGGCCACCACGCAAGGTCCGTCCGCTTGACGAGCATTGCGGTCGATCGCCTCTACAACAACCACGAACCGCGGCATCTGTGTAAGCCTGAGCATCGCAACCGTGGCGTTGCTGTGACCCCGCGAAGCCAAAGCAGCCTTGTAGTCGCAAGACCGCGCGACGTATGTGCGAAATGTCAGAGCACTCTGTGCCGCCAGATCAGAGAGGGACGGCACATCTTGCGACAGCTTCGTCGCGAGTGGAGAGGCTAGAGCCGACGACCCCGCAAGTAGCCCGACACCTCCCTTCTTCTCTGCTGCTTCAGGCAGCAGCCATGCGGTTGGGGGCATGGGCACATGCAACGTGCGCCATGGTCCGTAGTCGCGAGGCGCACCAGTGACAGGATGTACGAGGCTGTCACTCAAGGGATCATTCACGGGGAGGTACGGTCCCTGCTGATCGTCGTGGCGCACCAACCGAATTTGACCCGCCTCACGCCACCAGCCACAGAGAACGAATGCGTGGTCGCGAGTCCCGACCAAGACCGGGAAGCCGCCGTTGAGGTGTCGGCATGCCGTCGAAACGATCCGCGTGTCCCACGTCCCAGGATCGGCCCCCGGGACACCGGCTGGCGGGGGGAACTGGCCGGGCAGTTCGGCGTGGGGGAGCATGCCGATCATGTAGAACATTGGTGGCGTTCCATGCCGGCGAAACAGATCGCTGAGCTGTTGAACCGTGAGTCCTTGGTTCGGGAACGCGCGATGTGGGCTCAGGCTGGCATCAGCGGTTTCAGCGAGCTCCGCGATGGTCAAGGGTGCGCAGTAGCCCCTCAGTGCGGCCGCGTAGTGGCAAGACCATGCGGCAGCATGGGCGCACACGCCAAGCGTGGTGTCTTGCTCCGCGAATGGAACTGCTGCCACTGACAGTTCCTGCCCAAATAGGTGGATCGTCTCAGCCACGGCAGTGCGCACTGCCAGCCTGAGGTCGGGGGGTGGCACCAGCATCGCCTTCACCACGGCACTCAGCCGAGGGGGTCTGACCACCACGTACCCCAGATACCCCACCTCCTCCGGCAGCGTTGTTAGCTGGCTGACGTCCAACTCGGAGTCGAAGAAGTGGATGCGGTGCGCCCAATCTGGCACGTGGGGGAAGGTGCGGCTGTGCAGACGGGAGTACTCACGGCGGTAGTCGGGCCCCAAGTACCGTGTCTCGATGACCGCGCATCTGGCGCCAGATAGCTCGGCCACCTGGAAGCACCGAAGAAGCGGGAGGTCGTTCAAGCGTCCGCAGTAGCCGACCTTAAGTTCATCCCACCCGGCGGGATCGAGGCGCACGATACGCGCAGGCGCTGTCACGTCCCAGTCGCTCGTCCTCACTGTGCCAACTTCCCTTCAGCCAGCGACGACAGCTCTTCGCGAGGTGAGCTCTCCTGGTACTCGTCGAGCTGGTCAACCAGGCCGAACACGAAGCCGCGGTCCTCGCGGCTAAGCTCCATGAACGTTGTGGAGCAGCTGATTGTGAGGGTGCCACCCGACCGTAGCTGAACGGTGCGCTGTTCCGCCGCAGTGCTGGACGGCTGCGTGTCCTCGGTGCTCAGGATTGGCGCGGCCTTTGGGCGGGTTCGCCTTCGAGGAGACCCGTTGGTCGCGCGACCGGGTTGCGGGCTGCGGAAGTGGGGACTGAGCTCGATCTCCGCGGCTGCACAAGCGTGCAGGAAGAAGGTGATGGCCTTACGTAGGGTGCTGCCTTGATACCCGCTGGACGAGAAGGACTCCGCGAGTTGCGCTGCCGTGCCCTGCTGGGATGAAAGCGCCAGTTGTTCGGCGTAGAACTGGCGGACGATTGTTGCCATCTCAGTCTTGAAGGAGGCCTCATCGCGGGCGAGGGCAACGAGCTGGCGCGAGGCTCGCCCCTCCCCATCGATGAGCTCGAACAGGCGAAGCGTCTGCAACAGATACGTTTGTGTGCCACCGGCCATGCCGACCATCAGGGAGCGGTCGATGCGCGCCGGGATGCGTTCGGGGTTCAGCCCGGCCAGGAAGTTGCGAAACGTACCGAATGCCATGTATGGCGGCACGAACTCCGCATCAGACATCTCATACTCCTTCCGACAGCGTTCGTCGCCACGGTGGCGCGCCTCTGCCAAGAAGTATGCCACTGCTCTGCTGGCATAGACAAGCACTCACGGCACACTTGCTGGCATGCGTGGCATGATTGATCCTTAGGTCTATGGATCAGATCGATTTGAAGCCGGGGATGAAGGTGCTTGCTCACACCGCTCTGGACGCCTGGGTGCCACTGACTGCGGCAACGCCGTCTCAGCAGGGCCGAGACTTTCAGGTGGTCTGGTTGTGCGAGGACGACGAATGGGATCCGGATGCGACGCAGCCCCCGGCCGACGTTATCCCGTGGCCGATTGAGGAAGTGAGGGCGCGCCCATGACAGACGTCACGATGGACTTGCTGATTGGCGCGGAAGATCGCGAGCTTGAGCTCGGTCGGGATGCTGCGCAGGACCTGTTCCAACCGCCCGATCCTGACAGGCTTGCCGCCGAGCTCCAAGACATGGCTGACAAGAGGAGTCAAGTTGCGGCCGAAGCTGCTGCACTGCGGTTGGGGTAGCACAAGAAGGAGTCCGGTTGGAAGGGAGCGAAGGGGCATGGGGCGAACGCCCAGCGGCTGTCCGACTTGAAGGGGTCTACAGGCGGCTGCACCCTTTGGCCTTGGGTGAGACGGGCTCCGGAATCAAAGCCGGCGATCTAGGTGAGGTCGTGTTGCACGGCCAGCCACTCAAGCCATGACATCACGGCGCCATCGGCCCCCGGTCGAGGTACTGCCGCTCGGGGATATGGGGGTTCGGCGCATCTATGGCCATTGGGGCAGCCGGCTCCGAGAACGGTTCGGGGTGAGTGATTCGCGCCAGCCGGCTGGCGAGGTCGTCGGCGGGTGCGTCCGCGTTGAGGGGGCCTTCCTCGAGGGCGACGGTGATTGCGTCGGGCACGTCCACTCGGCGGGAATGCGCGTCGTGCAGCGTGGAGGCGAGCGTGCGCCAGTGGGGGTCCGCCACCAGGCGGGGGTCGAGTCGGCTGGCGAAGGTCTCCCAGCGGCGTGCGTTCCCGGCTGCGGTGAGCCGGTCACGGACTTGCGCGGTGAGGCTGACTTGCTGGTCGGCGAGGCGCACTGGGTCGTTGTTCCAGGCCCGGATGAACGCCTGGACGCTAGAGCGGATGACGTCGGCGTCGACGTTGATCTTCTCCGCCACGGTGTGAACGGCGGGTTCCCACGCGTCGACCGATTGGGCGGCGATGACGGGCGCTGCGGCGAGGGCTGCTTCGATGGGGGGCAGGTTGGCAAGGCGCTCGTCGATGAGGACGCCGGCTAGTGGTCGAGCCTGGTCGAGGGCGTCGACCAGGTGCGGGGCGCTGCCGGTGGCCACGAGGTCGGCGGGATCGGAGCCGTCAGGTAGGGCCGCATAGCGCGGCTGGAGGAGTTGCGGGGTGAGGATCCAGTAGTCGCGCTGTGCGGCGACCTGGCCGGCGACGTCGGCGTCCGTGGCGATGATCGGGTCGACGCCGTAGCCCCGGAGTTGGGTGGCTTGTTCGCTGGTGAGGTTGGTGCCGAGCGGCGCGACGCCGACGTAGCGGCCCTCGCTGGCGCGGGTGACGGCGATGGCGTCGGCGGGTCCCTCGACGACGACCGGGATGCCTCCGGCGTCCAGGTGTCGCGCTCCGGCGACGAACAGCTGGGCCCTCTTGTGGAACAGCAGGGTCTCGGCGGTGTTGAGGTACTTCGGTCCGGCGTGGTCGAGGTCGGTCGCGTCGGGGTGGCGGCGTCCGACGAACCCGACGACCTGCTGGTCGTGGACGATGGGGAACACGGCCCGGTCGCGGAACCGGTCGATGAGGCGGCCGGTCGAGGCGGTGACCGCGAGCCCGGCGGCGAGCAACTCCTCGTCGGTGACGCCGTGACGGTGGAGGTGGCTCACGAGGCTGGTCCAGCCGGCGGGGGCATAGCCGGGACGGACGTCCGGGTCGTCAGTAAGGTCGGCGCCGAAGCGTCCGGCCAGGTAGGGCTGGGCCCACGAGCCGCGGTAGCGGTCCTGGTAGAACTCCAGCGCGAGCTCGTTGACGGCCGCGAGGCGTTCGGGGGTGTGGGGGCTGGCGCGCCAGGCGTCGGCGCGGTCGAGTTGGGCGTTGAGGTCCGCGGCGGAGATCTCCGGCGGTGTCATCACCCGGCGTTCGATGGCCTCGAACGTGAAGGCCAGGTTCGGCTCGACCTCGTCGATGTGGTTGTCCTCCATTGTCGCGCCCGCTGCGTGATCCAGATCGGCGCGCGGCGTCCAGTGCTCGTCCGGGGCGGCATCGGCGGGGTCGGGGGGCAGGTCGTCGCTGTCGGGGAGGGGGTCGAGCAGGACGCTGGTCCGCCACACGAGGGCCTGGCAGTCGTCGATATCAACCGCACTTTCGGGCGTGCTGATCAGGTCGGTGAGCTGCCAGCCGCGGGCGAGTGCCTGCTCGATCGAGACGACCAGCGCCGGCCACCACGGCGAGGCCTGCAAGGCGGATGCCCGTTCGCGGCCGACGTTCTGCTCGAGATCAGCCAGCCAACTGGTGGTGACGACGCTGTGCTGGTCGGCGAGCTGGGTGGCGACGGCGGGGGTGAGGTGCCGGCAGATCCGCCACCACAGGGCTGATGCCGCGTGGTCGTCGGGGAGCTGGCCCTCGTTGGTGGCCGCGATGAGGAGCCGGTGGGCGTCCAGGCCCACGCCGGAGATCTGCGCAAGCCGATGCGCCAACACGGGGAGGTAGGGGTCCCGGTCGGCAGCAGGCGCCAACTGGTGGAGCAGCGGCGTCCATTCGGCGACGGCGGGGGCGAGGTGGTCGATGATGCGCCGATCGAGGCGGGCCTGCCAGCGGGCCTCGACGGCCGAGAACTGCCGTTCGCCGGTGGGTCGGGTGTCGGTGGCAGGCGTGCGGTGCGCGGCGCGCCACACGGTGAGGTCGGCGACGGTGGCGGCGTCCGGACGGAAGCTGCCCGCCGGCGCCCACGCCGGGAGCTGAGTGGCCGCCAGCGCCTGGTCGCGCACCTGATCGGCGAGTTCGACGACGAGTGCGTGGCGCCGCTGCAGGTACCCGCCCCAGTCGCGGTGGAGGCCGAGACTGGTCGGCAGGCCGGGGAGCCAGGGCAGGGGTGCGGGCTGGGTGTCGCGTCCGGTGACGGGTTCGAGGCGCCAGTCGATGACGGCTGCCGGGTCGGCGGCGCTGCCCAGTTCGCGAGCCTGCACGGCCTCGGTGAGTGCCAGGACGGGGTCGGTTCCGGACGCGGCGATCAAGAGCAGGTGGGCGCGGAGCGTGGGCCACGCGGGAGCGTCGGTGAGTCCGTCGACGAGCTCGCCGGCGGCCTGTTCGAGGCGGCGACTGAGGTCGGCGCCTGCGGTCTGTTCGGCGGCGTAGCCGAGGGCGTCGCTGTAGCGGGCGACGGCGTCCGCGAGTCGGTGGGCCGGGTCGGCGAGGGTGCGGGCGGTCGTGGTGGCGGAGGTGTTGTCCTCGTCGCGGGCGAGGATGCGTTCGAGGAGGTCGGTGGCGGTGGGCGGGATGATCGCCTCGGGCCGGATGAGGGAGTGGGCGTCGCCGTCGCCGACGACTTCGAGGTGGACGTGGTTGGCGTACCGGCCGCGGGTGAGCATCGTGTACAGCTGTTGGCGGGTTTCGGCGCCGGTGGCGATGCCGTGCAGGACGTCGGCGGTGACGCCCTGGGCGCCGTGGATCGTGCAGGCGTAGCCGAGTTCGACGGACTCGGTCACGTAGGCGGCGGGGAGGATCACGGTCTGCCGGTTGGTCTGGTGGATCGCGCGGAGGTCCCCGTTGGTGGCGATGCCGGTGATGGTCCAGCGGTCGCCGTTGCGGACCCAGTCGGTGCCCGAGGTGCGGAGCCGTCTGTCGTTCAAGCGGGTGATGATCACGTCGCCCACCGCCGCGTCGCTGCCGTCGGCGAGAGCGACGAGTCGGGTGGGACGGACGCCGCCGCGGAGGTCGGCCTGGGCGCGGGCGTTGAGTTCGGCCACCAGGGCGCGGGTGGGGGCGACCATGAGGGCGTCGGCGCCGGTCTGGCGGGCGGTGAGCCAGGAGTCGAAGACCTGGTCGGCGGAGGTGCCGAGGTCGCCGACGTGGACTCGGTGGTTGTCGAGGTAGAAGCCCAGAGCTTCTGGGTCGCCGGCGCGCAGCGCGAGGCTGGCGGCGCCTTCGGCGGGGTCGGCGAAGCGGACGAGTTCGTTGAGCTGGACGGCGCCGTGGGTGGCCTGGATGTCGCGGAGGACGCCGCCGGCGCCGATCGCGGCGAGTTGCTGGTCGTCGCCGATGAGGCGCACGGATCCGCCGCGGTCGAGGACGAACTCGACGACCTGGTCCAGCGAGAGGGTGTCGGCCATGCCGGCCTCGTCGATGATGACCAGACTCGTCGGCCCGATGCGTTCGGCCCACGCGGGGAGCGGTCGCCGGTGGTTGAGGGCGTGGGTGAGCAGGGCCATCGTGTCGGCGTGGGTGTCGATCTGGGCTCCCAGTTGCGCGGCTGCTGCGGCTGACGGTGCGAGGCCGACGACGGTGCCGCCGCCGTTGCGCCAGGCGGTCGAGAGGGCGCGCATGGCGGTGGTCTTGCCGGAGCCGGCGGGGGCGATGGCGAGCTGGAGGCGGGCGCCGCTGGTGGCCATCTCGCGGACTAGGGCGACCTGGCCGGGGTTGAGCGGGGTGCGGTTCGCGACCGCCTCGATGAGGGCGACCTCGACGGCCGGGGTGGGCACCCGGTGGCCGCCGCGGCGTCCGGCTGCGTCGACGAGGCGGTGTTCGGCAGCGACGATCCGGCGGGAGGTGTGCCAGGTGGAGCGGGCGACCGAGTAGACGCTGTCGCCGTCGGTCCGGCGCAGCGCGGCGGGTTCAGCGATGCCGTCGGCGGGGGCTTTCAGGGCGACGGAATGGCGGGTGAGCGCGGCGTGCGTGAGGCGCGCGACGACGTCGTCGACACGCCTGCGGGGCACGTTCGCGGCCCGGACCACGCGTAGTGCTTCGGCGCGGACGTGCCAGTCCTGCCAGGTGGAGCGTGAGCCTTCCATGGTGGCGACGATCTGCACTGACTGCGTCCGCATCCAGCTTCGCGTGACGAACGTCGGACGCCGCAGCGTCCGGGCGGTCAGGGCTGCGGTGAGCATCGAGCGGACGCCGTCGGCGCCGAGGACGGCTTCGGCTTCGGTGCGCCAGGTGGCGCGTTGTTCGGCCAGCGTGCGGGGTTCGTGCTTGGCCTGCCGGGTCTCGAGGTTGGCCTGTTGCGCCAGCGCGCGGGCTTCGACCATGGTCGGGGGCCGGTGGTGCTCTCGTTGGAACGCGGCCGTCAGTTCGCTCTGGCGGTGCTCGATGGACGCCCGGCGCTGCGACCAGCGGGCGTTCAGCGCGGGGTCGACGCCCACGAGCTCGCGGACGGGACGCTTGCCGGGGTCGGTGGACGGGCGTTCGGCGAACCGGACGGGGAGGGCTTCGGAGAGGCGGCGTTCCAGGGCGGTGTTGTAGACCTCGGAGGCGGCGACGATGGCCTTGAACAGCAGGCGTCCGTCGATGGAGAGCCAGCGTCCGTCGAGGGTCTGTACCTTGTTCGCGACGGGGACGTGGGTGTGCAGGTCGGGGTCGCCGGCGCGGCTGTCGCGGTGGGTGAACCGGGCGGCGACGAGTCCGGTCACGTCGACCTGCCGGACGCCGTTGTGGCCGGTTCGGGTGTAGAGCGCGTGGGTCTCGATGAACCGCAGCGCGTCACCGATCGCGGCGAGGTGGGCACGTTCGATGGTGGCCGCGATGCTCGGGTCGGCGAGCGCCCAGAGGGTTGAGACGCTCTTGACCGGGGAGAAGGTGAGGTCGTAGCCGGCGACGGCGGTGGTCTGGGGCCGGGACGCCGTGGCGATCAGCCCGGCGAGCTCGCGGGCGTCGACGGGGTCGCGTCCGAAGGTGGCGCGATACGTCTCGCGGCCGACCTGGGTGCGGATCGCGGCGCGAACCTGCGCGGGGACCGGCGCGTCCTGCGGGGCGCCGACCTGGGCGTTGTAGGCGGCAAAGCGCTTGGCGACCTCGATCCGGAACTCGGGCATGTCGTGGGCGTAGACCTTGAACGGCTGACCCAGACGGATCGCGTCGCGCGCCTGGACGACGGTGGCGTCCGGCGGCAGGGCTTCGCCGCGCTGGCGCGCGAGGGGGTGGTGGCCCGAGCCGAACAGGAACCGCATCTGCTCGGCGGTGACCCGGTCGCCGGCGTCCAGGCCCTCGATGCCGGCCATCCCGGAGCCGACCCACACGCCGGGCGTTTCGCCCTTCTGCGTGTAGTAGGACGCCAGCCCGGTGTGGCCCTTCTCGGTGGAGTCCATCGCAGCTACCTGCCGGGTCAGGTACTCGTACCCGTCCCCGGCGGTCAGCTTGTGCAGACTCATCACACCCGCCTAACGGGGCCGCTGATGCCTCGGGGGACAGCGAACGCTGATGCCTTCGGACGGGCCTAGGTCGCAGCTGGTGCGATTGGCACTTGACTAGGGCAAACCGGTGATGCAACAGGTGTGCGGGTCTCGAGGTTGAGGGGTTATGAGGGTGGTCGGTACGGGCTTGTTGTCGTCGGCGGCGAACGACTGCGGGACGTATCGGATGCGGTGGCGCGGTCGGTTGGAGACGGCGGCTTAGCGGCAGTCCTGAGGGAGCGGTTCGGAGGGGTCGAGGTGGTCCTGCGTGATTGTGAGCGTCGGCTGCTTCAGGTGGTCGCGGTGCCGGTCCTTGGCGGGGGTCACTCGGTGTCCACGAGGTTCGGCGGCGTCCCGTTAGGAGGGTGAGCGAGAAGGGACCGGCCGACGGCGCGGAGGGCGACAGCGATGGCGATGAACGAGATCCGGCAGCAGGCACGCAAGAGCGCCGCTGAACGGGTCGCCCGGTTGCGGCAGCAACGGGCGGACCTGGTCAAGAAGCAGGAGGAGCTGTCGGCCACCGTGATGGCTGCGCTGGCCGAACGCGACGCAGTGATCGCGGACGCCGAACGGCGGGCGGGCGCGGCCCTGAGGGAGTTGGCATCCAGTGGCCTGAGCCTGGCGCAGGCAGCCCAATGGTGCGAACTCGTCGACAAGGAAGCCGCGCGGCTGGTGAAGCTCGCCGCCCAGTCGGCCACCGCCGAAGGCGCCTCCACTGCCAGGAAACCGTCAGTGGCGACCGGTAGCTTCCCGATTATCGGGAGGTAAGAGGACCATCATGACGACGTCAACGGACTACCCGTTCCGGAGCGGCCAACTCCGCCGAGCGGGCGTGCTCATGAGGTTGCCGCGGGTGGTGATCTCCGCGGTGGTGTGGTTGTTGGTCATCGAAGCGCTCCCCGTTCCTGCGGCGTGGGGCGTCCTGGCGGTCGTCGTCGTCGGCACGGTCGCGGGGGTCGTCGCCGAACCGGTGATCGTCTGCCTGGTGTGGTGGGCGCGACACCCCTCGACCCCACTCACGGTGCCCGGCGACCCGCGCGTCGCCGTCCTGGTCACCGGTCGACGGGCCGCCGGCATCGGGCAGGCCGGACGCCGCCACCTCGTCGTGCCCGCGGCTTGGATCGGGGGGACCGACCTACCCGCGCTGCTCACCCGAGCTCGGCAGCGTCAGCTGGTGTCGGCAGGCCGGTTCGATGTCGCCTATCAGTGGTTCACCTGGCCGTGGGAGGTGCTCGGCTCATTCGTGAACGGGCTCGCCCACGGCGCGTCCGGGCTCCCGCTGATCGGGTTCGCCTGGCGGTTGCGCATTGCGGTCGCCGGCATCGCGGTTTGGCAGACCGTCGTCGCCGGGCAGCACGCGGCCACCGTGGGGATCGTCGTGGTGATCGGACTGACGTACCTGCTGCCGTGGACGCGTGCCCGCCATCAGCGCCTGGTCTCGGGGGCGCTCGCGGATCTCGAACGGTCGTCGGCCACGCCCGCCGCGCCGGCGTCGCGGCGTCCGGTCGTGCTACCCGTCCGGCCCACCGCGACCCACGCCGGACGCCGACCCTGCACCTCTGCGCGGCGGTGTGGCCTTGAGCACTGTGGACAGTGGCGCTCGCACGCACGCTTGGTGACTTGTACGGGCGAAGGGATTCATGGGCGCGCCCACGATCCGAGGACAACTGGAAGGAAGGGATCACGATCATGACCGGAGTGCCGATGCCCGCCGAGTCGATCGCCAAGGTCGATCTACTGCTGGGGCAGGCGACGATGCTGACCGCTGACCGCTGGGACGACCTGGCCGCGATGATCCACGAGGCAACGGGGATCTCGCTGTTGATGGCGGCCACGCACCCGGCGAGCCGGCCCGTGGATGTACCGGGACTGACACGACTGACGGCACTCGAGTGCGTCGAGAACGCGCAGCGTGAGGTTCACTCCTGGGACCTGGCCCTCGCCGCAGACCTGCCCGACTTGGCCCGGCTGCGGGTGCTGTTGGCCGACGTCCGCAGGGAGTTGGACAGCACTGTCGGACGGCGAGGGTAACGGTCCATGTGGCAGGCCGTCCGGCGGGAACTCGCCCGCCTCGAGTGGGACGTCGAGCCGACACTCACGCTGGATCTGATGGCGGACTGGACCCAGACCGTGTCCAGCTTGGTGGCGATCCGCCGCGCGCTCGGCCCGATCTCCACAGCCGACCCCCTCGCGCTGCTGGCCACCGCAACGACCGGCGCAGCGCGAACTGCTGAGGTGAAACCGATCCTGGCGCCGTCGCTGGCCGCTGTGAGCGCGGCGCTCGCCGACATCGGCCAGGACATGGCGGCGCGCCCCGACTTCGACCGGCAGCGCGACGCGGCGACGCTCAACCACGTCGCTTACGAACTCGTGCACTGGGTGCGCCTCCGGACGCCGGACGAGAAGGCGAAGGCATGGCTGCTGGCCGGCGAGACCGCACTCGACGGCGCGATCCACGCCCCGACCAGCCGATCGGCCGTCGGCGTCGGACTGGCGGCGTGGCAGAACGCGCTCGCAGCCGTGCAGCCCGTCCAGAACGCCCCGATCGTGCGCCGCAGCGTGGCGCTCGGACACCTCGCGATCCTGCGCGACACCCACGCTCTGGTGGACGAAGCCGCGAGGTCCGGGGCGCTGCCCGGGCCGTACGCCGACGCTCTCCTCGGCAACATCCGCGAGCTCGCCCGAGCCCATCAGACGACGCTGAGTCAGATGGACGGCCGGCGCCTCGGCTCCACCCGCGTCGACCAAGCAGTCATGCTCCAGGTCGGCACCGCCGTGCGGCAACTGACCGGACGCCCCGAGTCCACCGAGCCACTCCACGTCCGTCTCGATGTGCTGCTGCGGTCGGGTCTCGGCCAGGCGGTTCTGGTCGCCAACCTCACCGGCGAGCCGTCCGCCCATCCTGCTGCTGCGCGGATCAGCCGACTCGCTTTGGAGTACCTGACCAACCACCGGATGCTCCGCGACATCGACCTGTCGGACGCCCCGACGCCGCCCGCACAGGTGGAGCCCAAGGCCGCAGCTCCGCTGGAACCCCGAGCCTCGGCAGGGATCGCACCCATGGAACCGACGATCCCCCCGGGGACCGTCCTGGACGGCCCTTCCATCCTGGCGCTCTGTCACGCCCGCGACCTCGGTGCCGCCGCAGCGACCGGCGATCCGTTGAACCCGCCCGAGCTCCTCCAGGGGGTTGACTCATCGCGTTGGCCGCAGTTGGTCGCCGAGGGGCGGCAGGCCGTGACCGACATGGTCGGCTCGGTCATCCCGATGGTGTACGCCCAGACCAGACGAACACCGAACGCTGCGGACACCCGCGGTCAGATGTTCGTTGAACTCATGGGCGCGGCCTACCGATTCGACCCCCAACGAACCAGCCCAGAGGGTTGGGCCAGCTACGCCTGGATGACGATCAAACACGCCCGCCTGCGCGGAGTCGACGACGCCGGCGTGGTCCGCAAGCGCACTACTGTCCCAAGACCTCCGACCGTGACCCTCGACGGCCGGGATCCGGCGAGCCGCGCGCCCGACCCGGCCGAGGTCGTCGAAGACCGCCACGCCATCGCCGCCATCACGCGCGCTGTCGAGCAGCTTCCACCGTCACTCCGGGAGCCGCTGATGGAGTCGCTGCAGGGCCACCCAATGCGAGTAATCGCTGAGGATCTCGGGTACTCCGAGAGCACCGCTCACCGACGCATCAAGGAAGCCCGCGATCGCCTCAGGGACGAACTCGCCGCGCAAAACCACGACAGCCAGTGGGTCTCCTTCGAGTCGGGGACTGATCCGGTGCTGCGACGCGCCCAGCGGCTCTTCGAGCAGACATTCCCGACATCGTTAGGCGTGGACCCGGGTCGGGGACCCGCTCGTTGAGATGCTGCTACTTGACGAGCCCTCCGCAGTGACAGGTCTGGGCTCGTGCAGCGCGAGGCAGTCGCCGTCCAACGATCCCTGAGCGCCCCGACGACTTGCCTCCAGGATGGGGCATTAGCACGGGGCCATATGCGGGGCAGTACCAGCCGGCACCCTCGGCTCGAGACTTGGAGAAGAACGCCATCCGAGCTCGGCACGGGCACAGCGGAAGGAGCTGGCGATTCTTGAGCGCTTGGTACGGCAGGATGGGCTAACCCCCACAAGAGGAGGTCACGTGCCCCAAGCAGTCAACTCGGTCCTCGTTGTCATCGCTTCGCCTGGAGACACTGCGGAGGAACGCGCAGGCGTCCGGAACGCCCTGGTCGACTTCAGCGTCACCTCGGGTCGTCGGCTCGGCGTCGTGGCCTTACCTTGGTTGTGGGAGCGCCAAGCGGTCCCTGAGATGGGAGCGAGGGCGCAGGCGCTACTGAATAGCCAGGCTGTGGACAAGGCGGATGTTGTTGTTGCCTTCTTCGACTCGCGCCTGGGGAGCAGTACTGGGGTCGATGTGTCCGGCACTGCTGAAGAGATTCATCGCGCCGTTGAGCTCGGCAAGCCAGTACACGTGTATTTCTCTGACGAGGCCTTACCCCGCGATGCCGATCTCGATCAGTTGGTGGCGTTGAGGAACTTCCGGGCCGAACTGGAGTCGGAGGGCCTGCTGGGCACTTACTCAGATGCTCTCGATCTTGCCGGACAGGTGGTGCGCGCTGTCGAACATGACATCGAATCACGGGGATGGACGAGTGGGATCCCCAATGCCTCTCCCAGTGGCGCTCAACTTCGCTGGTGGCACGATCATAGGAAGGAACAGAAGGGTCTGGACAAGCACGGAAAGATGCAGTACCGAACGAAGTCGAACCGACTGGTTGTGACGAACGACGGTGACGTAGACGCGGTGGACCTGGTCTTCACCACCACCTGGAGTGCTGACGGCCCGCCTCCACACGTCGAGCCCCACTTGGAGGCCGTGACGGTCTTCGCCCGGTCGGAAGTGCAGTGGCTCTGCATCCCTTTGGCTAGCGGCACACTAAGGATTGATGCCGCTTGGATGGAGAATAACCGACCTCGCGAGCAAACATGGACAGTCGCAATTCACAGCTGAACCCCGGGTTTCAGCGCTCAATCTCGGCTCCTGGGCTCGGGTTGGCACAGAGTCGGGTTGGGCGCCGCGGGCCGGGCCTGTCGGTGCTGCCCGCTAACGTTCGGGTCGTGACTATCAAACTTCAGCTTCGAGAGTGGGAGATCGGGCCAGAACTTGGGTCCGGTGGCTTCGGGCGGGTCCGCGAGGCACACTCTGCCGATGCCCCCAATGCGGTCGCCAAGTTCGTGCCGGTGGACCCTGGTGCCGATCGTGAACTACTCATCGGGGACGCACTGAGCACTGCCGGCCTCTCCGGCGTCGTTCCCATTTTGGATAGCGGCCAGGTGGCGGATGAGTACGTGCTCATCATGCCGAGGGCCGCTTACTCGCTTCGTCAACACATGGAGGCGACCCGGGGCCAACTTGGCTTGGACGACGTGATCCAGGTCCTCTCCGATGTCGCGCAGGCACTCGCAGAACTCGACCTGGCCGACATCGTGCACCGGGACCTCAAGCCTGACAACGTTCTGTACCTGGACGGCGCGTGGAAGCTCTGCGACTTCGGGATCGCGCGATACCGGGATGCATCTACAGCAACCTTCACGCGCAAGCACGCGAAGACGCGTCCGTACGCGGCACCCGAGCAGTGGAGGGAGGAACGGGCTACCTCAGCCACCGACATCTACGCCTTCGGCGTGATGGCCTACGAACTGCTCAGTGGACAGCGCCCCTTCCTTGGGCCCGACTTCCGGGAAGAGCACCTGCACGTCGTGCCTCCAGCCCTCACGGTCGGCACGCTCCGCCTGCGCCTTCTGGTCGAGGAATGCCTGGAGAAGCCTTCTGGCGCCCGACCGACCCCAACACAACTCGTGCAGCGCCTGGCCAAAGCGGCGCATGCACCCGTTGGGTCAGGCGCACAGAGGCTTGCAGCAGCAACGAAGAAGGCAGCCGAACGTCTAGCGACTGAGAACGCTGAGCTACAGCGCCAGACCTCGGATCAGGAGCGGCGGGAGGCGTTGTTCGAGGTTGCGTCCCGAACGTTTGCGATTATCCCGGCATCCCTGATGGAGGCGGTGCAAGCCGAGTCGCCGCTGGCCCGAGTGGAGTCACCAGCGGGGCGTGGGCAGATGGTGTTCGTTGCTGAATTGGGCGTCGGGAAGCTCGGCGTGTCGAAGCCGTCGCCAATCAACCGGTGGAACGGGCCGTTCGAGGTGATCGCCGCTGCAACGATTGCAGTGAATCAGCCGCAGAGCCCCCGCGGATACGATGGCAGGTCGCACTCGTTGTGGTACTGCGACCCGAAGTCGGAGGGCGCGTTTGCTTGGTATGAGCTGGCCTTCATGCGATCGGCTTTCATTGCGCAGCCGTCCCTCGTTCCGTTCGCTGCAAAGCCGCAGGAGGTTCCTAACGCCTTCATGCGGGTGATGGGCACTGAACAGCTCGCATGGCCCATTGAGGAGCTTGACCGCGCTGATCTGACGGAGTTCGTGGATCGCTGGCTTGGTTGGTTTGCTGAGGCTGCCGAACAGGCGCTCCACCATCCATCACAGCTTCCCGAGAAACCCGCGAACGGCGGATACCGCGGCGCGTGACCCAGCCCGCTCCGGTCGGTTGGCCATTTGCAGATACAGGAGTCATCGGCAGTTTAGTTAGCGAGGCCACGTCCACGGACACGGGCGTCCGCTACTCGCCATTTGGCTGACCCGCGACGTCACCACTACTCACCACCCCTGTCGGTGCCCATCGTATGGACACGGTCGCCTTCAATCCTTGGGTGAC
This sequence comes from Propioniciclava sp. MC1595, assembly GCF_017569205.1. Taxonomy (GTDB): domain Bacteria; phylum Actinomycetota; class Actinomycetes; order Propionibacteriales; family Propionibacteriaceae; genus Propioniciclava. The sequence goes on from NZ_CP071870.1 coordinate 718,071, forward strand.
GGCGGGGCGCGGTTCACGCCATCGCGCGCCTCCCGCTCGCGGGTGCAGCCCTGCGGTCCAGTCCGGGTGAGTAGAAGGGCCATGACCGACTTTGGTTCGCCGCTGTCCACCGCCGGCTGTCGGCAACCGTTATGCGGTTGACGGGTTCTAGGGCCGATGGCGGGAGGCAGCGATGCAGCGCGAGATTCGCCGGGGCGGCGACCTCGGGTTTGACGCCGATCGCCTCCAAGTCGCCACCGGGACGGGGCGAGCCGTGCCCCAGCGGCCACTGCTCAACCTCCGGCGCGAGAGCGGGGCTGCCGCGACCCTCCTCGAGGTCGACCAGGAGAGCAGGGCCGCTAATGACTTCCCCACAGGGGTTGCGGCCGCGCGTGAAGCGGAAGGGCCTTTGGCAGATGTTCTCCTCATCGCCGAGGACCTGCTTCTGCAGGCCAGGAGGCTGGCAGACTCCGACGCACCCAGAGAGGCGGTTGAGGCCATCCTCGACCAGGTCGCCGCCTTGCGGGAAGGCCGCCGCTAATGGCCGGGTACCGCAGGCCTGAGAGCGAGGCCGAGCGGGCCGCGGCTGCGGAGGCTCGGCAGGCGACGCTGGACCAGCTCCACGCCCAGCTCAGCGACGGCGTCCTCGCCCTCAGCGACCCACAGGCCTGGCAGGCCTGGCTCAAGTTCGCTAGTCGGTTCCACAAATACTCGTTCGGGAATTCTCTGCTGATTATGGCCCAAGACCCGCAGGCCACCCACGTCGCCGGCTACCAGGCGTTCAAGGCCATGGGTCGCCAGGTGCGCCGCGGCGAAACCGGCATCAAGGTCCTCGCCCCGATCACGCGCCGCGAACCTCGCCTCGACGATGCCGGCCAACCGGTGCGCGACGACCAGGGCCACGTCTTGCACCGGACGCACGTGGTGGCCACCAAGCCCGTCACGGTGTTCGATATCCGGCAGACGGACGGGCCTCCGTTACCCGACCCCAAGATCGGCGAGGCGACCCTCCTCACCGGGCAAGCCCCCGTCGGACTGTGGGATCGCCTCCAAGGCCTCCTCGAAGAACGGGGATTCGACGTACGTCGCGGCGCGGACCTCGGCGGGCCGAACGGCTACACCGACTTCGGCCAGCGGCTCGTCATGGTCCGCGACGACGTCGACGACGCCCAGGCCGTCAAGACCCTCGCCCACGAAGCCGGTCACGTGATCCTCCACCCAGACCAGCAGGGCCGCGACTGCCGGGGGATCATCGAAGTCGAGGCCGAATCGGTCGCGTACATGGTGACCAGCGCCCACGGGCTCGACTCCAGCCAGTACACCTTCAACTACGTCGCTGGCTGGGCCCTCAACGCGGTGACCGAAGACCGCGACCTGGCCGACATCCTCCGCAGCACCGGTCAACGCGTCATTGGCGCCGCAGACCTCATTCTTCAGACCACTCAGCCGGATCCGACCATCACCGATACCGCGCTCGATGCCCTGGAAAGTGACATCCGAGTTCAGACGGACCCCACGCGCTGGGAGGTAGTCTCCGTCGGTCAGGCCATCACCCCGGAGCCGCCGACCGTGCCTTCGCCAGCGCTGGCTCCCTCATTGGGCCGCTGACCATGAGGATCGCGATGAACGAGTTCTGCTCACGCAGCACATGCGACAGCGTTTCGCCGTCGACGCGGCGCTTGCACGACCTCAAGGGGAACGGTGCGCGCGCCTCCTTGTTGCTGCCAGCTGTAGGGGTCGGACCTGCCAGGCCTCACCGCGCACAGGAGAGCGCCGAACCTGTTCCTTCACGCGTGCCTCTCCGCTGGCTCGCCAGTGATCCCGGTGCGGGCTCTGCCTATGCTGAAGGGCAGCGATGGACGCGAGATCCGCGCGGATCTCGGGTTCGTAGCGATTCCCCACGTATTCCCCACGACAAGGTGACGCAATGGCTACGGCCCATCAAAATACCTTGTCAGGGGGCCATTCGCTTTGGATAGAAGAGAGCTTCAACTCCTCTCTCGCGCACAAAAGTGCCTCTGACTAGGGCAAATACAGGGAATCGGCGGGAGGTGAAAACCTCTCGCCGATTCTCTGTTTCTGGGGCTGTTCGCCTCTGGCAAGGTGCGATGCCCGGGGAAGGTGTCCCGTTGGCGGTCGAGGTCCCGCCCCGAGACGCAACCGTCCACGATCTCGTGAGACATCACAGAACTCCGACCTAGGAGGTACCCGATGAGGATGCAGGTTGAGCCGGTCGCTGAGGCGGTCGTGATGGAGGTCCCGCCGTCACCCTCGTGACTCCGTTGTAGGTGTAGCTGGAGGGGGCATCGGGGAAGGCCCGTGGGCGGTAGCTGGGGTTGGCGCAGTGTCGTGCCGTTGTGCTGCGGTTGGTGCCTTGATTCACGATCCCGAATCCCGACGAGCAGGTCTTCCGTTGCTGTCGATGAAGTACGCGCCGGCGTAGAAGGGCGAGGTGTCGTTCTGGCGCCCAAGGGGCGAGCGGCGGCGTCCTCCGAGATCACCGTGACCTCGGCGCTGACCGCACGTGCGGTGGCGTTGCGCACAGCCTCGTCGACCTGACGCTAGACGCTGTCGGAGGCGACGCGCGCAGTGCCTGGCGCCGTCGACAATCCCAAGACATTGATCGACGTTGTTGCTTTGTCGATTCCCTTCGATCCGGTTGACCCTGAATCCAGAGTCGCCCTCCCACGTGGCGGCGTTTCACCACACGGCGGCGACGGCCTTGTCCATGTCACGGGTGGAGTAGGGGTAGCCCTCGAAGGCCAGGCTGATGCCCGCGGGGAGGGTCGTCCGGTGCCTCGGTCGAGTGGGCGAGGTTCAGGCCGGACTTCTCGCGGTTGGATTCCTACCGGCGGCGATGTGGTAGCCGGATGCGGACCTGGTAGACGTCGGTGGTGAGGGCGAGTCCGGCGGCGACGCCGACGGCGACGGCGAGGGAGGTGACGGTCGCGGCCCCAAGAGTGGCGATGCCTGCCGCTGTGTGGCCGTCGGCGAGGGCGAGCATGCCCTGGTACAGGGTGAACCCGGGCACGAGGGGCAGGATCGCGACCCCGGTGTAGATGCTGGCCGCCGAGTCTCTCAGCCGGGCGGTGAGCGCGCCGACGGCCCCGACGCACCCGGCAGCGACCGCGTAGACGAACCAGCCCGACACGGTGCCGAGCTGGGAGCCGAGACTGGCGACGACCCAGCCCCCGGTGCCGATCGCGACGGCCGGCAGCAGTTGGGCCCGGGGCATGCCCCAGGCGATGGCCACGCCCAGGATGCCGATCGCCGCTCCCAGGGCGGAAAGGGCCAGTGGCACCGCGGCGGTGTTCGGCACGTACCGGATGCCCAGGCCTGTCCCGAGGGCGCCGCCGGCGAGCATCCCGACGGCGAGGGTGCCTGCGGTGACCAGTGCCTGGAGGCCTCGGGCCAGGGAGGACAGGGGCGCGTTGTTGAGGCCGTCGACCACGGAGGAGACGAGGACCCGGCCGGGCAGGTAGATGAACAGGGCTCCGACGACGGCCGGACCGACGGCGACGGGGACGCCGGCGGCGTAGGCGAGGTTCGGTACGGCTGCCAGGACCAGGGCGGAGAGGAAGGTGCCGGCCAGTTCAGCGAGGTGGACGCGGCGGACCAGGGGGGCGATCGGGAAGGTGATCAGGGTCGCGGCGAGCGCGACCAGGATGGTGACGGGGTCGGGTCCGTAGAGGAACACGACCCAGCCGGCGACCGACAGCAGCAGGGCCGACCAGGCGAAGCGGCGCTGGGGTGGGGGTTGGTTGCGCAGTTGCGCCAGCCGTGTGGTGGCTTCGGCGAGGCTGATCTGGCCCCGTTCCAGCCGATCCAGCAGCAGGCTGGTGCCGGCAAGGCGATGCAGCAGCGGCGATCCGACCTGAACGTCCCGCATCGTCGTGATCGGCAGGGCAAGGTCTGGCCGCCAGTAGCTGAGCACCAGCGAGCTCAGGTCGGCGTCGAGCGAGCAGCCGGTCAGTCCCAGGGCGGGAAGGAGTTCTCGCAGCCGGACGACGACCTCGCTGACTGAGGAGCTGGATTCGAGCATCAACTGGCCCGCGTCGGCGACGAAGTTCAGCGACAGGACGAGCTGTTCCTGGGTGATGGACTCCGGGTCTCCGGCGGAGCCGCCCGCGGGTAGGGCCACACGTGAAGTATGGCGATTCCGCGACTCCTGCGTCCACGACAGATCTGACCCGGAGCGCTCAGGCCTTTTCATTGCTGACCTCCTCGTGCGGGCGTAGCATTCCAGAGGAGACAGTGTCGGTCTCCCCGGCCCGAGCAGGAGCAGGAATGAGTTCCCAGCCAGCAGCCACCTTTCCTTCCCTGCAGATGGAAGGTGTGTCCGTGGTCGATGTGCCGGTCGATGTGGACGCGGCGGCGTCGCGGCTTTCTCGCGCGATCCAGTTTCGGACCCAGTCGAACCAGGATCGCGACGATTTCGACACTATGGCTTTTGAGGATTTCCATGCTTTCCTGCGGGAGTCTTTTCCTGCAGTGCACGCGAACCTGACGCTGGAGCTGCTCGGAGACCCCCGGCCCTACAGCCTGCTGTTCACTTGGGAAGGCACGGATCCATCCCTTCCGCCGGCGGTCCTGATGGGCCACCAGGACGTGGTTCCGGTGGTGCCGGGGACGGAGGACCAGTGGGAGCACGACGCCTATTCGGGTGATATCGCCGACGGCTACGTCTGGGGTCGGGGATCCCTGGACGACAAGGCGATGGTGTTGGGGATCCTGGAGGCGGTCGAGCTGCGGCTCGCGGCCGGGTTCCGTCCGACCAGGACGCTGTACCTCGCCTTCGGCCAGGACGAAGAGGTGATGGGCGGGGAAGGGATGCGCCACATCGTCGAGGTTCTTGAGCAACGTGGCGTCAGCGAGATCGCATTCGTGCTGGACGAGGGGGTGGCCCTGACCGCTGGGCTGTTCCCGGGCGTGTCCGCCCCGATGGCCCTGATCGGTACCGCGGAGAAGGGGTACGCGAGCCTGGAGTTGAAGATCGACGCCGTCGGCGGGCATTCGGCGATGCCGCCGCACCAGTCCAACATCGGGATCATCGCGCAGGCGATCACCAGGCTGGAGGCCAACCCCTTCCCGTACCGGATCTCGCAAGCCGTCCGGGACCAGTTCCGCTACCTCGCCCCCGAACTCCCCGAGAACACCCACGCGATGCTGGCCGACGTCGTCGGCTCCGCCCAGGCGCCCACCCCGACAGCAAGCCCGGGCCCGGTCGGTGATTCGCTGGCCGCAGGGATGGCCGGCCATGGCGCCAGCGAGCAGCAGTTCATCGCGTTCATGGCCACCTCGCCGCAGACCGAGGCGATGCTGCACACCACCACCGCGGTGACCATGATGAACGCCGGGGTGAAGGAGAACGTGCTGCCCCCGATCGCCACCGCCGTCGTAAACTTCCGCATCCTGCAAGGAGATACGGTCGCCTCCGTGCTCGACCACGCCCGCCGGGTCATCAACGACGACCGGGTGCAGGTCAGCGTCCTGGCCAGCTCGGTCGACCCCTCCCCGGTGACCGACCCCGACAGCTCCGCCTACCGGGTGATCGAACGATCCATCCGCCAGACCTGGGACCTGCCCGGCATGCTGGTCGTCCCCTACCTCGTCATCGGCGGATGCGACGCCAAGTACTTCGCGCAGAAACTCTCCCGAAACGTCCTCCGTTTCACCGCAGTCCGGGTCGAATCAGCCGCCGACACCGCCCGCTGGCACGGCGTCAACGAACGAGTCCTCGTCAGCGAATACGGCCGCAGCATCGCCTTCTTCCACCACCTGATCGGCAACCTCGAAATACTGTGAACCCTCGCCCCGACGGGGTCCGACATCGAAGGATGTGAACCATGGCTGACTACTCGCACATTCCACAACGGAGCCAGGAATACCCGGCGACGGACCGAGCCAGAGACCTGGTCCGCTCCTCGATGGCGATCGACACGCTCTACTCGGGCATCTGGCCCACCCAGTGGTCCTCGCCCCAGGCTCCGGAGTTCCACCACGAGATGGACCGCCTGATCGAGGCAGGATTCAAGGCGATCGCCGCGTGCACCGCCGCCGACGGCGCCGGCACCTCCCTCACCGGTGTGATGCAGGCAACACAGTTCTACCTGAAGAAGATCACCGAGCGGCCCGACCGCTACCAGGTGGTACGCACCTCCGCCGACATCGACACGGCAGTGGCCGCAGGCCGGCTGGGCATCTTCTTCACCAACCAGGGGACCTCGATCTTCGAGGGAGACCCCGACCGGGTCGCGTTCTGGCGTGAGCTCGGCTACGGCTACTGCCTGCTCGCCTACAACGGCCGCAACCCCTACGGCGACGGATGCTTCGAGCCCGACAACGGGCACCTCACCACCGTCGGCAAGCTCCTCATCGAGGCCTACAACCATTACGGGATGGTCGTCGACGTCAGCCACACCGGAGAGCGCACCTCGCTCGACGCGATCGAACACAGCACCCAACCGGTGATCTCATCGCACTCGGTGGCCCTGGCTATCGCTGACTACCCGCGCAGCCTGAGCGACAACGTGATCAAGGCAATCGCCGAGTCCGGCGGCGTGTGCTCGATCAACATGGTCGGCGGTTTCGTCGACACCACCAACCCCGACATCGTCACGACCGACACGCTGTTCCGCCACATCGACTACATGGCCGAACTCGTCGGCATCGACCACGTCGGGTTCGCCAGCGACTACATCCCCGACGTCACCTGGACAGCCGACTCGATCCAGCTCCCGATGGGCCAAGTCCTGTTCCCCGACGGCGGCCACTCCGCCGCGATGGGCGCCAAGGGCCTCCCCACCCCCGCACCGTCCCAGATCATCGCCGCGCTCCTCGACACCATGCTCGAACACGGCTACACCGAGGAAGACTGCGCCAAGTTCATCGGCGGCAACGCCTACCGAGTCTTCCAGCAGGTGTGGAAGTAGCGTCAGTGCGACCGGAGGAGGTTGGAGCAGCGAGATTTTGCCGAGCAGCCCGGCGGCCGACTTCGGCATGTGGGGCGGCGCATCCTGAATCCGCCCCGGTCGGGCCTCCACTACGACAACGGCGGGGTTACTGTGCCGGTCCGGCTACCGCTGTCGCAGGAGTGATCCTGCGGACCAGCAGACTCATACTGATCGCGAGCGCTGCCCCGATCGCCGTGTCCAGGGTGCGGGCGAGGCCCCAGGCGAGGTACTCCCCATGGGGGGCGCCGTAGAGGGTGACGACCATGATTGCCCCTGCCGCCACCGACAGCAGGTAGGAGCGTTTCGAATAGGCGATCGCCGGCACGATGGCTGCGACCCCGAGCGCGTAGGACAGCGGCCCTGGGAGCAGGCCGAGGACGAGCACGCCGGCGAACCCGATGATCGTGCCGATCACCCGGAGCAGTGATCGCTTCACCGTTTCCGGGTGCGCAGGCTGGTAGACCACCATGAAAGTCAACAACACCCACACCGGCATCTGGAAGCCTGGGGTAACCGAATGCCAGAAGGTGAGCGCCGCCATCACCACCGCAGCGAGAACCGGACCAATCACCTCTCGCCAGGACCACGGCACCCAAGGGGGACCCACGTGGGCCATCGTTGCGTCGGTTGGTGGCACCACCTCCACCGGGGCAGCGCCTGGAGCGGGTCGGGTCTTGCGGCGAAGCATCGTGACCAACGGCACTACAAGCATCCCGACCGCCACGGCCGCCAGCGCGAACAGCAACGAGATCGCCAACCCAGGGCCAGGTGCAGCCGTAACCATCGCGATGAGGTAGACCAACATCAGGGTCGGACCCACTGCCGGGGAGGGCTGCAACCGGCTCGGAACCGAGATCCACAGTGAAACGGCGGCAAACCCGAGCGCCGCCGTCACCGGTGAGTAGGCGAACAGCCCGGCGGCCGCCACCAGGCCGACACTGAGCAGGCTCAGCGCGAGCCCGGCGCGCCAGCCAGCGGCCAACCCGCCGGCGACCGCGACCAGGAACGGAAAGATGGTGAACACGGCACGCTCCGGATCACCAAGAGCCGACGCGATCGCGATTCCTCCGGCCAGCAGGACCACCAACAGGATCGACAGGCTCCAGTCCGGCTTCAGCTCAGGGTCGCGCACCAGGTCCAGCAGCGACCCACTTCTGCCTGTGGGACGATCCGAAGCTGCCATGCGTGCCTCCAGCCTTGCGACAGCGACGCTCTGCCGGGTGAGTGGGTGGTCCTCGAGCCAGCGCTTGCCCACCTCCCGAGACGCGAGATCGACCGCCCTCCTGTTTCCCGAGGATCCAAGGCTCGATCGAGGCCCCGCCCGAGTCATTGGAAGTATAGATTCAACCCGGGTGCGCGGCCGCGCTCCCAGGAACATTGAAGGAGCAGCAGATGACGGACGGACTGACTCCCCAGGAGACCAGCGTTGACGACGAGGCCTCGGTCGTAGCCACCGACGAGGACGTGAGTGCCGGTGTGGTGAGCGACGGGGCGTACTCCCTGTTCATCGCCGATTTCGCCGACACCGACAGCGCCTGGGCGACCTATGAGGACCTCAAGGCCGCTGCGGACGGGGTCACGGTGAAGATCGAGGGCGTCGTGGTGGTCAAGCGCGAGGCGGACGGCAAGGTGCACGTGCAGAAGGCGACCGATCACAGCACGAAGAAGGGCCTCACCTGGGGCGTCGTCGGTGGTGCGGTGATCGGGCTGATCTTCCCACCGTCGATCATCGGCAGCGCCGCGGTCGCCGGGGCGATCGGTGCCGCCGGAGGCAAGGCAAGGGACCTGTACCAGAAGGGCAAGCTCGCCGAACAGCTGGAGGACGTGATCGTGCCGGGTCACTCGGGAATCGTCGCCCTCGTCTCTGATCCGGGTGAGGTGAAGATCCGCAACGCCATGGCCGCGGCCAATGCGCTGGTCGAGACCACGGTGGACAGCGTCGCCGCCAGCCAGATCAAGGCTGCCGCCAAAGAGGCGAAGGCTGAAGACAAGGCCGAGGACAAGGCTGCGAAGAAGCAGGCCAAGGCTGAGGCAAAGGCTGCGAAGGCCCAGGCCAAAACCGACTGAGCCGACAGCCTCGCCCGCCCTCCGCGCGACATCCACCGTGCGCAGGGCGGGCGAGCGGCCGTGAGTGGACGGCCCAGCGTCTGCGGTCGGGTGGCAGCGGGCAGCAGCGACCCGCTGGCCGTCTCTGCAGCGCCGAGGTGAGCCGGGCGAGGTTGTCCAGAAGGCGCGTCGCCAGGCTCCGGCGGAGGTGGATCCGCACCCCGGCCCGCAGCATCACCTCGTAGTAGGACCGCTGGGCGTGGTAGACCATCGGTTGATCGCCCAGCTCGCTGACGAACAGTTCCACCTCGACGCCGCGCTCCGCGGCAGTCGTCAATGCGCAGATCAGCGACTCGTTCGGGACGAAGTAGGGGCTGGTCAGACTCACCCGCGTCGCAGCGTGGTAGATCAGCGAGTTGAACAGCTTCAGGTTGTTGTCGTTGTCGAAGCCGGGCCCGCTGGGCACGATCTGGCAGTCCAGCTCCCCGACCTGGACCGCGGGCTCCTCACCAGGGCGGGGAGTCTGGTCGGTGAGGACCTCGCCGGTCTCGCTGTACCAGTCGGTCAGGAAGACCGCGTTCATCGAGTGCACGACCGGCCCTTCGACCCGGGTCATCAGCTCCTGCCACTGCAGCCCCCGCTTGAGATTCTTCTTCTTGTTGTAGGACCGGTCGATCAGGTTCTGCGAACCGACGAAGCCCACCGTTGCCGTCGACGACCAGGACCTTGCGGTGGTTGCGCAGATCGGGCCGCTGGTACTTGCCTCGCAACGGCTGTACCGGCGCCATCGGACGCCACTCGACACCGATCGCGTCCAGGTGCGCGGTCGTCGCCCGGTAGCCCGGCACACCCTTGGAGCCGATGAAGTCGAACAGCACGTGCACACTGACCCCACGCTGCACGGCCGCCTCGAGAGAATCGAAGAACGGACGCGTGGTCTGGTCCACGGACAGGATGTAGAACTCGCAAAACACGTACCGCTCCGCTGCGTCGACCGCCACCGCCATCTACCGCAGGCCATCCTCGTAGTCCTCGATCAGGGTGGCCGCGTTACCGCTGGTCAGCGGCAACGAGCCCAGGTTGGTGCTGAGTCGCGCGATCGACGCCAGCCACTGCCGGTGCGGGACAACCTCGGGGACCCTCGCAGCGGCGCTGGCGATCATCGCGTTGACCTGCCGCTGCACCTCGCGGCGCCGCTTCGGCAGTTTCGGGTTCCCGATCAGCAGGAAGGCCATCAGTCCGAGGTAGGGAACCAGGAAGATCGCCAGGAGCCACGCGGTCGCCGAGGACGGTCGCCGGTTCACCGGCACCACCAGGAGGGCGGTCAGCCTTACCGCGAGACCGACCAGGTCCAGACCCAGGCCTCCGTGCAGGAGCAGATCAGTGAGGCTCACCGGGCCATGCTAGCGACGCCACGGCACTCACAGCGGCGGTCCCACGACATCTCCTCTCCAGGGAACCGGCTCCAGGTTCGTCGGGCCTCGGGGCGTCCGGCGACAGAACCCGGGTTCCGCAGTTGGTGGGCAGATGAATCGCCTGAATTGGCGGGTTGACTAGGTCGAACGCGTGGTTTGGGTGCGTGGGGTCGTGTGCCCACGCGTCCGCAGGTCACCAGAAGCGCCGTTTTGCCTTGTCAGGCTGGGGTGAGGGTGGTGACGGTGGGGGGTGGGGTGACCTTGCAGGCTGCGAGAATGCCGGTTTGGGTGGTGTTGAGCGGGGTGACGTGGACGACGCTGCCGGCACTCCCGGTGAGGGTGACGGCGTGGACGCGGCCGAGCTCGATCGCGATCCGCCGCCACGTCAGGTCGGTGGACCGTTCGGCGACCCGGATCAGCAGCAGGGCGAGCCAGCACAGCAGGACGTGGGCGCGGATCCGCGGTTCCAGATGGTGATGAACCGGCCGGAGTTCGAGGGTGGACTTCAGGTCGCGGAAGCCGCGTTCGGCCTCGAGGAGGTTCTTGTAGCCCAGGGCGATGTCCTCGGGGGTCAGGTCGGGGTCGGAGGTCGACAGCAGGTACTTGCCGTCGAGGCGTTCCTCCGCGGTCACCTTCGCCCGGTCGATGACCAACCGGCCGGAGGGTTGTTGGCGGACCCACCGGCCGTAGGCGGGATGGTCGCGCAGGGCACACTCGGCCTTCACATGCGCCGGCTCCACAGGCTTGTCGTCCGCCTTGACCGTGGCCTTCCCAGCCGGCTTCGCAGGGGTCTTCGCGGCTCGCTCGCGGAGTGCCTTGATTCGCTCCAACTCGGCTCGGACATGGTCCAGGGCGGTGTCGCGTTGGGTCTTGTCCCGTTCGGCCTCAGCCGGGTTGTGGCAGATCACCCACCGGCGGTCCGGAGCGGCGTCGAGTTTCACTTCCTTCACCCGCAGGTTGTCGCGGACCTGGGAGTACCGACCCTGCCGCGACAACGCGGCCTCCACCAGCGGGCTGCCGTCGCGCATCCGTTCCCCGGCGATGTAGTGCCCACCCGCCCGTTTCAGATACTGCAGGTTGGCTTCGGAGGAGAAGCCGCGGTCCACGACGGTGACCACCCGGCCCAGCCGCCAGTCCCGCATGCTGTCCTTCACCTGCGGCAGGACGGTGACATCGGTGGTGTTCCCGGGCCAGCACCAACACCGCACCGGGATGCCCTCCTTCGTGACGGCCAGGCCGATCACGATCTGCGGCAGGTCCTTGCGATGGTCCTTCGAATGGCCGTACACCCGGAACGCTTGGTCGCCTTCTTCTTCGGTGTCGCGTTCGAAGTAGGTGCTGGTCGTGTCGAACAGCAGTACGTCGACTTCGAGGTTGAGCAGGTTCGCCACCGCGAAGAACACCGCCTCCTGCACCTTGGCCTGGGCGTCCGCCTCGATCAGGACGTCCATCGCCCGGTACGCCTGATCGTCATCCATCGAGGTGAGGCCGGGGATCGCCGCGTCGTGGGAGGCCCACTCCGCAGCCGACAGCTTCGACATCGGATCGATCGCCCGGTTCGCCACCAACGCGAACAACACCCGCTCCACATCCGTGGTGAACCTTCGCGGGCCCAGCGCCTTCCGCAGCGCGTCATCCACGCCGAGCATCCGCCACAACCCGTCGAGCAGGTACACCGTCCCCATCGGACGGGACTCGGTGACGTGGAGGTGGTCACCGACCAGCTGGGCGGCGTCGCCGGGCAACGCTGCGGGGGCGGGTTCGCCCAGGTACCGGTTGATCGAGGCCACCAGCCGGGTCAGACCGTCCCGGTCCAGGCGATCCTCCCGGCCCAGGTTCAACAGGACTTCGGCGTGGGTGACCCCGTCGACCTTCCGGTTGTGCGCCACCTGCACGTACCGGACGATGCTGCCGTCCTTGTTCCGCCGTTGCGTGGTCCGCAAGTACATGCCCACCACTCCACCGCGTCCCTAGCCGTGGACACAAGCCCGACACGACAATTCGTGTGCCCACCGTTTTCAGCCGTTCCGGAACCACCGAATCGCGTTGACAAGCATCGATGCTCGCTCAGACCCGCCCGAATGCCCACCAACTGCGGAACTCGGGCAGAAATGCACCGTCTCGTGCACCCCTGCGGTCCGGCAAAGGTCATTCGGCCTTCCTCGCCAAACCGCGAGCGCGGGCCGGTGCCACGGCGTCCTCCGGCCTGACCGCGTCGGACCCGGTGGCACGGCGCCGCTGGAGGGCCTTGTCGAGCTCGATGACGGCAGGTGTGATCGCCGCCAGGGCCGCGCAGAGCAGCCACTGGGTGAGGGTGAGGCTGGTGGTGAGCAGCGCGGCCTGGAGGAAGCCGAGCTCGGTGGCGAGGACGGTCAGGACCAGCGGAATCGCGGCGAGCTTGAGTGCGGTCTTCAACGGCCCGGTGAATCCGGGCTCACGGATCCGGCGCAGCGAGATGCCGCTGAGCACGGTGGCGAACGCGACGACAACGGCGGTCATGGTCATCGAGATGCTGGGGGCGTCGGGGTGTGGTTGGTCGGGTCCGGCGACGAGTGGGAGGAGCGCGGTGAGGAAGAGCACGAACCCGTAGAGCAGCCATCGCAGCACCGAGCGGCGATTGGCAATGGTCACCTTGGGATCCCGCGGGGGCCGGTTCATGATCCCTTCCCCGACAGGGTCGCCGATGATGATGAAGACCGGGACGGAGGCGACGAAGAAGTTGAGGAACAGCACCATCAGCGGCGACATGGCGACCCCGTCGTTGATGGCGAACAGGCTGGCGACCAGGAAGAGCAGGACCAGCGAGATCAGCTGGGACATCTGGTAGTTGATGTAGCCCAGGATCTTCTCGTACACCCCGCGGCCGAGCTGGACAGCGTGCACAAGGGTGCCGAAATTGTCGTCGGTCAGGATCATCTTGCCGGCCTGTTTGGTGACCTCGCTGCCCGAGCCCATCGCCACTCCGATGTCGGCCTGTTTCAGGGCGGCGGCATCGTTGACGGCGTCGCCGGTCATCGCGACGATCTGGCCGGTGGACTGCATCAGCTGGACCAGCCGGAGCTTGTCCTGGGGCGAGACCCGGCCGAACACGTGGAGTTGGTCGAGCCGGTCCAGGACCTCCTGGTCGGAGAGGGCCCGGAACTCGGCGCCGCTGATCGCCCCGGGTCCCAGGCCGAGCTCCTCGCCGATGGCGGCGGCCGTGACGGCGTGGTCGCCGGTGATCATCCGGACCTCGATGCCAGCGGCGTGCGCGAGCCGCACGGCCTCCTTCGCCGAGGGCCGCAGCGGGTCGATGATCCCGACCAGCCCGATGAAGTCCAAGCCGGCGACGGCCGACATCGGGTCCTCCAGCACGGCGACCCGTTCGGCGCCGCCGACCTCCTTCATCGCGAACGCGAGCACGCGCAGGCCCTTGCCGCCCATCTCGGCGTTCACGCGGGCGATGACGTCGGCCTGGGCTCCGATCGGCGCCGAGCTCCCGTCGGCCTGGCGGGCGGTCGAGCTGCGCCCGATCACGACGTCGGGGGCGCCCTTGACCAGCATCACCGTCCGGAGGGTGCCGTCGAGGTTCACATCGTGCACGGTGGCCATGAACTTGTAGTCGGAGTCGAACGGGACTTCGGCGATCCGCGGGTACTCGCGTCGGGTCGGTTCGGCGTCGACACCGACCTTCGCCGCCAGCACCACCAGAGCCGCCTCGGTCGGGTCTCCGACCACTTCTCCGGCGTCGGAGACGGTGGCATCGCTGGCCAGGGCGAGTCCCAGGCTCAGCCGGGTGAAGTCGGGGATTTCCTCCCCCGCCACGTGGAGGATCTCGCCGCTCTTTCGGTAGCCCTCGCCGGTGATGCTGTACCAGCGACCCAGGTAATACAGGGTCGAGGCCATCATCTCGTTGAGGGTGAGCGTCCCGGTCTTGTCGGTGTTGATCGCCGAGGTCGACCCGAGGGTCTCCACATCCGGAAGGCTCTTCACCACCGCCTTGGCCTCGGCGAGCTGGCTGGCGCCGTAGGACAGCATCATCTGGACGAAAGTGGGCAGGCCGGTCGGGATCGCCGACAGGGCCATGGCCACGCCGAGCAGCAGCACGTCCTCGACGCTCTGCCCGCGTCCCAGCCCGAACGTGACGATGACGGCGACCGCGCCCCAGGCAAGCATGCCGATCACCCTTGTGAGGCTGTTGAGTTCGTTCTGCAGGGGCGATTTGACCGCCTTCACGCTGGTCAGCATGTCGGCGATGCGTCCCACCTCGGTGTGCATACCCGTGGTGGTCACGACCATGGACCCCGTGCCGCGGGTCACCGAGGTGTTCTGGAACAGCATGTTGGCCCGATCACCCAGGGCGACGCCCGCGTCGGCCAGGGTCGCGGCGGACTTCCCGATCGGTGCGCTCTCACCGGTAAGGGCAGCTTCCTGGGTCTCCAGGGTCGCGGCCCGCAGGACGCGGCCATCGGCCGGCACGACGTCCCCGGACTCCACCTGGACCAGGTCGCCGGGCACCACGGACGTGGCGTCGATGAGCTGGAGGATGCCGTCGCGGACCACGCGAGCCTGGGGGATCTGCATCCGGGACAGTGCATCGATGCTGGCCCGCGCTGCCAACTCCTGCCGTGTCCCCAACACGAGGTTCAGCACCACGAGCAGGCCCACCAGCACGGCCGTGGACACCTGGGCGATGACCAGGCTGACCACGCCCACCGCCAACAGCATCAGGTTCATCGGATCGGCGAGCTGTGCCACGGCGACCTTCCAGGCCGATGGCGCAGGCTCGGATCGGAGCTCGTTCGGGCCGACGTCGGCGAGGCGGCGGGCGGCCTCCTGCTGGGTCAGGCCAAGTTCCGGGTTGCTGCCCGCCGCCGCCAAGACTTCGGGCACCTCGCTGGCCCAGGGAGCTTCGAGCGGTGCGGACGGGTCTGCGACAGGTTGGGCTTTGGTCATGGTTTATTCTGCACCCAGTCGCCCGGCTTCGCGGGTAGCGCCGCGACAGGCGCCGGCGCCCGGATCGGGTCCCCGCTGGGCCGGCGGGCGCACCGGTGGCCGGCTATTAGCCTCGGCTTCACTGATCCTGGCCTGGGCCGGGCGTTCGAGCAGGGTCAGGACGAGGAGCGCGAGGACGGTGCACGCAGCCGTCCCCAGGATGAGTCCCACCGAGAGCGGGCGGTTGGCCAGAAGGACGAGGACGGCTGCGATAACCACCGCCGCGCGCACCCAGGTGCGGTAGGTGGCCAGCCACGTGCCGAAGGCTTCGGTGGACAGCCCGCGGCCGTCCGCGCGGGTCCGCAGGTGGCGGGCCGTTGCGGTCGCCGCTTCACGGAGGCGGGTGGCCGCGCGAGCCGAGCATAGGTGGCCGCGAAGGAGTCGGTGTCGGTGAGCACCGTCTTACTCCAGCCTCCGACGATCTCAATGGGGGTCACCAGTGCTCCGAGCACGATCAGGACAACCGCCGTGATAGTGCGTCCCAGTCGTCTGGGACGGCGCCCGGAAAGCCCCGCCGTCGGTGTGGAGGCCTCGCGCAGTTGGGCGTTGGCCGTCTCGAGTTCCCGGATTCGCGCCTCAAGCTCGGCGACCGAAGGATGAGTGTCAGTCATGTTCGCCTCCAGAAGATTCTGCCGGTGGACAGCCTTCCGCCGAACTTGTTGGCAAGGTCGTCCTGGGCTTCGGCCTTTCGCTCACACCGGGGGGATCATCTCGCTCCGCGTCGGGCGCCGAATCGACGGAATACCCCGGCGCGGCGGGAGCGGCCGTTCCCAACCACCTGAGAGCGTCGTAGGCTTCCCGGTGAGCGCCGGGCTCTCGCCAGATCGGAGAACGTCCATGACCACTGCCGCTTTCAGCTCCTTCTCCACCGATGCCGAGGCCGCCGAACGGGGGCTGTCGGCCCGCAAGGAGATGCGCCGCAGTGCGCATTCCCAGGTCAGCCTGGCCACGGGGCGGGACCCGTTCGCGATCATCTCGGCGCAGAACCAGACCCGGCAGCAGGACCTGATCGGCCTACGGTGGAAGCGGATGCTGACCGACCCGTTCGCGTTCTACCGCGGCACCGCGGCGATCATGGCTGCCGACCTCGCCGCCGGCCCGTCGACCGGGCTCGACGTGGTGGCCTGCGGCGATGCGCACCTGGCCAACTTCGGGTTCTACGCCTCACCGCAGCGGACGCTGGTGTTCGACTTGAACGACTTCGACGAGGCCGCCGTCGCCCCGTGGGAATGGGACGTGAAGCGCCTGGCCGTGAGCTTCGCGATGGGCGCGTTGCAGAACGGGCACGGCGAGACTGGCGCGACCGCGGCCGCGGCCACCGCTGCTCGTGCCTACCGTGAACAGCTGGCTGCGATGGTCCAGCTCACCGTCCTGCAGCGCTACTACATCCTCGAGACCGTGCCAGACCGCGCCAGCGACACCGCTCCGAAGCAGGCGCGCCGGATTCTCGACGACGCGGTGGCTAAGGCCCGCAAGAGCAGCTCCGACCGGGTCGCGAAGCAGCTCTCCACAACGCTCGAGGACGGATCGCGACAGTTCGTCGAGGATCCACCGGTCCTGACGCGCATCGCAGTCACCAACGAGGACGTGCAGGCCTACGTCACGGCCTATCTCGCCTCCGTCCGCCCGGATGTGGCCCTGTTGCTGTCGCAGTATCGGCTCGACGACATCGCCCGCCGGGTGGTCGGCGTCGGAAGTGTCGGCACGCGGTGCCTGCTGCTGATGCTGCGGGGACCCTCCGGCGAGCCGCTGGTCCTCCAGATCAAGGAGGCCGGACAGTCCGTGCTCGAGAGCCACGGCCACGTCGGCCAACCCGACTTCTTCGGGCCCATCGGCTCACCAGACCGGGAGGGCCGCCGGGTGGTCAGCTACCAGCACGTCCTCCAGGCGTCCTCGGATCCGTTCCTGGGCCACTTCAGCCTCCGCGGGTTCGACTTCTACGTCCGCCAGTTCCACGACATGAAGGGCGGCATCGACGTAGCCGGCATGGGGACCGCCGCCTACACCGCCTACGCGAGCGTGTGCGGCCGAACCCTGGCGCGGGCCCACGCCCAGAGCCGCAACGCGACCGCGATCTCCAGCTACCTGGGCGATTCGGACACCTTCGACCAGGCCATCGCCAGCTACTCCCTCGCCTACGCCGCGCAAGCCGTCGCCGACTTCGAGGCAGTGAGCGCACACATCATGCCGCGCAGTCGCTGACGGCGAAACCGTTAGCGCTCCCGACCCCTGGGCCTGCCATCGCCAGACCTCCCGATGCCCTTCGGTTCGATGACGCCGTTCGGCACCTGACCGGATCGAGAGCCGGAACTGGAGGATCGCTCAGCGGGGCCCGAACCGGAAGACCCGAACGATGTGGACGAGGCCGAGGACCACCAGCGAGATCCCGAGCAGCCACCACAGGAAGGCCGCGCCCCACAGAGGTGATGTGAGCAGCGAGATCCAGGCCAGGATGCTGATGATCGCCAAGAGGATCGTCCACACCTTGGATTGCGCATCGCTGACCAGCTTGAGCCCGACCACGCCCTCGATCATCCACACGATCCCCACCGTCGCGCCCAGGATGCCGGCCAACACGGCGGCAGCCGTTCCCGGGTTGGCGAACGCGACCCCTGAGGCGATCAGGAACACTGCGCCCAGCGCGAGGTAGCCGATGCGCGGCCACACCCCCAGGGTGCGGGAGAACAGGCCGACGCCGAGATTGGCCAGCCCGGCGATCAGCGCATACACCGCAGTGATCCCGACGATGACCATGGCGGGCTTGTCCGGCCAGGCAAGGATGACGACACCGATCACCAGCGACACAAGGCCACTCACCCCGAGACAGCGCGCACTCCGTTCGTGACGGACTTGTCGGCATCGTTCAGATCGGCTTCGAACGTGCTGACGGGCATTTCGATCTCCTCCCGCCGTACGGACGCGTCCCCAGTCTCGCTTGCGGGTCGCGCGTTCGATCGCAAGCGGCCCACGGCTGTTCACAGACCAGACAGGATTCCCGGCCCTACCGATCAGTGCGGGTCCTCGACCCGGCGCCTCAGGAGTCGCTCGAGAGCAGGAGCTGGAACCGTCGGGCTAGCGGTGCCCGAAGCGGAAGGCACGGATGATCTGGACGATGCCGAGGATCACTAGGGAGAGCCCGAGCAGCCACCACAGGAACGCCGCGCCCCACAGCGGCGAGGTGACCAGCGAAATCCCGGCCAGGATGCTGATGATCGCGAAGATGATCGTCCATACCTTCGATGCTGCGTCGCCGATCAGCGTGAGTCCGACGATACCCTCGATGATCCACACAATGCCGACCATCACGCCCAGAATGGTGGCGAGCAGGGCGGTGGCGGTTCCGAGGTTCGCGAACGTCACCCCCGAGGCGATCAGAAAGACAGCACCGAGCACGAGGTAGCCGACGCGCGGCCACCCCCCGATGCTGCGGGAGAAGATGCCGACGCCAAGGCTCGCCAGCCCGGCGATCGCCGCCCACACCGCGATGAACCCGGCGATGACCATGGCGGTCTTGTCGGGCCAGGCGAGGATAAGCATGCCAATGACCAGCGAGACCAGGCCACTCACGCCAAGGGCAGAGCGGATTCCGTTGGTGACGGACTTGTCGGCGCTATCGAAGTCGGTATCGAAAGTGCTGGCAGGCATTGGCGTCTCCTCGTGCCGTGCGGACGCGTCACAGTCTGGCACCCCGGAAGCATTCCGTCCCGCAGGCGAGAGGGCGATTCGCAGGCGGCAATTGTGGACACCAAAACGCTGGACGCGGCGGGCCGGCGCTTGCTAGATTTCTGCTGACGGCTGGCCAGCGCACTCCCTGATGTGGGCGACCACCGCCGGAGAGGTCTCGCTATGACCCGCACGGATGCCGTCGGGCACGACCTCGGGGGTTGGGCCGACGAGGCGGGCACCGCCGCGAACGGGAGCGGCCCGAGAGCCGGGAACCCGCGAACACATCGACACTGGCCCCGCGTGGCTTGCGGGGCGATCTCATCAGAAGGGAAGGGCCGTGAGCATCAACCTGATCCTGGAAGCACTGGTCATGCTCGGTGCGATCGCCATGGGAACCCGCGCCGGTGGCGTCGGTGTCGGCTTGTGGGGCGGGCTGGGCACGTTCGTGTTGGTATTCGTGTTCCGCGAAGCGCCGGGGGATCCGCCCACGGATGCGATCGCGATCATCCTCGCGGTGGTCACGACCGCGGCGTTGATGCAGGCGGCCGGCGGGATCGACTGGATGGTGGCCGTCGCTGCCCGGGTGATCGAGAAGCGGCCCAAGCAGATCACGTTCATCGCCCCACTGACGGCGTTCCTGTTCTCGATCGGTGCCGGGACGAGCAACATCATCTACCCGCTGCTGCCGGTCATCTATGACGTCTCCTACAAGAACAACATCCGCCCCGCCCGGCCGATGACGGTCACTGTGGTCCAGTCCGGGACCGCGCTGGCCGCCTCACCGGTGTCCGCGGCGATGGCGGCGATGCTCACCCTGACCTACGTCGCGCCCTACAACCTCGGCTTGGGACAGATCCTGGCCATCACCCTGCCCGCGTGTGTCATCGGTATCGTGGTGACCGCCCTGGTGGTGAACCGGATGTGGAAGGAACTCGACGACGACCCGGAGGTGCAGGCGAAGATCGCCTCAGGACAGCTCGCGCCACCCAAAGCCGCGGCCGCAGCTGGTGAATCGGCGGCCAGCAAGCTCACCTACACCGCGGGCGGGCGCAACTCCGCGATCACCTTCCTGCTCGGCGTGGTGGCGGTGGTGTTTTTCGGGATCTTCCCGAACCTGCGCCCGCTGATCGAATCCGACACCGGCGGCGAGCCGGTCGGGATGACGACCACCATCGTCCTGGTGATGTTCGTGATCGGGGTGATCATCATGTTCCTGGGCAAACCGAACGTGTCGACGGTGCCCGACCAGTCGGTGTTCAAGGCCGGCATGATCTCGGCGATCGCACTGTTGGGGATCGCCTGGCTCACCGCGACCTTCATCTCCGCACACCAGGCCTACATCATCGACACCATCGGCGCGACCGTCACCCAGTGGCCGTTCATGCTGGCCCTGGCGATCTTCCTCGTTGCGGCCCTCACCACCAGCCAGTCGACCGCCACCCGCACGATCGTCCCGATCGGGCTTGCGGCGGGTATGTCGGCCGGCCTGGTCACCGGCATGTGGGCCGGCGCGCTCGGCGGGGTCTACACCCTGCCCGCCAACGGCACCCAGATCGCGGCCGCGAACTTCGACCTCACCGGCACGACCAAGCTCGGCTCCAAGCTGCTCGACCACAGCTTCTTCATCCCGATGCTCGTGCTCAGCGCCACCACGATCGCCGCCGGCGCCCTCATCGGCGGCCTGTTCTTCTGACCGACACCACCCACCTCAGTGAGGATCCACCCATGAACACCACCGAGATCGCCGACAAGGTCCAGGCGCTGATGCCGGGCGTCATCGACAACCTCACCGAACTGATCGCGATTCCCTCGATCGCCTTCCCCGGCTACCCGTCGGCGCCTGTGGAGCAGATGGGACAGCGGACCCTCGAGCTGTTCCGGGCGGCCGGCTTCACTGACGCCCGGCTGATGGACGTGCCGTCGGGCTACCCGCCGATCTACGGCGAGATCGCCGGCCCCGAAGGCTCACCGGTGGTGGTGATCTACGCCCACTACGACGTCCAGCCGGCCCCGCCCGAGCAGGGCTGGACCAGTGACCCGTGGACCGCCACTGTCAAGGACGACGGCCGGGTCTACGGCCGGGGCGCCGCCGACGACATCAGCGGCCTGGTCACCCACCTCGGCATGCTGCGGGTCTTCGACGGCAAGCCACCCTGCACCCTGCGGCTCATCCTGGAAGGCATGGAGGAGACCGAGAGCAACCTCGAGGCCTTCGTCGACGCCCACCCGGAACTGTTCGCCTGCGACCTGTTCGTCATCGCCGACATGGGCAACCTCCGGGTCGGCGACCCGGTCCTCACCACCGCCCTGCGCGGCGACGTCGCCTGCGTCGTCACGGTCCGCACCCTCAGCCACCCGCTGCACTCCGGCATCTTCGGCGGGCCCGCACCCGACGCCATGATGGCGTTGGCCCGGTTGTTGTCGACCCTCCACGACGACGCCGGAAACGTCGCTGTCGAAGGGGTCTCCCGGGCCACCTGGGCGGGCGAGGACCTCGGCGCGGACGACTTCCGCGCCAGCGCCGACATCCTGCCCGGAGTCCAGCTCACTGGGACCGGACCGGTCGGCGACCTGCTCTGGGCCCAGCCGTCGATCAACGCCATCGGTCTCGACATGACCGACATCGCCACCTCGTCCAACGTCCTGATCCCGGAGGCGAGCGCGAAGATCTCGATGCGCATCGTGCCCGGCTCCGAGCCCGAGAAGGAACTCGACGCCCTGGTCGCCCACCTCGAGTCCCACGCCCCGTGGGGGGCGCAGGTCGACGTCCGCCGCACCAAAGCGGCGGCGCCGTTCCAGTGCCCGACCGACGGACCCGGATACGCCGCCGCACGTCAGGCCCTGACCGAGGCCTTCGGCTCGCCCGCCGGTGAAGCGGGCAGCGGCGGATCCATCCCGTTACTGCGGAACCTGCAACGGGCCGCCCCGAACGCCGAGTTCGTCCTGTGGGGTGCCGAGGACGTTGCCGGCTCCCGCATCCACGCCTCCGACGAAAGTGTGGACCCCACCGAGATGCAACGAATGATCCTCGCCCAGTGCCTCCTGCTCACCCGCCTCGCCGGGGCCAGGAGATCCTGAAAAGGCGGGTCAAGCGGCGGCACTATGGCAGTGCCGCGAGACAAAACCTGAGGAGGTGTCGGGTGAAGGGTTTACGGCTATGGGTGGTGGCCGTCCTCACCGTCGGGTTGATGGCAGGTTGCACTGCTTCGGGAACGGTGGGCTCGGCTGCCGAGGAGGAGGTCTGCAGCGCGAAGGCGGCGCTGGTTGCCTCGGTACAGAAGGTCGCCGACGACGTGAAGGCAGTCAACCTCGGCCAAGCCCACACGGACTGGAAGACTGTGAAGGCCGACGCCGCCGCCTTGGGGCAGGCCGTGCAACGCCTCGCCGAGGAGAAGAAGGCCCAGCTCGCCCCTCAGGTCGAGGCGCTGAAGACGACACTCGCCACCGTGACCGATGCGACGAGCCTTCCGGAACTGGAGGCGACCCTCCAGACTGCGAAGCGGCAACTCGCCGAGATCGTCTCGACTGCCACCACGATCGCGGGCTGCACACCGACCTGAGCTGAGGACGCCCCTCGGGGAGTCGTCCCCGGCGTTAGGTCGACTCCGAATCCGGGTTGCCGTCGCGCGGCGCGGTGTCGTCGACGGCGGTGACCTGGGTCCGGGCAGCGTTGATGAAGACGCGCACGATCACGCCGATCAGGACGAAGTCGAGCAGCATCTGGAGCGAGACGACCATGCGCGCCGGATCGGTTTCGGGGGTGATGTCACCGAACCCGACCGTGGACAACACTGTGATCGCGAAGTAGAGCGCGCTGGTGTGGTTGAGCGGCCGGCTGAACGAGTCGGCCGGGAACGCGAGATAGGTGCCGGCGAAGACGGCGAGGAACACGGCGGCGGTGGTGCCGAGGGCACGGATCGCTCGCAGTTCGGGGAGGTCGTCGGTCAGGATCATCCGGAACTGGCGTGTGAGGGAAATCCCGAAGAGTGCCCCGCCGACCGCCAAGGTGCCGACGACCGTCCAGACGGAGCCACTGGTGAACCCGATCAGGTAGTAGGCGGCGAGCACGATCGCTCCACTCAGGATCGTCCACCCAACCGTGAGGATCAACTCGCGGCGACGACGCTCAGCGTCAAGATCGACGAAACGCCCAGTTGGCACGAGGGTGATGCTACGACCTGCAGACCCGATCCGCCACAGCCGCGCGCTACAGGTCTGGCTGGAGCTTGGCATCCTGCCTGGGAAGCGTGACGCGGTTCAGGATCAGCAACAGCGACGCGGTGACCGGGACCGCGACCAGAGCGCCGAGGAGCCCCAGAAGGAGGCCACCGGCCATCGCGCCGATCAGAACCAGTGGCCCGGGCACATCGACCTGCTTCGACATGATCCGCGGGGTGATGACGTAGGCCTCCAACTGCATGTAGGCGAAGTACACCACGGCGAAGATCAACGCGGCCCACCACGAGGTGAACAGGGTGAAGACGCCCGCGATGATCCACATCAGCACCGAACCGATCATCGGGATCAGGGTCACGAACAGGGCGATGAAGGCCATCAACGGCGCGAAGGGCATCTGCAGCAGGCTCAACAGGATGAAGGTGAACGCAGCGTTCAGGACCGCCAAGGTCACCTCGCCGGAGACGTAGGCGCCGACCGAATCGGTGATCTCGTCGACCAGGCTAGCCAGGCCCGTGCGGTTGTAGGCGGGAGCGAACCGCACCAGGGCGCCCTTGATCTGGTCAAGCGAAGCGAGGAAGTAGAGGGTCAGGACCAGGATGATCATCGTGCTGGAGATCGCGTTGATCAGTCCGGCACCAACCGCCAGCGCCCCACCGCCGACCGCCATCAGGTTCTCCGGGTTCGACATCCATGCCTGGACCTGGGCAACCATGTTGGTGTACAACCCCTGCATCGGGCCCTGCGTGAACGCCTGGAACCAAGCGCTGGGGACTGCTGAAGGTTTGGTTGACTCCAAGATCGCATGACTCTCACGAGAGGGTCGTGCTGGAAGGATGGCATCCATGCCGAAGATCGTTTACACCGACGAGTTCAAGCGCGACGCGGTCGCGCTGGTCGCCTCAGGCATCCCGCAGAAGCAGGTCGCCAAGGACATGGGGATGGCCAAGACCACCCTTCAAGCCTGGGTCCGCGACGCTCGCTTCCAGTCCCACGGGATGACCCCGACCACCGATCCTGAGCAGCGCAAGGACATGGCCCAGGCGTTACGCAGGATCCGCGAGCTGGAGATGGAGAACGAGGTCCTACGGCGAGCGGCGGCGTATCTGTCGCAGGCTCACATCACGCCCCCAAAATGATCTACCCGCTCGTGAAGGAGATGGCTGCGGTCGGTGCCACCGTGAGGGTGCCGGTGGCGGTCGCGTGTCGGGTGTTGGGATTCTCCAAGCAGGGCTACTACAAGTGGCTCAAGCAGCCGGTCTCGGCCCGCGAGGCCGAAGAGCGTGAGCTGATCGCCGTGCTGCATCAGCTCCACGATGATGACCCGGAGGGCGGCTACCGCGTCCTGGCCGATGACATTGCCGAATTGGGCTACGAGTTGTCGGAGCGCAGAGTGTGGCGGCTGTGCCGGGTCGCTGGCATCCAGTCGGTGTTCACCAGGCGCAAGACCCGGTACAAGAAGGCCGGCGCTCCCGTCCACGATGACCTGGTCAACAGGCAGTTCAGCGCCGACGGCCCCAACGAGCTATGGCTGACCGACATCACCGAGCACCGCACCCGCGAGGGCAAGGTCTACCTTTGTGCGATCAAGGACGTGTTCTCCAACCGGATCGTGGGCTACTCGATCGATTCGCGGATGAAGGCCCGTATCGCCGTCAACGCGCTCCAGATGGCAGTGGCCCACCGAGGCCGGCCCGCCGGGGTGATCGTGCATTCCGACCGCGGGTCCCAATTCCGCTCCAGACGCTTCCTGAAGGCCCTCAAACGCCACGGCCTGACCGGCTCCATGGGCCGCGTGGGGGCATGCGGTGACAACGCCGCGATGGAGTCGTTCTTCGCGCTCCTGCAGAAGAACGTCCTCGACCGACGGTCCTGGAGTACACGAGAGGAACTGCGGCTGGCGATCGTGTCCTGGATCGAGGGGAAGTACCACCGGAAACGCCGTCAACGCAGGCTCGGGAAACTCACCCCGGTCGAGTTCGAACTCATCATGAAACCAACCGCTACACTGGCGGCATAAACCCCGGAGGTCAACCAAACCTTCAGCGGACCCCTGTTCCGCATGTCGGTCAAGTACTGCGGGACCGCGGCCGCAAACGCCCCGATCTGAGTGACCACCATCGGCACGACCACCCAGATGACACCAGCGAAGACCAGGACGAATCCCGCGAACACCACCGTAATGGCCATCGCCTTACTCAACCGGTGCCGCTGCAACCACCCCACCACCGGGTTGAGTGCGAGCGCGAGGAACACAGCCAAGGCGACCGACACCGCCACGCTCGCCAAAGTCGCCACCCCGGTCGCCAGCCAGAGGGCGACCAGCGCACCCGCGGTCGCGGTGAACCCCCACGTGAACGACCGGGTCAGATCAACCCGCAGCCGAGGGGTCACCGGCGTCGGCACCTCCGGCGGAACCAGGCCAGGCTGCGATGATGCCCGCTGCTCCCCCGTCGGGGCTATGACGCGCTCTTGCGGTTCGCCTTCAACCGGCGACACGGGCACTTGCTGTTCGGCCATGTGCGTAGCGTAGGAGTTCGGGACGGTGACGTCAGGGATTGCCGCCAGCAGTTTTCGCAATCCGTACCGGGCCGACGAGCAATCGAACCCGAATCGTCCCACAAGACATTGGCATGGAGAGGTGCCGCCGATCTCGCGGCCCGGGGAGATCCCTGTCAATCTCGGCTGCCAGCCTGCGGCCGAGGCCGGAGGTGGGGCATCCTTCCCCTGAGCGGTCCGGCGAAATGAGGTGCCATGAGCGGTGTTGAGCGGCAGCGGGTTGAGTCCTTCGGGCATCCCGAGGACGGACTGAGGGACGCGACCCCGTGGTACGACTGGGGCCCCTACCTCTCGGAACGCGCTTGGGGAACCGTGCGCGAGGACTACAGTGCCGACGGCGACGCCTGGAGCTACCTCCCGCATGACCACGCCCGTTCCCGCGCGTACCGGTGGGGCGAGGACGGCCTCGCCGGGATGTGCGATTCCGAACAGCTCTCCTGCCTGGCGCTCGCGCTGTGGAACGGGCGAGACCCGATCCTGAAGGAACGGATGTTCGGGCTGACCGGGCCGCAGGGAAACCACGGGGAGGATGTCAAGGAGTATTGGTGGTTCCTCGACGCCGTGCCGAGTCACTCCTGGTTGCGCTGGCGGTACCACTACCCGCAGGCCGAGTTCCCCTACCAGGACCTGGTCACCGAGAACGGCCGCCGTGACCGTGACCAGCCCGAGTACGAACTGCTCGACACCGGGGTGTTCGACGATGACCGGTACTGGGTCGTCGACGTCGCCTACGCAAAAGCCGGCCCCCACGACGTCCTGATGGAGATCAGCCTCACCAATGCCGGGCCCGACTCCGCGAGGATCCACGTTCTGCCGCACCTGTGGTTCCGCAACACCTGGTCCTCAGAAGCTGGCGCGAAACCCCCCGCCCTGCGCCAGTCGGCGCCCGATCAGGTCACCATCGAACACCCCCGGTTCGGCGACCTCCGGTGGGAACTGGACCTCGCGGGCCTCTCGGCGCGGCACAGGCTTCTACTACCGCTACGTCGGAGAGCCGTCGTGAGTTCACTGGTGCGTTCACTTGGCGGAAGGCCGGTGCCCCGGAGCTCCCCTGCGGTCGGTGCTACCGAGCGTTCCCCTCGCATCGGCGGTGCTATCCCCGATTCCCCACGTATTCCCCACGGCAAGGTGACGAAGTGGCAATCCATCTGCATAAGTCCTTGTCAGGGGGTCGTTATCGGCTGACAGAAGAGAGCTTCAACTCCTCTCTCGCGCACAAAATGTGCCTCTGACTAGGGCAAATACAGGAAATCGGCGGGAGGTGAAAACCTCTCGCCGATTCTCTGTTTCTGGGGTTGGATTCTCTCGTGGCAAGCGGCGATGCCGGGGTGGAGTGGTCCGGGGGACTGTCGGGAGAGGGGTCTCGTGCCGGGTTGGTGGGGCTGATTCCCCACGGGTGGGTCTGTCAAACGAACGGTGTAACTGGGTTGTGTTGTCATGCTGGTCTGGGGCTGCTGAGGCGGCCGTCGAATCGGATGTCGAAAGCGTTGAGGGCTTCCTTCCATCTCTGGGTCCAGCGGGCCCTGCCTTTGCCTGTGGGGTCGAGCGCCATGACGGCGAGGTAGACGCACTTGAGCGCGGCCTGCTCGTTGGGGAAGTGACCGCGGGCTCGGACGGCCTTGCGGATGCGGGCGTTGACCGACTCGATCGCATTCGTGGTGCACACGATGCGTCGGATCTCGCGGTCGAAGCCGAGGAACGGGACGAACTCGGCCCAGGCGTTCTCCCACAACCGCACGATTGCCGGGTACTTGTCGCCCCACGCTTCGGCGAACTCGAGGAATCGTTCCTCGGCCTCGGTGAGGGTCGCAGCCTGGTAGACAGGCTTCAAGGCCCGGGAGATGGCGTCCCAGTGCTGCCGGGCGGAGTACTTGAAGCTGTTGCGCATCAGGTGCACGATGCAGGTCTGCACGATCGTCTCCCTCCACACCGTGTTCACCGACTCGGGCAGCCCCTTGAGGCCGTCGCACACCACCATCAGGACGTCGTTCACGCCGCGGTTCTTGAGCTCCGTGAGGACCTGCAGCCAGTACTTGGCGCCTTCCCCACCATCTCCTGCCCACAGGCCGAGGATGTCCCGGTTGCCCTCCGTCGTCACCGCAAGGGCGACGTAGATGGGCCGGTTGGCGACCTGGCCGTCTCGGACCTTGACGTGGATCGCGTCGATGAACACCACCGGGTAGACCGGGTCCAGGGGCCGGTTCTGCCACTCCAACATCCCGTCGAGCACATTGTCGGTGATCGTGGAGATCGTGGTCTTCGACACCTCCGAGCCGTACACGTCGGCCAGGTGAGCGCTGATGTCGCCGTGGGTCATGCCGCGCGCCGACAGGGACAAGACGATGTCCTCGATCGACCCCAACCGGCGCTGCCGCTTCGCGACGATCGTTGGTTCGAACGTTCCGGCACGGTCTCTGGGGACGCCGATGGTGACCGGGCCGGCCTTCGTCAGCACCGTCTTCGTCCGGGTGCCGTTGCGGGCGTTGCCGTCCGCAGAGGCGCCCTTGGTGTGTTTGTCGTAGCCGAGGTGGTCGGTGATCTCGCCTTCCAGCGCGGACTCCAGCACCAGTCGGGTCAACTCGGACAGCAGGCCGCCCTCCCCGTCGACCGACAGGCCCTGGCGTTGCGCGTCACCCACGAGCTGGGCGACCAGCCCCCGGTCCACCACCGGCGGCCGAGTCGCCTCCGTCATCACAGCCACTCCGGCTCCCTCCACCACAGCCGCTGGGGCCGTCTCAACCTGCCTGCTCATCGTGTTCCTCCTTGATCGGAGTTACACCGTTGACCGTACAGTCCCGGCAGGCCCTATCGGTCTTGGCTTGTCAAGCAGCTGGAAAGTTTGGATGTTCCATGTTTGCGCTCGTTACCGTTCATGCTCTCAACCTCACGAAGAAGTACAGTAACCGGGAAGCGCAGAACGCAATTAGGCACTTCTTGTGGGTCGCGGGGCTGTCTCTGGTGATGGGGCGCGATCATGCCAGGAGTATCGCGGCGGCGCATGAATTCGGGCTGCTCAATTTCGCTGAGAATAGGGCTGACAGTCGCAGAGACAGGGCGAACAATGCCTTCACGCTCACCTGGATGAAGAACAAGTATGGGAACCGCAGGGTCGCCATTTCCGGAGTGTATTCGTACATGCTGAGCCTCAGGAAGACGGCGGAACGACTATTTAATGAAGGGAAGTTCACGTGCGTCAAGGCATGCGGAAGAGCCTCGTAGTCTGGCTGGTAGTCGTTTTCGGGGGAGGTGCTCTCACGGGATGTATTCAAGACCCTACATGTTCTCCCGCGGGTCGTTCGCGGATGAACGCCGCGATCGTGGAGCTGTTGCAGATATCCCCTGGGCAAGTGGGATACCTGAGTACGCCGGATTGTGATTCCGGTGCTAGCCTCAGCGCCACTCTTGAGTTGCAGATTTCCTGGGAGGAACTCATGTCCCGGCTTTCTGATAGATGTCGCGCGGAGGGCGAAG
This sequence comes from Propioniciclava sp. MC1595, assembly GCF_017569205.1. Classification (GTDB taxonomy): domain Bacteria; phylum Actinomycetota; class Actinomycetes; order Propionibacteriales; family Propionibacteriaceae; genus Propioniciclava. The sequence continues at coordinate 747,310 of NZ_CP071870.1, forward strand.
AGGCCGCATGTCTGTTGGGCGATGAGGAGTTCACTGTGTACCTCCATTCTGAGCTAGAGTCAGGCGTCGAGGTTACTATCTTCGAGGCGGAGTGATGTTCGGCGTTTGTCTCACTGATGCGGAACTGGCTGCCGCAACCGGGGTTTCTGCACGAGTAGGTGACAACCGATCTGTGGAGTCGTGAGGCCCTGCGGGGAGGATGCGCACCCTGCCGAATACCCATCCAAGAGAGTTTCGCGACGATTTCGTGGCCGTGGCCCGCAAGGGCGATGCGTCGATCGCTCAGATCTCGAAGGGCCTTCGGGATCAGTGAGTCCCCGTCCGGGTGTCATCGGCCGCGATCGGGCGGGCACTCGCACGTTCAGGGTGTGGATTACTGGCTCTTATAACTTGAGCGTGGGGTCATAGTTGGAGTCCGCCGGCGATGAGGAGCATTCTGATCTGACCGGAGTTACACAACTCGTCGCTGATTTAGGAACTGGATGGGTGCCCTGGAATTGTCTGAGCGTCTACCGAGACTATGACATCGCCGTACGCAAGGTTCGTCGGCGTCACCGCGACATTGGATGGTGTGGCGGCCTGACGTGCTCCAAACTACCGTCATGCCGCGGTTGGGAGATGATAAACCATTCACAATGTCTGGTACAAGACCACGGAAACCGCCCTCTACTGAAAGAACGGGGTCAGATTCTATTACAGTGTGACAGGGTATAGCTATCAGGGAGGGTTCTACTCATGACAACGGATCAGTCGCACCTGACCTGTGGTGAACTAGCTAGCTCGCCTAGCGAGCGCGGCAGTGGCTATGGGCAGTCTCGTTTACTCGCAGTTTGAAGATGACCTCATAGTGCTAGGTATCGCCGTTGTTCTCTCGTTCGCCAGCTGGCTGTGGGTGAAGAGCGCGGGATCTGTCCCAGTCGACGTGCCAATGACTGCACAGATTCTGGGAGCAGTGGTGTTGTTTGGCGTCGGTCTGTACGTTGGTTCGCTTGAGGTGGAAGGCTACGTGGCCTTGCTTGCCAGTGCAGGCTACGGGCTCTCGATCTTTTTGGTCCTCGGGTTGTTGTGGAGGGCGGCGAAGCGCAGGTCCACGATGACAGACCGCCAGCCCCCAGGTGCTGACCGATCACAGTTCTAGCAGTGCCAGCCAGTGGGCAAGCAGGAAGAGATGCGGCCAGATCTGCCAGCCAGACCGCGTCAGCAATGTCGGGCTTGCGGCCGGGCCTTGCTGCGCCTCTCGAAGCAATCCGATCTGACGTCTGCGTGGCGTGAGGTCGGCGATCGGTGCAGTCTGTCCCGCGCATCCGACCTGCCCTCACGCGTCTCCTCCACCTATGTCGTGTGTGGCGAACGAGCGGCGGTTACTACATCGGATTATGCAGAGAATCCGATGTATTGAGCGTCGGCTGCCCGACGGCGAGTGGCCATAACCGCCGCGGCCCGAGTTCCGCGCGTGTGAACCTGCCGACCTCGGTCAAGTCACCCAGGGCGAGGAGGCGGAGGACCCCCTTGATCTGACGCCGAGGTGGTTCAGGGGGGTGATGATCGCGGTCATCGGTCCCACAGGCGGCGCTGCCTTGATCTGCCCCACATGGGGGCCGCGCGCGGTCGGCGGCGACGCTGTCCCCCAACAGGGGAATGCATTCGTTATGTGGGATGGCTGGCTTGTGTGACCGTCAGGCCGGAGGCCGCGACGCTGCGAGATTGGAGGCCGGGGCAGTGAGTTCGACTTCCACTTCGACCCGAACCTCGTCGGCGTCCGCGGCACGCTGGCTCTTACCGATTCATGTTTCTAGACATAGGCTGTTTCTCACGATGAGAAACGGTAATGATTTGGAAACGACGATCCTGGAGGACGGCCGAGGTCGGGTCGCTGAGCTGCTTCCCCCCTCGTGGGAGGCGAACCTGACCGTCGGCGAGGGCAGGGGGGCGGGGGATTCGCTGTTGGTGTTGCGGGGGCCGGCCGGGGTGGGGGTGACGTACCTTGTCGAGGCCAAGCGGGCAGGTGCCATGCAACTGGCGAGTCTGGTCGCGACCCTTCGCGCGCGGCAGCAGGAGTCGGGCCTCCCGACGCTGTTGGTCTCCGACTACATCGGCCCCGCCACGCGCCGCGCCCTGACCGAGGCAGGGGTGAGTTACGCCGACGCGACGGGCTGGGTACGGCTGGTCTCGGAGGATCCGTTGATCCTCGTGACGGGTGAAGGCGCCAGTCGTTCTCCTCGGGCCCCTGAGAACACGGCCGTGGTCCGGATGAACGGGGTGGCCACCAACCGGGTTGTCCGGGGGCTGTCGGTAGGGGCGGTTCCCGTCGGTGTCCGAGGGTTGGCCTCGGCGGCTGGTGTGTCGCCGGGGTCGGTGTCGAAACTGCTGGCGACGTTGGCGGCGGAGGGGATCGTCGATCGGGACGCGCGCGGCGCCGTGACGAACGTGCGACGCCGGTCGTTGGTGCGGCGCTGGGTGCAGGACTACGGGTACGCGACGACCAACCATGGCGTGGGGTACTTGCTCGCGCCGCGAGGGCTGGCCCAGGTCAGCGACCGGCTTGCCGAAAAGGAGGGTGTGGCGATCACGGGCTCGGCCGCGGCCCGCAGGCTGCTGCCACCGGACACAACGTCGGTTGTCCCGCTGCGGCTGCTCGCGCTGTATGCGGCGTCGCCCCGCAGGCTGGCCGAGCAGCTTGGTTTGGTGGAGGCCGACGCGTCGACCGCGAACGTGGTCATCGCCGCACCCCAGGATGAGCGGATCCTGCCCGGCCCTGGTGGGCCTGTCGCCCTTGCGCCCACCGCGCTGGTGGTGGCGGACCTGTTGACCCTGCCCGGTCGTTCGGACGCCGAGGCCGAGCAGTTGATGGACGCCCTGGCCGCGACCGACTCCTCGTGGAAGGAATGACATGGACGCCGTCGCCCCCGAGTACGTCGCCGCCCGCCGCGTCCTCGTCGACGCACTGGAGGCGCTGACGTACCAGCTCCCGAGCCTCATCCTGGTCGGCGCCCAGGCCGTCTACCACCACACAGGCATCTCTGGCTTATGAGGACTTGCACTTGCGCCGAATGGGTCATAAGTTTGAGGCGTCCAAAATTATGATCAGGGAGGGTGGGAGGCGATGCCCATACTTTTCGGCGCTGATCCGATCCAGACTGAAGTGCAGGTCATCCTTGCGGCCCTGGCCGACGGGAAGGGCATCGATCACGGCGTGGAGCGGCAGTATGTGGACCTCAAGGAGGAGCATGGACGCCGTGATCGCCAGGGCGGCATCGGGCCCAGTAGTCCCCGCAATCAGGAGGCCGCGCAGGAGCTTGCGGCGGCGGCAGCCTGCATGGCGAATACGCCCGGTGGTGGCGCGCTGATCGTCGGGGTGTCTGACGACGGCCAGTTAGTCGGGACCGATCTGGAGGCCGAGTGGTTGCGGCACCGCATGTGGGAGTTGTCGGGCAAGGCCTTGACGGTGGACGTCGCGATCCAGGAGGTCTCGGGTCGGCGGCTTCTGGTGCTGCGTGCCCCTCAAGCTCTGGAGCCCATCCGTGTCAATGGGAAGATCCGTTGGCGGGTGGGGACCAATTGCGTCGAGATTGACGCTCACACCTGGCATGCGCGTCGTATGGCCGATCTCAACTTCGACTGGTCGAGCGAGGAATCCAGCGTCCCTGTCGAGGCGGCCCGTCCGGCTGCTCTGGAGTTGGCGCGCGAGTTGCTGCGCGCCTCGGGGGAGGATCATTCGGAGGAGTTGGCTGCCGACACCGACAGGAGCTTGCTGAGGCGGCTCAATGTGGTGTCCCCGGGAGGTCGGCTGACCAATGCGGGTGTGATTGCCTTCGTGGGGCGCGGGGATCCCTGTCTCGACTATGTGCGACGTGCTCAGACGGGAGGTGATTCGCTGAGCCGACTCCGCAGGCCGGATCGGTCTCTGATCGAGGAGTTGGTAGAGGTCTTCCAGGCCGTCGATGCCAACACGCCCACGATCCACGTTCAGCACGGCCTGGTGATCGGGCAGCAGCGTGAGATCCCTCGGCGCGCCGCGCGTGAAGCGATCGTCAACGGTGTCGCGCACCGCGAGTGGGGCGTCTCGGAGCCGACTCTGGTGGAGCACGTGGGCCGGCTCCTGCGAGTGACCAGCCCCGGCGGGTTCATCGGAGGCGTCACAACGGACAACATCATTACCCACCCGTCGCGCTCCCGGAACCGGGCCCTCGCCGAACTGCTCGCGGCACTGCGGGTCGCCGAACGCGAGGGGATCGGCGTTGATCGCATGGTCGCCGACATGGTCAGCGTCGGGCATCCCGCGCCAGTGATCGAGGAGGTCCCGGGCCCTTACGTCCGGGCCGAACTCATCGGCGACGATCTGGACGTCGGCTGGATCCAGTGGCTTCACTCCATCGACCCGGCCAACGAGGCCGACGACCTGAACTCCCTGCTGATCCTGCGGCAGTTGGTGGAGACCGGCTGGATCGACCCACTGCGGGCGGCGACGACGATCCAGGACACCGTCTCGGCGGCATCAGGTGCGCTCGCCAAGCTGTCCAGGGCCTCGATCGTGGGTGCGCCGATCGTTGAGACGATCATCGGAAGCCCTGACGGCACGGACCCGGTGTGGCGGCTCAGTCACGCTGGTGCCGATCTGCTGCGTCGCCTCGACGGGCAGGTGAACCGGACCCGCATGTGGCCGAGCCGCGAACGAGTCGCGGCCTCCTATGCCAAGGCCCGCGGACGGATCAGTTCCACCGAGTTGGCGAGCCTCGTCGGTGCCTACGCGAGCAACGTCGGCACGGTCCTCAAACGATTGGAAGAAGACGGCGTCCTGGCCCCGTCCCGTGCCTCCCGGCGCGGCACAGGCTTCTACTACCGCTACATCGGAGAGCCGTCGTGAGTTCACTGGATTGACAGGCGAGAATGCGGCTCTGACACGACGCGCGCTCCGAAGGCTGGCGCGACGCTACCCCGACGCGCCGGGGCTCGAGATGCGGGGACATGCGCGCCATCTGGAACGGCACGATCATTGCCGAGAGTGACGCCACGGTGGTCGTCGAAGGCAATCACTACTTCCCGGCGGACTCCGTTCGGTGCACGTTACTGGCACCGACCGGAACCCGGACGCGGTGCCCGTGGAAGGGCGAGGCCACCCAGTGATGCCTCAGTTCTGCGCCAATGGCGTGATTGCCGGCGACCGATCACTTGGTTGCGCCGATTAACCTTGGGCAAAGCACGCCCCAGGCACCTAAGCGGCAGCCCGAGCACTGGGAGGCGCGATGACCGACCATTTCGACATCGTCGTGATTGGGGCGGGCCCGGCTGGCGCAGCGGCCGCGCTCCGGGCGGCCGAGCTGGGTGCGAAAGTGGCCGTCATCGAGGGCGACCGCACCGGCGGAACCTGCGTGAATACGGGCTGCGTTCCGACCCGCGTTCTCGCGAAGGCGGCGCGGATGATGCGGGAGATCCGCACCGCCAAGGCGTACGGGATTGAAGTCGAGCAGCATCCGCTTGACTGGTCGACCACCGTCGCGCGCGTTCAGGAGCGGGTGGACCGGGTGCGCTCCGTCAAGCGTGAGGCGGAGCGGTTCAACGACGCCGGAATCGAGCTCGTGCTCGAGGGCAGGGCGAGGTTCACGGATGCTCACACCGTGGTGGTCGCGTCGGGCCGACGCCTCACCGCCGACGCCTTCATCGTCGGTGTGGGCGGTCACTCGCGCCGGCTCCCGGTGCCTGGGGCAGAGCTCGCGACCGTGCCCGACGAGGTGCTCACGCTGCAGGAGCTCCCCGGCCGGGTAGCCATCATCGGCGCCGGAAATACCGGTGCTCAACTCGCCACGATTTTCAGCTCGTTCGGCTCGCAGGTCACCCCCCTTGACGTCGCGCCGCGCATCCTGATGGCATCCGATGCCCTCATCGCCGAGCATGTTTCACGCGCGTTCGTCGAGCAGGGCATGACTGTGCGCACCGGAATCGACACGATTGCCGGACTCGTGCGCGCCGCGGATGGCTCCATCACCCTGCTCTGGAGCGAGGACGGACGGCCGGAGTCGAGCGGCTTCGACGCCGTGATCATGGCGACGGGATGGCCGGCGGATGTCGATGACCTGGGGCTCGATGCGGCGGGGATAGAGGTGGTGAAGTCAGCAATACCGGTCGACGGGTACTTCCGCAGCGTGGTGCCGCACATCTTCGCGGTCGGTGATGCGAACGGGCGCGACATGCTCGTGCAGGCCGCGCAGTTTGAGGGTGAGGTCGCCGCGGAGAACGCCGTGCTCGACACCAACCGCCGCACCCCGCGTCACCTGTTGCCGGCTGGCGGATTCACCGATCCCGACTATGCCGGCGTCGGCTTCACCGAAGAGCAGGCGCGCGAGCGCGACGCCGAGTGCGTCGTGTGGGTCTTCCCCTATACGGCACTCGATCGGGCGGTGATCGACGACCGTGAGCGCGGGTTCCTGAAGCTCATTTCCGATAGGAGGCGCGAACTCATCCTCGGCGCGCACGCCGTGGGCGAGAACGCGGTGGAGGTCATCCAGTCGGTGACAACGGCGATGGCGGCAGGAATCGACGTGGCGACTCTCGCCGGGGTGAAGTTCGCCTACCCCACCTACAGTGCGGTGATCGGAATGGCGGCCCGTAGTCTGCTCGCTGACAAAACGAAGTCCGAACCCTTCGAGTGAACCCTGCATCCATTCGCCGGCGCGGAACCTGTCATGGTGGATGAGGCCCTCTCGGACTTGGTCGGGTTCGCGCACCGTCGATCACCCCGACGACGTCGGTGACCTTGGCCACCAGCTCGGGGTCGGTGGAGAACTTGAACGTCTCCTGCCGCCAGGCTGCACCCGGTACTCGCGCCAGCGGTGGCTACCGTCTTGTTCACGATCCCCAGATGCTGACCCATCAGACGGCTCGACCAGTGCGTCACCCCGTACTTCTTCGGCGGCGGCTTCAACGTTGCGGCCACGATCTTGAGGTGGTCGATCCGGCGGGGCCGGCCGCTACGCGCCAGATCATCCAGACCCGTCATGCCCAGCTCGGAGTAGCGGGTGCGCCACTGCAACACGGTCACCTTCGACACCCCGACCCGGCCTTGTGACCGATCCGCGACGCCCCCCCGCTGATCAGGACGTGCTGCTGATAGTTCTTGCAGAACCGGTCATAGCCCATCGCCGTCGACCCCTCGACGCGGCACTTGTCGACGTACTCGCCATGGAGGAGCTTCAACGTCACCCCAACCCGGGCGAGCTCGCGATGAACCGACGGCCAGTCCGGCTGCGCATGGACGCTCTCATGCTCCCCTCGGCCCGGGAACAACCGCTGATACACCTGCGCCTCGTCCAGGTCGGCGACATCGTCCCAGCCGACACCCTCCCGGTCGGCGGCCTCGATGACCGCGGTCACGCTATGGCGGGACATGCCCTGCGCGGCGATCTGCCTGCCCGAGAACCCCTCCTCGCGCAGCCGAAGCACCAGCTTCGCTTTGATCTTGCGTACCATCCCAATCACTCCTTCTGCCGCGTGATAGGCCACACGGCAGGAGGAGCCTACGAACCCCCACACCCGGCGCTCACGACACGATCCGGTGGCGCTCAACCCCAGGAACCCGCACGGCGACGGATGGCGCTCAACCGCCATACCGCTAGCGCTCAGAAGCCCGAATACTCAGTGATCAGCGGGTGCCGGCCGCCTATGCTGAAGGGCAGCCTTGGACGCGAGATCCGCGCGGACCTCGGGTGCAGTGCTATTCCCCACGTATTCCCCACGGCAAGGTGACGAAGTGGCAATCAATCCGCATAAGACCTTGTCAGGAGGCCATTATCGGCTCTTCACGATTGAGGGTGTAGTTGGGGTGGGGGTTCGGCGGCGCGTCGGGGCGGGGGGTAGGTCGAGGTCCTCCGAGGATGGAGGTTCCTACACCGATCCACCTGGAAGACCTCGACGTGTCCCAAGCTACCTTTGTTCGTCCTGACCTGACCACGTTCGCCGGCTTGGACGGGCTCGGCTTGGAGGTCGTCGGCCAGCGTGTCGAGCCCGACCGGGCGGTGCTGGCGTGCCGGGTCATCGAGCCCGACGACTGGTGCCACCGGTGTGGCTGTGAGGGCACGCCCCGCGACACGGTGACCCGCCGGTTGGCGCACGAACCGTTCGGCTGGCGACCAACCACGCTGGTGGTCACGCTGCGCCGTTACCGCTGCTCGGGGTGTGGCCACGTGTGGCGCCAGGACATGAGCAAGGCGGCCGAGCCCCGGGCGAAGTTGTCGCGTCGGGCGCTGCGGTGGGCGCTGACCGGGATCGTGGTGCAGCACCTGACGGTCGCCCGGATCGCCGAGGGGCTCGCGGTGTCATGGGACACCGCCAACAACGCGGTCCTGGCCGAGGGCCAACGCGTCCTGATCGCCGACCCGACACGCTTCGACAAGGTGACGGTGATCGGCGTGGATGAGCACGTGGTGCGCCACGAGGCGCTGTTGTTTCGGATGGAGGTGAGAGACCTGCATCGCCCCGCTGTCGTAGCAGTGGGGTGAAGCTGGCGGCAGCCTGACTTCGGGGAACGCCGGGGTTGGGTGGGAGCAGCCGCGACAAAGTCAGGACGGTCCAGCACTACCGGATGGGCCGGGTCTGGTGAGCAAGACGGGAAGGTGTACGAGAGGAACCGGTGTCGTAAAGCCTCTTGATCGTCGACCAGCTCGAACCCGGTGGATGCGGGCTGGAGTGCGGTGCGTAACCGCCGTGGGGGTCGTCAGCCAGACGGCCGTCGGGGTGGGGAACTGTCGGAACGGTGAATGTGTCGGGTCCGGCAGGTTGTGGTGAAGGTCTACGGCGTAGCCACGACGATGCCGCAGGGGCAAAGCCGGGCGCCTCGCCCGTCAACCGAACAGCAGTGAACGTGGGAACCCTCCGCACTCCGTTCCCCACCACCTTGGTGGGGATAGGCGCGTTGCCGGCCGAAGGGTGTGGGTGGGGGCGGAGCCGTCGTAGTACTCCGAGGTCGGGAAAGCCGACCGCATGGGAAAGGGCGGCAGCGAGAGGAAGCAGGAAGGAACTGTGATGTCCGAAGACGCACCGGTGAATACCGGTGCCACTGGGTGGCCGAGCGATGCTCGCGCCTTTCTGGCGGTACGGAGGATGCAGACCAAACTGCATGGTTGGGCGGCCGCGGATCGCGGCCGCCGGTTTGATGATCTGTACAACCTGGTCTGTGACCCGGCGTTTCTGACGATGGCGTGGGAACGCGTCGCTGGGAACAAGGGGGCACGGACACCGGGGGTGGACCGGGCCACGGTGGCCCACGTTACCTCCGGGATGGGGGTCGAGGCGTTCCTGCGGCAGGTACGGGACGAGTTGAAGTCCCGGACCTTCCAGCCGGTGCCGGTGCGGCAGGTGATGATCCCGAAGGCCAGCGGCAAGCTGCGCAAGTTGGGCATCCCCACCGTCACCGACCGGGTGGTGCAGGCCGCCTTGAAGCTGGTACTGGAACCTATTTTCGAGGCGGACTTCCAACCGTGCTCGTACGGGTTCCGCCCGAACCGGCGCGCTGCTGACGCGATCGCCGAGATCCACCACTTCACCAGCAAACGGTATGAGTGGGTGTTGGAGGCCGACATTGAGGCGTGTTTCGACATGATCGACCACACCGCGTTGATGGACCGCCTGCGAGCGAGGGTTTCGGACAAGCGTGTGCTGGCGTTGGTGAAGGCGTTCCTGAAGGCGGGGGTGCTCACCACGGTGGGTACCACCGAGGGAACGGTGACCGGCACCCCGCAGGGCGGAATCTTGTCCCCGTTGCTGGCCAACATCGCTTTGTCCGTGTTGGACGACGAGTTCGCACGTCGCTGGACCCAGGAGATGGGAACGGCGAACCAGCGGAACCGGCGCCGCTATCACGGCGAGGCGACCTACCGGCTCATCCGGTACGCCGACGACTTCGTGATCGTGGTCAAAGGCGAACGATCTGATGCCGATCAGTTGCGCGAGGAGGTGGCAGTCGTGTTGGTCCCGATGGGGCTGCGACTGTCGCCGGACAAGACCCGAGTGGTCCACATCGACGACGGGTTCGACTTCCTCGGCTTCCACATCCGACGGATGCGGAAACGCGGGAGCCACAAGTCGTTTGTGTACACCAAGCCGTCGACGAAGGCGATCGCCTCGATCAAGGCACGGGTGAAGGCCATGACGTACAGAGCAACCCTGCACCGCGACCCGGGCTACCTGATGGCCTACCTGGGTCGAGTGTTGCGTGGGTGGGCGAACTACTTCCGGCACGCGGTGGCCAAACGAGCCTTCAACGCGGTCGATTCCTACACGTGGGAACGGATCACGTCGTGGCTACGGAAGAAGCACCGTCGTATCGGATGGCCAGAGCTCCGGCGCAGGTACTGTCTGCCGGGCAGTTGGCGGCTCGCCCACGACGGGGTCAGGTTCAAGGGCGCAGCCAGCGTCCCCATCGTCCGGTACCGCTACCGCGGCTACCAGATCCCGACCCCGTGGACCCCATCGACCGTCGCAAGCTGACCAACCCCCTCACGTGGAGAGCCCGGTGCGGTGAAAGTCGCACGCCGGGTTCGGCGGGCGGGCTGTGGAAACCCACCACGGGTAACCGTGGCAGGGCGCCACAGCCCGACCCAACTGGCGGCACACCCGTAAGGGCGACAAGTACGTGACCGTGATCATCGACCTCACTCCGATCAGGGACGATACCGGCCCGGCACGCTTGCTCGACATGGTCGAGGGCCGCTCGAAACACGCCTTCAAGACGTGGCTGGCCGCCCGCCCGAAGGAGTGGCGTGACCAAGTGGAGGTCGTCGCGATGGACGGCTTCACCGGGTTCAAGACCGCCACCACCGAAGAACTCCCCGACGCCACCCCCGTGATGGACCCGTTCCACGTCGTCCGGCTCGCCGGGGATGCCCTGGACCGTTGCCGGCGCCGGATCCAGCAGCAAGTCCACGGCCACCGGGGTCGGGCCGGCGACCCCCTCTACGGCGCCCGCAGGACCCTCCACACGGGCGCCGATCTGCTCACCCCCAAACAGCAGGCCCGCCTGGACGCCCTGTTCGGCGACGACGACCACGTCGAGGTCGAAGCGACCTGGTGCATCTACCAAGACATGATCGCCGCCTACCGCGCCCCCGATCCAGCCACGCGACGAAGCCTGATGGAACAACTCATCGCGAAGGTCACCAGCGGTGTCCCCGGCGCGTTGGTCGAGGTGATCACCCTCGGTCGCACCCTGAAGAAGCGAGCCGCGGACGTGCTGGCCTACTTCGACCGGCCCGGCACGTCGAATGGGCCCACCGAGGCGATCAATGGCCGGCTCGAACATCTCCGCGGCTCCGCGCTCGGCTTCCGGAACCTCACCAACTACATCGCCCGCAGCCTGCTGGAGACAGGCGGATTCAGACCCCGCCTACACCGTGGATCGTGAAGAGCCCCATTATCGGTTGAAAGAAGAGAGCTTCAACTCCTCTCTCGCGCACAAAAGTGTTTTTGAGTAGTGCAAATACAGGGAATCGGCGAGAGGTGAAACCTCTCGCCGATTCTCTGTTCCTAGGGCTGGATCGCTGGTGGCAACGGGTGATGCTGGGTGGTCTGCTTCGATCGGCGGCGACCCCGAGTCCCCTGTGTTCCGACGTCTCGCGTATGCCACCGCATGTCACGGCGGCTTCGTGGTCGGAAACCCTTCATCCAAGCGCGGTTCGTTGACCGCCCAGATGCCCATCGCGCCAAGGCAGGCGTCTCCCGCAGGCTCAGCTGTCTGGGCGGGCGGGGACGGCTCGGATGGGCGCGCGGCCAGGGTGTCGAACTTGGTGCTGGCCAGGCGTCGCTCGGTGACGGTGACAAGGTCGAGCACGTCACGGGTCTGGTAGTAGCGGACCCCGCGCCGCTCGTGGGGGTGGAGGATTTCCGCTGCGACCAACTCGGCGAGGGCACGGTCGGCGGCGACGTGGGACACGCCGTGGATGCGTTGCACGGTGGCGCTGGTGATGACGGGCGTGGCGGGCAGGTCGCGCACGATGTGTGCGGTGGCCGAGTCGCTACGGACGCCGCGGACCTTGCCCTGGTCGGATCTAGCGCGGTTGAGCCTGTCTTCCCAGTCGGTACGAAGGTCGGCCAGGTCTGCGGCGAGGCGTCCGGCTTGCTCGGTGGCGGTGAGGACGGCGGAGGCGAACACGCGGAGCCAGGCGGCTTGGGCGGTGTGGAGCCCGTCCGAGCCGACCGGGTCAGGGTGCCGGTAGGCAGTGAGCCCTTCAACGTACTCGTTGCGGAGAGTCGACAGGATCAGGCTGACCGGCAGTACCGCCTCGGTGGTGAGCCCGCGTCGGGTGAGCACGGTGTGGATGAGGGCGCGGCCGACGCGTCCGTTGCCGTCAGTGAACGGATGGATCGTTTCGAACTGGGCGTGCGCGAAGCCGGCCTGGACAATGGGCGAGTGCCCACCTCCGTTGAGGTAGCCGACGAGGTCATCGAGCAGCGCCGGAACGTGTTCCGGGGCGGGGGGGACGAAGTCGGCGTCCAGGGGGTGGTGGTCGGAGCCGCCGATCCAGTTCTGCACGGTGCGGACGCCGCGGTGCTGCGGCTCGTCGGGCAACAACGCGGAGTGCAGTTCAAGCAGGTGCTCGACCGTCACCTGTGGTGCTGCAACAAGGACGGTCCGGGCTTCGTGCAGGACCGTCATGTTGTTGGCGACCAGCTGGGCTTGGGCGGACACGTCGGGGACGGCCTCCTGGGCGCCGAGTTCGGCCAGGGCCACCTGCTGGACCGACGGTGCGATGCCCTCGATCCGTGATGAGGCGATGGCTTCGGAACGCAGCAGGAAGCGGGCAATGCCGGCCAGGTCGCGGGCATCTCCGGACAGGCCCCGGACCGCCTGCTCGGCTCGGCCCACCAACTGGTCGACATCGGGCGGCAGCAGCAGCGGGCTCCCCAGCAGCGTGTCCGGAACGTAGCGACGATACGTGCCCGAGCGTCGATCTCGCCGGGGGAGACCTGATTCGATCGAGGACGCCCACTCGTCTTGTTCCCATGTCGCCATGTGCCTGCTTTCGTTTCGCGCGTCCCGGGTTCTCGTAATGATAGAGGTCTAAGGTTGCATGCTGGGAGTTGTGGCTAACAGATCGACGAACTGGATCGTCGCCAGCCCGGAAGTCGGCCCGGTGAGGAAGGGAGGGCGCTCGGCCAGTACGCCTGAGCTACGCTCAAGTCGGTTCCACGCGCCTCGGCGGTGCAGTCCACGAAATCCCCACGCGTTCCCCACCACAAGGTGACGAAGTGGCTTCAAGCTCCATAAGAGGCTCTTCACAATCGAGGGTGTAGCCGCGGCCTGAATCCGCCGGTCTCGAGCAGCGATCGTGCGATGTAGTGGGTGAGGTTCCGGAAGCCAAGGGCGCTGCCGCGGAGGTGTTCCAGCCGGCCATTCAGCCTTCGGTAGGCCCATTCGAGGTGCCCCGACTTGGCTCATTTAGTGTCGCCTGCGCGCTTGGTGGATCGCGTCCAGCCAGGCTTGGGCGTCGTCGGGTAGGGGGTTCTCGGCGGTGACGATGGTGTCGCCGGCTTGGATGTCGATTGTGCGGTGGCGACGCAGCGTCTTGACGAGGGCCTTGATGCTGGCGCCGGTGGTGCTCTCGAGCCATCGGGCGACGGCGAGGGCGGCGAACACGATGGTGAGGTGGGCTTCGATCGAGTCCTTCAGGTGGTGGTAGACCGGCCGGGCCTTCAGGTCCGACTTGGACATCCGGAAGGACTTCTCGACCTGCCACAGCTGGTGGTAGGCCCCGATCACGTACTCCGGGGTCGGGGTGGCCAGGTTGGTGATGTAGCCGTTCCAGCCTGCCAGGGTGCGGGCCTTGGCCTCCAGTTCGGGTCGCGGTGAAGTCGCGTTGCACCAGGTCGGGCGGCCGCGGCGCGGAGGAGTCCGACGTGGTGGTGACGAACTTCCTGCCCCTGACAACGCCCTGCATGCCGCGGGCCCGCGTCAGGCGGGGCACCTGACACCGCGGTGCCTCGACGCCGTCCCGCTTGAGCAAGTGCCACATCTTGCGGTAGCCGCGACCCCCGCGACCCTTGGTCTTGTCGGCCTGCAGTGCCTCGATCCGTTCCCACACATAGGCGTCCGACAAGGCCCGCTTCGATGGTGTGCGGGCCTTGAAGGCGTAGTAGCCCGACGGGGCGACCTGCACACCGTGCCCGCTGAGCACACGGCAGATCGGCTCGACCCCGAACCGGACCCGGTAGTCGTCGATGAACCCGACTACCACGGCAAACGCGGGTCGAGCTCCCGCGCGAAGAAACTCGACGCCGCCAACAAGATCTCGTTCGCCCGCTTCAACTCGCGGACCTCCCGCTCAAGTTCCTTGATCCGCTTCCCATCCTCGGTGGTCGTGCCGGGACGCTTACCCGCGTCGATGTCGGCCTGCTTCACCCACCCGCGCAGGGTGTCGGGATTCACGCCGATCCTGGCGCCGATCCGCGTCACCGCCGCGGTGACCGACAACTCCGGCTCCTCCTGGCGCGCCTGTTGCACCAGACGAATGGCGCGGTCCCGCAACTCTTGGGGGTACTTCCTCGGTGCTGGCATGGTCTGACCCTGCATCCTTCCGTTGAATCAGACCCTCCACCTGAGCCTCGTTCCGCCGGAGCGCATTTGTAGGTCACCCGCTGGAACGCACCCGGCGCGGCGTGTGGAAGCTCCTTTGTGGCGGGGTCAGCGCGGGGCTCCGAGTGTGACCGGGGTCCACAGCCGGTCGATGGGCATGACGTGGAGACGGTCGGCGTAGGTGTAGGAGCGGGTTCCGGTGGTGAGGATGATCCCGGCGGCGAACCGTGGTCCGAGGGCGGCGCGGAGTTGACCGAGACCGCGGAAGTCGCCGCCTGGGGCCCGTTCGCTGGCTTTGACCTCGATCGCAACGACGGTGCCGTCGTCGTACTCGATGACCACGTCGACTTCTGCGCCGTCACTGGTCCTCCAGTGGCCCAGAGTCACGGGCTCGTCGAGCCAGGAAGCCTGCTTGCGGATCTCCCCGACGACGAAGGTCTCCAGCAGGTGCCCGAAGTCGGTGAGTGATGCCGGGTCGAGTCGGGTGAGCTTGTCGGGCGTGAGCCGCAGCAGCCGGGCAGCCAGCCCGGAGTCGACAACATGGACCTTGGGTTTCACACTGACCCGTGAGCGCAGGGTCTTGCCCCACGCCGGCAGCCGAACCACGAGGAAGAGGTCCTCGAGTAGCCGAAGGTGACCCTCCACGGTGGCGCGACTGACGCCGAGCCTCTCCGCAGCAGCAGAGACGTTCAGCAGTTGCCCCGTCTGTGCCGCAATCAGACCCAGCAGGTCGGTCATTGCCTGTCGTTCCCGGATGCGTCCCAGTTCCAGAGCATCCCGCTCGACCGATGCCCGCACGAAGTCATCGAACCATCGTGCTCGGGCCGCGCCGGAACGTCGTAGGGCCAGGGGTAGCCCTCCGGCGCAGACACGCTCCACGTAATCCTGGCGCGTGGTCGTTGAGGACGGGATCCGGCCGACCACACCCGCGGGGTCGACAGGCAACACCTCCAGGAGGTTCTCGCTCACCCGAGCGATCTCACCTTGGGACAGCGGCCAGATGGTCAGGGAGTGCAACCGTCCCGTGAGGGCCTGCGCCGTGACGGGCAGGGCGTCCTGCCGGGTCGATCCCGTGATCACGGCGGTTCCGGGCAGGCTGCCCTCGCGGTTCAGCCTCGCTTTGAGCGCGTCCAAGATGTCGGGCACCCTCTGGTACTCGTCGAAACACACCGGCGCCGCACCACCGACGACCGAGGCCAGATTCCCCACGACCGCCTCGCGCACCTCGACGTCGTCCAGGTCGAGAACCGTTCCCCCCACATCGGCAGCGAACCTGCGCAGCACTGTCGACTTCCCAACCGATCGCGGGCCGTGCAGAGCGATCACCGGCTCCTCCGCGACCAGCCCCGTCAGAAGTAGACCCACCCTTCGTGGGACCAGCGAGTCGAGGACCATGAGCTCAACCTAGCAGACGTGACGCTGTGTACTACGCAAACGCGAACAGCCAAACCTAGCAAACATGAACGCTCTTGGTGTGCCATCTTGAGCGTGGCAAGAGGGCAGGGCGGAGGACCCGGTGGTGTCCGGAGCTGTCCACCGGCTGCAGTCGGCACCCGTAATGCGGGGTGACTGGCTTGTCTGGGCCTGTGATGGGAGGCCGCGATGCAGTTCGAGAAGTGCCACTGCAGACTCTTCGGTCGCGGTCACCCTGCCCGACCACGTGAAGGAGATTGATGCCCTGCGCGCCTTCCGGCTGCTGCGGCTGGTTGACTCCTTCGGCCAGTTCGGACGGACCGGGCGCGGGGGAGCGCGGAACGCAGCGGACGTTGCCGATGAGACCGAGCACCTGGGCCCGCACGCCACGTCACTTGGTGGCCGGAGCGCGACCTGGGTGTCGTCGGTCGCAGGCGGCGAGGCTGCGGGGGCTCCCACGCTCGCGGCCCTTTCCCTCGACGTGCTGGCAGTGCTGCAGTGAACCGTGAGGCTCTCGGCGGTGGTCCGTGGGTGCGAGCCGAATATGCTGAGGGGCAGCCCTGGACGCGAGATCCGCGCGGGTCTCAGGTGCAGAGCTATTCCCCACGTATTCCCCACAGCAAGGTGTCGCAATGTCGATCGACGGTCATCAGACCTTGTCAGGGGGCCATTATCGGTTGATAGAAGAAAGCTTCAACTCCTCTCTCGCGCACAAAAAGTTCCCCTGACTACGGGTTATACAGTGAAAAGGCGGGAGGCAAGAACCTCTCGCCTTTTCACTGTCCCGGTAGTGTGACGTGCGGCTGGCAAGGGCGAATGCTCGGATGGCCCGGGTCCTGAGCGGTGCTATGGGTGGGGGGTTGGTTCCCCACGTGGGGGCCTGTTCCCCACGTATTCCCCACGGCGGGATGGCGCTGAGTTGCTTGGCCAAGTGTGGTTGCCTGTTGGGGGTTGTCTTGGCGGCCGGGAGGTGTGCGCATCAGGTCGGGTCAGGCTCTGCTGGGTCTGGTTGGGCGGTTTTCGTTCGCGACTGTCGTCGCCCAGCCGGGCAGAAAGCACTACTTTGCCGCAGGGTGCGCGAGGGCAGCCTTTCGGCTTCGGTACCCGACTCTGCCGCCATCCGTCGAGGGTGACGGGGCTCGGCCAGCCGTGAGGATGGGTCCCGTGCGGTGGTGGAGGGGAGACGATGCTGGGCTCATGGTGCTGTCGCGGAAGTGGGCGGCTGACGTGGAGGCCATCGTGGCTCGTCGGCACGATCAGGGCGATGATCTGTGGACCACGCCGGACCGGAGACTGACACAAGGGAGGGCCGTTCTCGACCTTGGGTGCTGCACGGCTGCTCGTGGAACTCGGTGTCGACCCAGCTGAGCCGATCCTGGTCGAGGCACGCGAGCTGATCTGGAGTGCTTGGCGCGAGGACGGTCGATTCAGGCTCGCTCCGACCGGGGCCATCTACCCCTGCCAGACCGCCCACGCCGCCTGCACGCTCGCCCATCTGGGCTGCGGGGGCGATCCCCGGCTCGCGGTGACCTTCCAGCACCTGCTGGCGACCCAGTTCGACGGTGGCGGGTGGAGGTGCAACAAGTTCAGCTACGGCCGGGGTCCGGAAAGCGAGTTCGCCAACCCGGGTCCCACCCTCATTGCCCTGGATGCCTTCCGGTTCACGGACCGGGCCAACAGCAGTCCGGAACTCGACCGGGCGGTCGAGTTCCTGCTCCGCCACTGGGTCACCCGCGTGCCCTTGGGTCCGTGCCACTACGGCATCGGCACGTTGTTCCTCCAGGTGGAGTATCCGTTCGCCGGCTACAACCTGTTCTACTGGCTGCACGTGTTGTCCCACTACGACCGGGTGGCGTCCGATCCCCGGTTCGCGGAGGCACTCGCGGTGTTGGAGGCGGATTTGGTGGACGGTCAGATCGTCCCGGAACGGGTCAACCGAGAGTTGTCCGGGCTCCAGTTCTGCAAGCGGGGCCAGCCGAGCGCGCTCGGGACCGAGCGCTACCGCGAGATCCTCGCCAACGTGGCCGGTCGCCTTCCCACATAGGTCCAGCCAACGCGCGCTTCTGCCGACGCGCGAGCTGCGGCCGGGCAGGCGCCCCCGGGTTGTCTGGGCTGCTCCATGCTGTCGCAGGGACGGGAGGCGTTGAGTGCCGCGGTGTGCCTTGTGGGGTTCGTCAATCGAGCAGCGGAATGTCGAGGTCGTAGGCCAGGACGATTGCCCGGGCGAGCTCGGTCTCTTGTGCGGAGGTCAGAAACCAGATGGTGCGGCCGAGAAGCGTGCTGGGAACGGTGACGACGTTGTCCAGTGAGATTACGCCGTCGTGATCGAGGCCGTTGGTCCGTCCGAGGGGAACCTCGCTGGAGAGGCCCTTGATGGTGGCGGTGATCGGCGCGATCGTCACCTTCGTCATGGCCGCTCGTGCGGCTTCGCGGGTCAGGACGACCGCGGGCCGTGTCTTGTCCAAGCGCACCAAGCAGATCTCGCGCACCGGTCAGTCCTCGAGCGTCGCCTGGGCGACCGACCACGCGACCAGGTCGTCCAGGTCGTCCGAGGGGCCCTGCTCGCGAAGGATGGCGGCGTCCTGCTCGGCGACTTGGCGGCGCATCTCGCGCTCGACGGCATGGGCCACCAATGCAGCTCGGCTGGGGGCGTTGCCGGCGGCTACGGACTTGTCGAGGAAGGCCACCATGTCGTCGGGTAGACGGATCGCGATCTGCACGGTCATGCAACGAGCATGCCAACCTGAATCCCACTTCGGTATGCTCGCTCATGCCGCGCACACACCACGCGGCCGCTCAAGGCATCCTCAACTGCACCCCGCGCGTGTCAAACCGGAATGCTTGACCGCCCCGAGTCAGTCAGTGCCAGCTCGCAAGCTGGGCGGCGGCGTCGGGGTGGTCCGTCGTTCCTGACGCGAGCGCGATCACCAGGTCGTAGGCGTCGTCATCGGGTGCCTCCAAGATGACATCGTTGAGGCCGTAGAACACGACCACAGCAAGCCATCCGAGTCGCTTGTCCCCATCCACCAGCGCGTGGTTCCGCACCACCGACTCGAGCAGAACCGCGGCCTTGGCGTCCAGATCGGGGTAGGCGTCACGGCCGAACACCGTCACGTGCGGTCGGTGAACAGCTGAGTCGAGCAGCCCGATGTCCCGGATTGGCCCCACGCCGAGATCGGCGACGAGCGCCAGAACGTCCTCCAGTGTGAGGTACTCGATCACTGGCCGAGGCGGTCGAGCAGGTCTGCGTAGCGATCGCGGGCTGCCGCGGACAGGCGACGGGCCTTGTCCTCGCGGACGTGGCGGGCGGCGGCCTCGCGAATTGCGCGCACCGTCGCCTCCTGCTTGCTCACGCCCTCAGCCTCGGCGAGGAGGGCAAGGGCTTTCTCGTCTTCGGGCCCCAGTCGCAACGTCATGGCCATGGCCACATGCTACCACCTTGGTATCAACCGCTCCTGCCGCCGGGACGCCGGCTCGACTCGCGGCGTCCCTGCCCCTTCCGTCGGAATCCACGGCGTGGTTGGCTTTGTCCACCGTGCTCCGGGTGGGCCAGCCCGCCCTGGGCTCCCGCCGAGCGAAGAGGCACATCATGAGCGTGCTGGAGGAACACCGTCGTTCCGTCCTCGCCGAGGCCGCCGCGGACCTCGGGCCGGATTCTCGGGTCACGGCCGAGTTCTTCGACCTGTACTACCGCCATGTCCTCACCGAGGACCTCGTGCAGCGCCAACCCGAGGACCTCCGCGGGATCGTGCTGAGCCACCGGGCGCTGGCGCAGCAGCGGCGGCCCGGGGAGACACTGGTGCGGTCGTTCACGCCCACCGTGGAGACGCACGGCTGGGTGACGGGCAACACCGTGGTGCAGGTGGTCAGCGACGACCGTCCGTTCATCGTCGACTCCCTCACCGAGGCCATCGGGCGCCAGGACCAGGAGATCCGACTCCTGGTGCACCCCCGGCTCCGGGTGGCCCGGGAGCCGGACGGGGCCATGACGGGGCTGGACGCCGAGGGCGTCGCGGAGTCCTGGGTACACCTCGAGGTCGGACGCCTCGCCGACCAGCAAGCTGCCGATCGGCTCGTCGCCCTGCTGCAGGGCGTGCTCGCCGACGTGGCGGCCGCGGTGGGCCGACTGGCAGGCGATGACCGACCGGGTCGCCGAGATCGCGAGCGCGCTGTCCCAGGGGCCGGAGCTGGTGTCGGGCCAGGAGCGACGGGAGACCGCGGCCCTTCTCGAGTGGCTGCTCGACGACCACTTCATCTTCCTCGGCTACCGCCGCTACACGTTCACCGACGCCCCGGCCGGCGGCCTGCTGGAGCAGGTCCCCGGCAGCGGGTTGGGACTGCTGCGCAAGGAGGGCGGGCACGCGCGCCGGCGCCTCCACCAACGCCTGTCCGGGCAGGTGCGCCACCTTCGGGCCCGCGCGACGGCGTCCGGGACGAGGCCCGCGCGGGTGGCGTCCCCGAGCCCGAGGGGTGAGGCGTCGAACGAGGCGGCGAGCCGGTCGCAGGCGCGGGCGATGCCCGCGTAGCCGGTGCAGCGGCAGAGGCTCCCGGCGGCGGCGTCCCGCGGGGGCGTGCCGGCGAGCAGGCCGCGGTCCCGCAGCCAAGTCAGGAGGTTGGTGCAGCCGGCGCCTCGACGGTCGCGTCGTTCAAGACGAGGAGGGATATGGGACCTCCGTGCACTCACCCGACGGTGAAGTTACGGGAGTCCCGATCCGGCGGGCGGTTCGACTCCCCGCCCGAGGGGTCGGAATCGTGCACCTCCAGCACGTACGAGCCCGGTGGGAGCGTGAGCGTGAGCTCCCACGGAGCGAATACCTGGCCCTCGCTGGTGTTGACGAAACCCTCCTGGACCTTCGCGCCGTCCATGCGCATCACCACCCAGGGCAGCGTCGCCTCGAACACGTTGGCCTCCCCGGACAGCCGCACGGGTGATGTCACGGTCTCCCCTTCGCCGGGGGAGTCGATGCCCACGAGCAGTCGCACCTCGAGCGGGTCCTCGCGGGCGATGGGCTCGTCCCAGGACAGGTGACCCCAGGACGCCGGCTCGCCCTCGATCGTCGCCAGCACGGACGCCGAGGGATCGACCGACTCCGTGACGGTCCAGACCAGCTGTTGCACCATGGCGGCCTCCCCGGAGGCCCCCACGTTTGCGTCCCGCGCCTCGCCCGACAGGTCGACAGCGATCACGCCGTCGCGCTGGTCGACGCCCAGGACGCGGGTGTCCTTCGGCCACGAACTGCTGTAGTCGGGGTCGTCCGGCCCGGCGATCATGGCCTCGACCGCGCTCCGGGCGTCGGACGCCCCGGCACGCGGCTCGCGGGTCAGGCGGAAGCCTCGTGTGGTGTCGACCACGAAGTAGACCAGACCCGACGGTGCCTCCGACGTCGGTGTGGCGGTCGGGGCCGTGGGGGATGGCGTGGCGGGTGCCGGGGAGACCGTGGGTTCGACGGACGCCCCCGGCGAGGCGCTGGTGGACGGTGCCGGCGTGGGGCCGACGGCGGGCGAGCATCCCGTCAGGAGCGCCAGGATTACCACGACGACAGGCCAGCGGCGGTGCATGACGTGCCTCCTCACAGGGCGATGCTCCACTACACCGCCGGGGCACAGGGCGCGTTCGCCGGCCCGTGATTTCCCTCCTCGCCCGAGCGGCTCGACCGGTGGGTGCGTAGACGCTCCGTCGTCGGGTAGGGGGTCAGCATGAGCGATCTCAACGCGACGCGCGAAGCAGCAGCCAGCAAGGTCAGCAAGGCCGGAGGGTTCCCCGAGCAGGAGCAGCAACCGCCCGGCTCCACCACCGCGATGAACCCCGTCCCCGACCACGGGGAGGACACGTGGGTGGGCCGCGACCGACTCGTCGGCCTGAAGGCCCTCATCACCGGAGGTGACTCGGGCATCGGCCGAGCGGTCGCGATCGCCTTCGCCCGTGAGGGGTGCGACGTGGCCCTCAGCTACCTGTCCGAGGAGCAGTCCGACGCCGAGGACGTGGCGCGCCTGGTCGAGGAGGCGGGGCGCCGGTGCGTCCTGCTGCCGGGCGACCTGCAGGACGAGTCCACCTGCCGACAGGTGGTCGACGAGGCGGCCGAGCAGCTGGGCGGCCTGGACGTGCTCGTGAACAATGCCGGTCTCCAGTGGGGACGCCGCAACAGCGGGCTGGCGGACCTGGAGACCGAGGAGATGGACCGGGTGTTCCGCACGAACCTGTACGGCCTGTTCTGGGTGACCCAACAGGCACTCGAGCACCTGGGCGAGGGGGCGAGCATCATCAACGTGAGCTCGATCCAGGCTTACGACCCCTCCACCGCCCTCATCGACTACGCCGCGACCAAGGCGGCGATCAACAACTTCACCGTCAACCTCGCTGCCGAGGTCGGCCCGAAGGGCATCCGGGTCAACGCCGTCGCCCCGGGGCCTATCTGGACACCGCTCCAGCCGGCGACCAAGAAGGGGGAGAGCATGCCGAAGTTCGGCGAGGACACGCCCCTGGGCCGGGCCGGGCAGCCGTCCGAACTGGCGGGCGCGTTCGTCTACCTCGCCTCGCCGGCCGAGGCGTCGTACGTGTCCGGGACGGTCCTGGGTGTCACGGGCGGCAAGCCGGTCTTCTGACCTACCCACGGGGGCCGTGGCGTCGATGACGCCACGGCCCCCGCACGTCCGGGTCCGGGTTTGCGCGTCGCGGTGTGGGGGTAGACGCTGCTCATGAGAGCCGTCACCTGGCAGGGGCCGCGCCGCGTCGAGACCCAGGACGTCCCCGACCCTTCACTCGCCGAAGACACCGACGCCATCGTGCAGGTCAGCGCGACTGCGATCTGCGGGTCCGACCTGCACCTGTACGAGGTGCTCGCGCCCTACCTGACACGCGGTGACATCCTGGGCCACGAGGCCATGGGGACGGTCGTCGAGGCGGAGGGCGCGGTGACACGGGTGCGTCCGGGCGACTGCGTTGTCATCCCCTTCAACATCGCCTGCGGCGCCTGCTGGATGTGCGCGCGGGGGCTTCAGTCGCAGTGCGAGGTGACCCGGGTCCGAGCGCAGGGCAAGGGAGCCGCGCTGTTCGGCTACACCTCCCTGTACGGGGGTGTGCCCGGAGGCCAGGCCGAGTACGTGCGGGTGCCGCACGCCGACTACGGGCTGATCCCCGTGCCACAGGGGGGCCCGGACGAGCGCTGGATGTACCTCTCCGACATCCTCCCGACGGCGTGGCAGGCGGCGCGCTACGCCGACGTCACGCCGGGCGACACGGTGGCTGTCGTCGGGCTCGGGCCGGTGGGTCACCTGGCCGCCCGCTGCGCGTTGCGGCAGGGCGCCGAACGGGTCATCGGGGTCGACCTGGTGCCGGAGCGCCTCCAGCGGGCCCGCGAGGCGGGCATCGAGGTGGTCGGCGACACGGACGACACCCCCGCAGCGGTGCTCGAGCTGACCGGCGGGCGCGGCGCGGACCGCGTCATCGAGGCCGTCGGCATGGAGGCACACGGCGACCCCGTGGTGGCGGGGGTGCTCGGGGTAGTGTCGCGCCTGCCCAAGCCGGTCTCGGTACCGCTGGCTGAGAACGCGGCGGTGGATCGCCTGTCCGCCCTCCGGGCCGCGTTCGGCTCGGTCCGCCGCGGTGGGACGGTGTCGATCGCGGGCGTCTACGGCGGGGCGGTGGACCCGATCAACATGATGCAACTCTTCGACAAGCAGCTCACGCTGCGCATGGGCCAGGCCAACGTCCGCCGCTGGAGCGACGAACTGCTGCAGATGATCGAGGCGGACGCCGACGACTTCGACACCGAGCACCTCGCCACCCACCGGCTGCCCCCTTGACGAGTCGGCCCAGGGCTACGACATGTTCCAGCGCAGGACGTCGCGCTGACCGGAGAGATCCCCACGGGACGGGCCGGCGGGGGCGTGCCTCAGGCCCCGGCCTCCCCCCGCACGCCGGTGGACCGCGGCTGACCCGCGTCAGGCGCGTCCGGTCAGCAGGCTCCGGTTCAGCTGGCGGGCGGCGTCCGGGATGTCGTCGGGCAGCGAGGTCGCCCCCCGGACGAGGGCGCCCGACGTACCCCCCACCCACACCGTGACGGACGACTCGGCCATGGCGTCCACCACGAGGGTGGCGGCCGCGGCGTCCGCGGGGGAGTACACCCCCAGCACGACCGCCCGCGCACGCTGGCCGCGCGCCGTCGTCACCCAGTCCTCCGTGGGCAGGTCCGCGCCCAGGTAGAGCACGTTCGGCCCGAGCCGGCGCAGGCAGGTGGCGAACGCCAGGAGGGCCAGCTGGTGGCGTGCCCCGGCGGGCAGCCCGACGAGGACGGTCGGTCCGCGGGATTCCCCGGACGCGTTGCGGAAGGCGGCCGCCACGACGGCCATCAGCCCTTCGGAGGCGAAGTGTTCCTGCGCCACCGTCAGTCGGCCGGACTCCCACGCCTCCCCGAGCAGCCGCAGTTGTGGGAGGAGCCACCTCGTGACGACCTCCTCGAAGGGCGCCGCGCCGAACGCCGCGTCGATCGTCTCGCGCAGCGCAGCGGGGTCGAGGGACGCCGCGGCCGCGACGAGGTCGGGGGTGCCGGCGTCCAGCGGGGCCGCCCGCGCGGGCTCGGGCGGCCGGTAGTCGGCCAGGCTCGCGGCGGCCTGGGCCGGCCGCATCCCGCCCCGGACGCGCGCGGCCATCTCGCGGAGCATCGCGATCTGCGCGGCGTCGTACAGCCGGTAGCCGCCCTCGGTGCGCCGCGGCGCGATGATGCCGTACCGCCGCTCCCAGGCACGCAGTGTCGTGCTGGGGATACCGGTGAGGGCCTCCGCCTGGCTGACCGTGTACAAGAGCTCCTCCCTTCGCGCGAGGTGACGCGCAGAGATCATACAAACATTGGACAATATGTCTTGCGCAGGTGGGCCCTCCCGGCTACCGTTTCGGACACACCTTCGACAAACATTGGACGGATACATGTCGATCCATGCCAACCTTCCTCGCTACGAGGTAACCGCTTCACCCGTCGGCGACGACGTCGTCCTGCTCGACGAGCAGGGGCACCCGGTGGGGCGCGCAGACCGCCTGCGCGTGCACACGGACGCCACGCCGCTCCACCTCGCCTTCTCCACCTACCTGTTCAACGCCCGCGGGGAGGTGCTCGTGACCCGGCGCGCGCTCGGCAAGACGACCTGGCCGGGCGTCTGGACGAACTCGGCGTGCGGCCACCCGCGCCCCGGCGAGGACATCGAGGACGCCGCCCGGCGCCGGATCCGCGAGGAGCTGGGTCTGGTGGTGGGGCCGCTCATCCCGGTGCTGCCCGACTTCCGCTACCGGGCCACGGACGCCTCGGGCATCGTCGAGAACGAGATGTGCCCCGTGTTCGCCGGGTTCGTCGCCGATGAGGACCCGCGTCCGGACCCGGCTGAGGTGGCCGACTGGGCCTGGGTGCCCTGGGAGGGCCTGGCCACCGCCATCGCCGCGACACCCCGGGTGTACAGCCCCTGGGCGGCCCTCCAGGTGCCGCAGCTGGTGGCGGCGCTGGCGTCCGGCGTGACACCCGGGCGCCAGCCGGGGCCCGACCCGGACGCGGTGCGCCGCGACGTCGACGCGCTGCTGGAGGAGGAGTTGACGGCGCTGGCCGCCGACTGGCAGGAGTTCTCCGCCGGCCTCGGCGTCGACGTGCTGCCCGAGGACCTGCCCGGGTGGCTGCGCGGCCTGCTGGTCGGGCGCGGCAAGCGCGTCCGCACCACCATGGCGTACTGGGGCTTCATCGCCGCCGGCGGCCTCCACGGGGAGGCCGGGTACCAGCACATGGTCCGGGCCGCAGCGGCGGTGGAACTGCTCCACCTGTTCGCCCTCGTCCACGACGACGTCATGGACGAGTCCGACCAGCGGCGGGGGCGCCCCTCGGCGCACGTCGAGGCGACCCGCTGGCACGAGCAGGCCGGGGCGCACGGCGATGGAGTGGTGTTCGGCCGCAACCTGGCGATCCTGCTCGGTGACCTGGCCCACACCCTCGCCGACGGGCTGGTGGACGGGCTGCCCCCCGCGATGCGCGCCGCCTGGCACGAGCTCTCGGTGGAACTGATCGCCGGACAGCGCGCCGACCTGACGGGCGCGGCCGCCGGACGCCCCGACCGTCGACACGCCGAACACGTCGCCCGCACCAAGTCCGGGCGCTACACGGTGACCCGGCCCCTGCAACTGGGGGCCGCGGCCGCTCGGGCCCCGCAGCACGTCGTCGACGCCCTCATGGCATGCGGCGACCACCTCGGCATGGCCTTCGCGCTCCGCGACGACCACCTCGGCGTCTGGGGCGACCCCTCCCGTACGGGCAAGCCCGACAGCGACGACCTGTACGAGGGCAAGGCGACCGTGCTGCTGTCGCTGGCCCGCGAGCACCTGACGGGCGATGCCGCCGACCTGCTGGCACGGGTCGGAACGCCGGACTTCCGGCGCGACGACGTCCCCGCGCTCGCCGAGGCGCTCCGCGCGTCCGGTGTCGACGCGATGCTCGAACAGCTGATCGCCGACGAGGTCAGCCAGGGGCTGGCCTGCCTCGAACGGGCGCCGCTCGCCAAGCCTGGGGTCACCGGACTCAGCGAGGCCGCCCGCACCCTCGCCTGGCGGATGGCGTGAGCGCCGCGGCGCGCCGCGGCGACCACGTCATCGTCGTCGGCGCGGGGTTGTCCGGTCTCGCCGCCGCCCTGCACCTCGCCGGCGCGGGCCATCGCGTCACGATCGTGGAGCGCGAGTCGTTCCCCGGCGGGCGCAACGGCATCCTCGAGCGCGACGGGTTCCGCTTCGACACCGGCCCCGTCGTCTTCACGATGGTCCCCCTGCTGGAGGAGGCGTTCCGGGCCGTCGGCCGCACCGTGGGCGACTACGTCACCCTGAAGCTGCTCGACCCGGCGTACCACGCCTTCTTCGCCGACGGGTCGCGCCTGCTCGTCCGCCCCGGCTACGAGAGGATGCGCGAGGTCATCGAGGTGGAGAGCGGCCCGAAGGACGCCCGCGCGTTCGACGACTTCGTGGTCTGGCTGCGCCGCCTCAACGACGTCGAGTTGCCCCACTTCATCGACGCCAACTTCAACTCCCCGCTGGGCCTGTTCCGCTCGCCCACCGCCGCCTTGGACCTGCTGCGCCTGGGGGGCTTCAAGCGTCTCGGACCCGAGGTCGCACGCAGGTTCTCCGACGAGCGCCTGCACCGCGTCTTCAGCTTCCAGGCCATGTACGCCGGTCTCGCTCCCGAGCAGGCGCTGGCGCTGTACGCGGTCATCACCTACATGGACTCCATCGAGGGCGTCTGGTTCCCCGAGGGCGGCATGCACGCCGTACCGGTCGCGATGGCCCGGGCGGCCCAGGACGCCGGGGTGGAGATCCGCTACGACTCCTCGGTCGACCGCGTCTCACGTGCGCCCGGGGGTGCGGCCTCGGGCGTGGTGCTGGAGGGCGGCGAGCGCCTGGCGGCGGACGCAGTCGTGGTGACCGCCGACCTGCCGGTGGCCTACGAGCGGTTCCTGCCCGGCGTGACCGCGCCCCGGGTGGCCCGCCGCGGCCAGTACTCTCCGAGTGCCTTGGTGTGGCACCTCGGCGTCAAGGGCGAGCTGCCCGAGGGGACCGGCCACCACAACATCCACTTCGGGAAAGCCTGGTCGCAGGCGTTCACCGACTTGATGGAAACCGGCATCCCCATGCGGGACCCCTCTCGGTACGTCGCCGTCCCGTCCGTGAACGCGCCGGAGGTCGCCCCGGAGGGCGCGCACACGCTGTACTCGCTCGAGCCGGTGCCGAACCTCCATGTCGGACGCCTCGACTGGACCCGCGAGGGCCCCCGGCTGCGCGACCGGATGCTCACGTTCCTCGACTCGTTCGGGTATCCCACCGACATCGTCGCCGAGGAGCTCGTGACGCCGGCCGACTGGCAGGCCCAGGGCATGGCGGCCGGCACGCCGTTCGCCCTGGCCCACACGCTGATGCAGTCGGGGCCCTTCCGGCCCCGCAACGTGGACAAGCGGGTGCCGGGCCTGTTCTTCGCCGGCTCCGGCACGACGCCGGGCGTCGGCATCCCCATGGTGCTGATCTCGGGAAAGCTCGCCGCCCAGCGCGTCCAGGAGATGGCCCGATGACCGACCTGGCCGCCGGGTACCGGCGCTGCGCGGAACTGACCCGGCAGTACGGCACCACCTACTACTGGGGTGCCCGCCTGCTGCCCCCCGCCCAGCGCCGCGACGTGTTCACCGTGTACGCCCTGTGCCGGCTCGCCGACGACATCGTCGACGAGCCGGACCGCGTCGACCTGGCGGTGCCCCAGGGTGGGACGCCGCGGGAGCGGCTGGCCGCGTTCCGGGCGATGTTCTTCCGGGCGCTGGAGGCAGGATCGGACGAGCCCGTGATGGCCGCCATCGTCGACAGCATCCGCCGGCGCGGCACCGACCCGGAGTGCTTCGAGCGCTTCTTCGACGCCATGGCGTCCGACCTGGATCGTGACGCCTGGTCGACCTGGGAGGAGCTGCGGGACGGGTACATGGAAGGCTCCGCGGCCGTGATCGGGGAGATGATGCTCCCGGTTCTGGAGCCCTACTCGCCCGAGGCGAAGGAGTCGGCCCGGGCGCTGGGCAACGCGTTCCAGCTCACCAACTTCCTGCGCGACGTCGCCGAGGACCTCGACCGCGGGCGGGTCTACCTGCCCCAGGAGGACCTCGCGCGTCACGGCGCCGACCCCTGGCTCCGGACCGTCACGCCCGAGTGGCGAGTCATGATGGCCGAGCAGGTCGCCCGCGCGCGGGAGCTCTACGCCCAGGGCCAGGAGGGCCTGGCGCTGCTCCCGCCGGCCTCGCGGCGCTGCGTCGGGACGGCGCTGGTGCTCTACAGCCGGATCCTCGACCGGATCGAGGCCGCCGACTACGACGTGTTCTCCGGGCGCCTGCGCGTCCCGGACGCCGAGAAGCTCGCCGTCATGCTGCGCTCGGTCGCGCTCGGCGTCCCGCACGTCGACTTCGGACGAGCCGGCGCGGCCGCCTGACCCTCAGCGGGCCAGCAGGCCACGCACCGGGCCGATGAGCGACGCCTACGACATCGGTTGGACGCGCACATCCAGGTGTGTGCTCGAGCGATGGCCCGAGAAGGTGGCAACCGCCGCGGTGGAGTTTGTCTACGGCCCGCTGGCCGAGAGTCCTCACCGGGTGGGCAAGCCATTGCGGTTCGAGTTGGAAGGGCTCCACTCGGCCCGGCGAGGTGACTACCGCATCCTCTACCGGATCGACGACGAGCAGGTGGTCATCGTTGCCATCGAGCACCGCGCCGACGTCCACAAGTAGCCGCGGGTGAACGGGGGGGCCCCGAACGCGCAGTGTCTGACCGCCTCGCTACCCTGTGCCTCATGTTGACCGGAGCGCTGCGCAGCAAGATCGATCGAGTGTGGGACGCGTTCTGGTCCGGCGGCATCTCCAACCCCATGGAGGTGATCGAGCAGATCACGTACCTGATCTTCATCCGCCGCCTCGACGAGCTGCAGACGCTCAAGGAGAACAAGGCGAACCGGCTCGGTGAGCCGATCGAGGACCCGATCTTCAAGCCCGGGCAGCAGCACCTGCGCTGGTCGCGGTTCAAGAACGACGACTCGGCGGTCATGTTCCAGACGCTGGTCGAGGGCGTTTTCCCCTTCCTGCGCGCGCTCGGCGCCGATGGCTCCACCTACTCCTCCCACATGAAGGACGCCCGCTTTACCATCCCCACGCCCGCGCTCCTGGGCAAGGTCGTCGACCTGCTCGACGACGTGCCGCTCGACCGCCGCGACACCAACGGTGACCTGTACGAGTACATGCTGGGCAAGCTGGCGACCTCGGGTCAGAACGGCCAGTTCCGGACGCCGCGGCACATCATCGGCCTCATGGTCGCGATGATGGATCCCCAGCTCGAGGACACCATCTGCGACCCGGCCTGCGGCACGGCGGGGTTCCTGGTGTCGGCGTCCGAGCACCTGCGCGCCGAGCACCCGACCGTTCTCACGGACGCCGCCCAGCGCCACCACTTCCACCACGGCGCCTTCACCGGCTACGACTTCGACTCGACCATGCTGCGCATCGGCAGCATGAACATGCTCATGCACGGGGTCGAGTCGCCCGACATCTCCTACCGCGACTCCCTCTCGCGTGCCGGTGATGCGGACGCCGAGGCCTTCAGCCTGATCCTCGCCAACCCGCCGTTCGCCGGATCGCTCGACTACGAGGCGACCTCGAAGCTGCTGCTGTCGGACGTCAAGACCAAGAAGACCGAGCTGCTATTCCTGGCGCGGTTCCTGCGCCTACTCAAGCCCGGCGGCCGCGCCGCGGTCATCGTGCCGGACGGCGTCCTCTTCGGCTCGTCGAATGCCCACAAGACCCTGCGTCGCAAGCTGGTCGAAGACCAGAAGCTGGACGCCGTCGTGAAGCTTCCCGCCGGTGCGTTCAAGCCGTACGCAGGGGTGTCGACCGCGATCCTGTTCTTCACCAAGACCAACTCGGGCGGCACCGAGGACGTCTGGTTCTACGACCTCCGCGCCGACGGCTGGTCGCTCGATGACAAGCGGACCCCGCTGCTCGATGAGTCGCTGCTCGGCTGTCGGCGTGAGGTGGACGCCCCGGGCGGCGTTCGGTTCGAGCCGCTGGAGCTGTCCGAAGAGCAGCACGAGAAGAACAATCTGCCGGACGTGCTGGCGCGGTGGCGTGATTGGCAACTGAGCTTGTCGAAGTCCGCGGAAGCAGCCCGGGTTCGAACAGAGCAGTCGTTCCTGGTGCCCAGGGCCGACATCGCTGCGGCCGGGTATGACTTGTCGCTGAACCGGTACAAGGAGATCGAACACACGGACGCCGACACCCGCGATCCGTTGGAGATCATTGCGGAGTTGGAGGAGTTGGAAGCCGAGATCCGGCAGGGCCTAGCCGAACTGAAGGCGATGTTGTCGTGAAGACCGTCGCGTTGGGCGAGATTGCGAACATCAACCCGAGGCTGGGCCGCACCATGGCCTCCGACGAACCGGTGTCGTTCGTCCCCATGGCTTACCTGAGTGACCAGTCGGCCGCGGCGACGCCGGAATCGGTGCGTCCGTTCGGTGAGGTGGCCAAGGGCTACACACCCATGCTTGACGGAGATCTCTTGGTCGCCAAGATCACGCCGTGCTTCGAGAACGGCAAGATCGGGCAGGCGCAACTCACAACCCGGGTCGGTATGGGCTCAACGGAGTTTCACGTGGTGCGCCCCTCGGCTGAGATCGACGCGCGGTACCTCCTCCACTTCCTCAGGACCCCTCGGGTGAATCAGGCTGGCCGGTTGCGCATGACAGGTAGCGGGGGGCAACGAAGGGTTCCCGCGGCGTACCTTGAGGAACTCGGCGTGCCGCTCCCACCCCTCGACGAGCAGCGCCGGATCGCGACCATCCTCGACCGAGCGGCTGAGCTGGTGCGGCTGACGGCGCAAGCGACGGCGTTTGAGGGTGCGCTCTTGCGTGGTGCGTTGATGCGAGTCATCGCGAGTCTTGATGATCGACGCGTACCCCTCTCGAGCGAGGCTGACATCGTTTCGGGCATTACAAAGGGTCGGAAGTTGTCGTCAGAGGCCCAAACTCAGGAGGTCCCATATCTGGCGGTCTCGAACGTGCAGGCAGGTCACCTGAACCTGACTTCGGTCAGGACGATCGCAGTGACCCCGGCGGAGCTCGAGCGGTATCGGCTGCAGCGGGACGACCTGCTGCTTACCGAAGGTGGAGACCCTGACAAGTTGGGGCGCGGCACGTTGTGGCGTGAGGAGCTTCCCCTTTCCCTCCATCAGAACCATGTCTTTCGTGTTCGTCTCAAGCGTGGTGCCTCACTGCGGCCCGCGATGCTTGCAGCCTGGGTGGCGAGCTCCGAGTCGCGCCGCTACTTCCTTCGGTCGGCCAAGCAGACGACCGGCATTGCGTCCATCAACAAGGCGCAACTTGGGGAGTTGCCCGTGCCGGTGATGGACGGCGCAACTCAGGCGCGATTCGAATCAGAGCTGAAGGCGATCGAGCGCGCTGTCGAACCCTTGAGACAGCGTCAGGCAGTGGTTCACGTGCTCTTCGAGACAGTGCAAGCGCGCGCGTTCAGCGGAGAACTCTGATGGCTGGCAAGCAACTGCGACTGTTCCTCGTCGACGGAACCCCCGGCGGGCTCACGACGCTGGAGATCGTCAACTGGACCGGTCGGCTCGTGTCGGGGCCTCGATCCGACCTCGCCCAACTGTTGTCCCGCGAAGGTGAGTCGCGGCGTCCGGGTGTGTACATGCTGATTGGCGACGACGAAACCGCCGTCGCGGGCACGCGGTTGTACGTGGGGGAGACCGACGAGATCGCGGGGCGCCTCAAGACCCACCAGCACGAGGTGCGTGGCAAGACTTCTGGACGCCCGTGGTGACGATCACGTCCAAGGACGACAACCTCGCCAAGGGGCCGACGCGCTACCTGGAGTCGCGGTTGTGCGAGATCGCGGCCACGGCGGAGCGCTGCACGCTCGAGAACGGCACGGCTCCGGCGCGTCCGCGCAATGTGGTTTCCAAGTGGCCGTCCACGGCCAGCGCGATCGTGACAGGGCGGTCCTGCAACGGCGCCAGGCGTGGGCGACGGCGTTCGGTCAGACGTTCGGGGCGTGGGAGGAACGCGAGGTCAGGGAGTCCTGAGGTCCTGCAAACCGCCAAACATACAAACAAACAACCATTGATGAACCCGCTGGCCTCGTAGTTTGTCTATTTGTATGTTTGGCCGCGCCTCAGCGGCTCGACCTGCGCCGGAGCGGGCAGGGCTGGCGTCCGTGTCCGAATGTCTTTATGATTCGGACATTGGGACACGAGGAGGTCTGGCATGGAGCTGTACCAGCGGCCAGACCTCGGCGCGCGCGATCACGAGGTTCTGGCTCAGATTCAGGCGCTGCGGACCGAACTGGCGGCGTACCTCCGCGTGCCGACCCGCTGGCAGGGTGCGCTGCGCAGAACCTCTCGGGCCAAGGCGATTCGGGGCTCGAACAGCATCGAGGGCATCAATGCCACGCCGGATGACGCTCTTGCGGTCGTCGACGAGCAACCTCCTCTGACGGCCGACGAGCGTGTCGCTGCAGAGATCACGGCCTACCGACGTGTGCTGACCTACGTGTTGCACATGATCGGCGACCCCGACGTGCGTCCGGACCTGCAGGCGATCAAGTCACTGCACTTCCTGTTGTTGGAACATGACCTGTCCAAGTCGCCGGGGCGGTTCCGGGCGTCCGAGATCTATGTGCACGACGAGGTCGGCGACGCGATTGTGTATGAGGGGCCGGATCCCGAACGCGTCCCGGGGCTCATGAAGGCATTCGCCGACGACCTGTGTGCGGAGGCGACGGGGTCTGCACTGGTTGCCGCAGCCATGGCGCACCTCAACCTGGTGATGATTCACCCCTTCCGAGATGGGAACGGGCGGATGGCTCGCGTGCTCCAAACCTTCGTGTTGGGGCGGGATGGGATCCTCGAGCCGGACTTCTCCAGCATCGAGGAGTGGCTGGGGAGCAACACCGAGGACTACTACCTCGTTCTGGCCAAGACTGGCCGTGGGCGTTGGAACCCCGACGGTGACGCGCTCGACTGGGTGCGCTTCAATCTTCGGGCGCATCACATGCAGGCGCAGACCGTGCGGCGTCGTCTCGACGAGGTCACGGAGATCTGGCGTCAGTTGCAGGAGCTGGGTGAGCCTTTGGGCATCCCTGACCGCTCGTACGACGCGCTCGTCGATGCCGCGTTGGGCTACCGGGTTCAGCGTCCCGGCTATGCGAAGCAGACGGGCGTGGAGGATCGAACTGCCTCCCGGGACCTCAAGGAACTGGTTGACGCTGGCCTTCTCGACTCCTTTGGGCAGACCCGCGGGCGTTACTACGTTGCGGGCGCGCCCATCCGCCAGCTGCGACAGCGGATTCGGGAGAGTCGCGGGCCACTGGAGGACCCCTACCCCGACCTCATGGCATCCATTCGCGAAGCGGTGCGTGAGAGGCCAATGTCTCAATGATTAAGACATTAGGACACGTTGAGCGCAAAGTCTATGCATACACGCGCAAACAGAAGCCTGCGTCGTCATGACCTCCAACTTCGACTTCCTCGCCGCCGAGTGGACGGACGTCCACCCGGATGCTGTGCGCGCCGAGTCGTACGGACGCACCGACCCGCGCACGGCGGTGTTCTACGCCCGGCGCGTCGTCGAGCAGGTCGTCGAGTGGATCTACGACCTCGAGAACCTCCGCGAGCCCTACCGCGACGACCTCGCCGCGCGGCTGGCCGATGACGGGTTCCTCCGCGCGGTCGGTGTCCGTGTCGCCGAGATCGCCCATGCGATCCGCAAGGTCGGCAACGCCGCGGTTCACCGGGCACAGCCGATCAGCGAGGCCGTCGCGCTCGGCGTCCTGCGCGAGCTGCACCGCTTCACCGCCTGGGCAGCGACGCGCTACTCGACGGACCCGCACTGGCGGCGTCCGGCGCCCTTCGACGCTGCCCTGGTGCCCGGACCGCAACCCACCAGCCCACCGCCGCGCACGGCGTCCGAGATCGAGAGCCTGCGCGCCCAGCTCGATCAGCGGGACGCCGCGATGGCCGCCCAGCGCGCCGAGCGGGACGACCTCCAAGCCGAACTGGACGCCCTGCGTGCCCAGATCGCTGCCGCCCAAGCGGCGCAGATCCACCCCGCCGACGTGGACGACTTCGACGAGGCCGACACCCGCGCGCTGTTCATCGACGCCGACCTGCTCGAAGCCGGCTGGGACCTCGCCGAGGCGCGCGACCGCGAATACCCGATCACGGGCATGCCCAACATCGGCGGTGAAGGGTTTGTTGACTACGTGTTGTGGGGCGCCGACGGGCTGCCGCTGGCGATCATCGAGGCCAAGCGGACGCGCCGCGACCCGATCGTGGGGCAGCAGCAGGCCAAGCTGTACGCCGACGCGCTCGAACGCATGACCGGACGCCGCCCCGTCATCTTCTTCTCCAATGGGGCTACCCACCACCTGTGGGACGACGCCGCCGGCTACCCGCCGCGCGAGGTCGCCGGGTTCCTGACGCGGGACGAGCTGGAGCTGATGATCCAGCGTCGCCGCACGCAACTGCCGCTGGCGACGGTGCCTGTGAACTCGACCATCGCCGGGAGGCACTACCAACTGCGCGCCGTGCGGGCGATCGACGACGCACTGGAGGCGCGTCGGCGCCGAGCCCTGCTGGTGATGGCGACCGGTTCGGGCAAGACCCGCACGATCATCGCCCTGGTCGACCAGCTGATGAAGGCCGGCTGGGTGAAGCGGGTGCTGTTCCTGGCCGATCGGGTGGCGCTGGTCAACCAGGCTGCGGGCGCGTTCAAGACGCACCTGCCCGACGCGGCGACGGTCAACCTTGTCACCGAGAAGACGGGCGACGGGCGGGTCTTCGTCGCCACCTACCCGACCATGATGAACCTGGTCGACTCCTACGACGACTCCGGACGCCGCCGATTCGGCCCCGGCTTCTTCGACCTCGTGGTGATCGACGAGGCGCACCGCTCGGTGTACGCCAAGTACGGGGCGCTGTTCTCGTGGTTCGACGCGTACCTGGTGGGGCTGACGGCGACGCCGAAGGACGAGGTCGACCGGAACACGTACGGGTTGTTCCACCTGGAGGATGGCGTCCCGACCGATGCCTACTCGCTGGACGAGGCTGTGGCCGAGGGCTATTTGGTGCCGCCCGTCGGGGTGTCGGTGCCTTTGAAGTTCATGCGGGCGGGCATCCACTACGACCAGCTCAGCGAGGCCGAGAAGGAGCACTGGGACTCGTTGGAGTGGTCGGACGACGACGAGGTGCCGACCGACATCGACCCCGAGGAACTCAACCGCTGGCTGTTCAACACCGACACCGTCGACCAGGCGCTCAAGGTGCTCATGGAGAGCGGCCACCGCGTCGCCGGCGGCGACCGTCTGGGCAAGACGATCGTCTTCGCCAAGAACAACGACCACGCGAAGTTCATCTCCGAGCGCTTCGACCTGGCCTACCCCGAGTTCGCGGGCTCGTTCGCGCGCATCGTCACGTACCGGACCGAGTACGCCCAGTCGCTGATCGACGACTTCTCGAAGCCCGAGTCGGCGCCGCACATCGCGATCTCGGTGGACATGCTCGACACCGGGATCGATGTGCCTGAGGTCGTGAACCTGGTGTTCTTCAAACTGGTGCGCTCGGCGTCCAAGTTCTGGCAGATGGTCGGACGCGGCACCCGCCTGTCGCCTGACCTGTTCGGGCCTGGCTTGGACAAGCAGAACTTCTACATCTTCGACTTCTGCATGAATCTGGAGTACTTCAACCAGCCCGGCGCCGGAGCCGAGGGATCGGTGCAGAAGTCGCTCGGGCAGCGGCTATTCGAGTCGCGGCTGAAGCTGGTGTCGGAGCTGGACGAGGTCGGATCGTCCGAGTTCGATGAGCTGCGATTCGACACGGCAGCGGAACTGCACCGCATCGTGGCGGGGATGAACCTGGACAACTTCGTCGTGCGGCCCCATCGGGCGCTCGTTCAGAAGTACACGGACGCCACCGCGTGGGCGCGGCTGGACGCTGGGTCGGTGTCGGAGATCGCTGAGGGGCTGGCTGGGCTGCCGTCGACTGTGCGTGACGATGATGAGGACGCCAAGCGCTTCGACCTCATCATGCTGACGCTGCAGTTGGCGGTCCTGAGCGGCGATCACCTCGACTTCGAGGCCGGACGGGCACGGGTGCAGGGGATCGCGGCCCGGCTGCTCACGCAGACGACGATCCCGGTGATCGCGGCGCAGGCCGCGGTGTTGGCAGACCTGGCAGGGGACGAGTGGTGGGTCGACGTGACCCTGCCGATGCTGGAGTTTGCTCGGCGTCGAGTCCGTGCCTTGGTGAAGTTCCTGCCGAAGGGCGAGCGGAAGATCGTCTACACCGACTTGGCTGACGAGCTGGGGGAGTCCTCCGAGGTCGAGCTCCGCGGGATCTCGGTCGGCACCAACTGGGAGCGCTTCAAGGCCAAGGCTCGCGCCTACCTGCGCGAGCACGAGGACAACATCGCCTTGCACCGGCTGCGTCACAACCGGCAGCTGACACCGACTGACCTTGATTCGTTGCAGGGACTGTTGGAGGCTTCTGGCGCCGGGAAAGCTGCGGACATTGAGAAGGCTGCCGAGGAGTCGAACGGGCTTGGGTTGTTCGTTCGCTCGCTGGTGGGCTTGGACCGGGCTGCCGCCGCCGAGGCGTTCTCTGAGTTCACCGCAGGCTCGGATCTGAGCGCCGATCAGCTGCGCTTCATCGAGCTGATCATTGAGCACCTGACGGCGAACGGCACGATGCCGGCAAGGCGCCTCTACGAGGCCCCGTTCACGGACTTCGCGTTTGGTGGTCCTGAGGTGCTCTTTGCGGACGCCCAGGTGGCCTACTTGATCGACGTTCTCGGTGGCGTGGAGGCTACAGCGACGCCAGCTTGAGGGCAGCCTTGGGGTGGGGAGGAGCACTGACGTAACCCGTCCAAGCGTGAGCCTACTTGGATAGTGTGGAGCTTGTGAGTTCCACCATGGATAACCGGCTTGTATGACTTGGAGTGCCTCTTGGTGACGGGTGGTGGTCGCTACGGTGGCCGTGGGAGAAGGCTCCGGGTCTCGCCGCTATCCGGCTGAGCGTGATGGCTCGTGAAAGAGATCGGTGGGCTCTGGGGTCGACTCTCCCGGTCGAGGCTGGCCCGGTTCAGGGAATTGGTGGCCGAGGCGTGGACCTGCCACGCGGGTGACTCGTCTTGGGTGGCATCGGATCACGCACAAGCGTGGGTTGGGACTGCTGCACGTCTTGGTGACAGGTTGGGTTAGGCGGCCTGGAGGGCCGGTGTGGTCATGATGGTCTCGAACTCGATGGGGGTCAATCGGCCGAGGCGTTGCTGGCGTCGGCGGCGGTGGTAGGTGCGTTCGGTCCAGGTGACGATGGCGATCCGGAGGTCGTGGCGGGTGTGCCAGCGTTGCCGGTTCAAGACGTTCTTCTGGAGCAGGGCGAAGAAGGATTCCATGGCGGCGTTGTCGCCGGCGGAGGCGACTTGGCCCATCGACCCTTTCAGCTGGTGACGGCGGAGCGCGGCCAAGAACTTCCTGGAACGAAATTGGCTGCCTCGATCGCTGTGCACGATGCAGCCGGCCACGCTCCCGCGGCGTGCGACGGCCATGTTGAGCGCGTCGACGGCGATCTTGGACTTCATCCGGTCACTGATGGAGTAGCCGACGATCCGGTTGGACCACACGTCCTTGATCGCGCACTCGTACAACTTGCCCTCATCGGTCCAGTGCTCGGTGATGTCGGTCAGCCACAGCTGGTTCGGCCCGGTCGCGGTGAAGTCCCGCTTCACCAGGTCGTCGTGGGCCGGCGGGCCGGGCTTCTTGCCGTTGCGGCCACGTTTCTTGCCGAACGCGCTCCACCAGCCGTTGTCCGCACAGATCCGCCACACTGTTCGGTCACACCCGGTGTGGCCGGCAGCGCGCGCCTCATCGGCCAGGAGTCGGTAGCCGAACTCCGGATCATCGTGGTGGGCGTTGGCCAGGTAGGCCTCGGCGAGTTCGGAGTCGCTGATGGGGTGGGCGAGCCAGCGGTAGTAGGGCTGGCGGGCGAGCTTCAAGACCCGGCACGTGACCGTGACGGGGATCCCGCCGGCGGCCAGCTCTTTGACGAGCGGGTACATCATTTTCCCGGCAGGTTGGCCTGCGACAGGTACGCCGCCGCTCGACGCAGGACCTCGTTCTCCTGCTCTAGCAGCCGGATCCGGCGCTTCGCGTCGCGGAGTTCCTTGGCGTCGGCCTCGGTGGTCCCGGACCGGACGCCGTCTTCGACATCGGCCCGGTGCAGCCAGTTCCGCAGACAAGACTCGCTGATCCCGAAGTCCTTCGCGATCTGGGCGATCGGCGCCTCGCCCTTGCGGGCCACGGCCACGACGTCGTCGCGGAACTCTCTTGGGTGGGGTTTCGGCATGGCAAACATCCTTCCAGCAGGACCCCGCAGGGCCCCACAGATCGGTTGTCACCTACTCGTGCAGCAGTCCCACCGTCGTCGGGTGCGAGTGCGTTGTCGTGTCTGCGGCCATCGCAGGACTCCTCGGTGTGAGGGCGACCGGATGGTTCCGGGCGCACCGCCTTCCCTGGCGCAGAGCGGACAGGGGTCGTGCACTCAGAAGTCTGACAACGCGCACGGGGGTCAGCAACCGGTACAGAAGTGGGTCACCCGTCGCCGAGCACCCTCACCCGCCCGACCGCCCGCGGTCAGGCGAGGACACCCGCAGACTCGCCCGCGAGCATCCCCCCGACGAGCGGCGCAGTCGCGAGGAGCAGCTCACCGTCGGGCAGCGGCGCCGCCTCCTCACCGAGGTTGACGACGAGCGTGAGCGCCCGGCCCCCGACGCCCGCGGCAGGGGTCCGGCGCAGCACGAGGCGCGTCGCCGTCTGCTCGAGCCACTCGACGTCACCGCCCCGCAGCGCGGGCTCGGCACGCCGGAGCGTGCCGAGCGCCCGGTAGAGCGCGAGCATCGAGGCGTCGTCGTCGGCCTGGGACTCCGCCGTCAGCGACGCCCAGTCCTCCGGCTGCGGCAGCCACGTCGTCGTGCCGTCGGGCGCGAAGCCGAACGGCGGCCGCGAGCCCGCCCACGGCAGCGGCACGCGGCAGCCGTCGCGCCCGCGCGACGTGCCGCCCGAGCGCGCGACGATCGGGTCCTGGAGGACCTCGGCAGGGAGGTCGACGACCTCCGGGAGCCCAAGTTCCTGCCCCGCATACACGTAGGCCGCGCCCGGCAGCCCGAGCAGGAGCACCGCCATCGCGCGAGCGCGGCGCGTGCCGCGAGCGAGCGCGGCGTCGTCGAGCGGGAGCTCGGCCGTCGAGCCCGGCACGTACTCGCCCTCGAGCCGCACGTCCGCGCCGTAGCGCGTCACCGAGCGCGTCGTGTCGTGGTTGTCCGTCACCCACGTCGTCGGCGCACCCACCGCGCCGTACGCCGCGAGCGAGTCGTCGACCGCCGCGCGGATCGCGGCCGCGTCCCAACCCGCCTTGACGAAGCGGAAGTTGAACGCGAGGTGCATCTCGTCGGGCCGGAGGAAGAGCGCGACGACATCGTCGGGCGCCCCCGTCTCGATAACGGCCATGCGGTCGCCGTCGTAGGAGTCCATGACGGCGCGGAACGCCCGGTAGATCTCGTGGACTCCGCTCGCGTCGTCCTTGGGGATGAGCGGGTTGCCGTCAGGCGTGTCCTCCCACGCCGTGTCCTTGATGAGCGCGTCGGACACGTCGATGCGGAAGCCGTCGATACCGCGGTCGAGCCAGAAGCGGAGGATGCGCTCGAACTCGGCGAGGACTTCGGGGCGACCCCAGTTGAAGTCGGGTTGCTCGGGCGCGAAGAGGTGGTAGTACCACTGGCCCGGCGTGCCGTCGGGCTCGGTGACGCGCGTCCACGACGGTCCGCCGAACGCGGAACGCCAGTTGTTCGGGGGGAGCTCGCCGCGCTCACCGCGTCCGTCGACGAAGTGGAAGAGCTCCCGCTCGGGGCTGCCGGGGCCGGCCGCGAGCGCGGCCTGGAACCAGGGGTGCTGGTCGGAGCAGTGGTTGGGGACGAGGTCGATCGTCACGCGCAGGTCGCGCGCGTGCGCGGCCGCGACGAGCGTGTCGAGGTCGTCGAGCGTGCCGAACATGGGGTCGACGTCGCAGTAGTCGGCGACGTCGTAACCCGCGTCGACTTGCGGCGACGGGTAGAAGGGCGAGAGCCAGAGGGCGTCGACACCGAGCGAGGCGACGTGGTCGAGGCGGGCGGTGATGCCGGCGAGGTCGCCGACACCGTCGCCCGTCGTGTCCCCGAAGGACCGCGGGTACACCTGGTAGAAGACGGCCTCTCGCCACCAGGGCTGGGTCGTGGCGGGCGTGGTCTGGGCGCTCTGCGGGGTCACGCACCCAGCCTATGCGTGCTCGCTGCAACGTTGCTCGCGTGTCAGATCCGACGGACCTTCGTCCCTCCCGCGCACGATGCCCCGGCTGGGTACCCTAGGGCCTTGAGTCCTGTAGGGGTGACCGCGGCGCTGGTGACGGGCCCATTCCTGCTGGGATACCTGGCGGGGGCTTGGCTAGCGTTCCTGCAGCAGTCGCAATGCTGGCGGACACCGGATCGACGACGATGTGCGAGGCCCGAAGATGGACGTCGACCTGGGCACAGTTGAGCGCTCACGACCATCGGGTAGGTGGGTGAACGCCGTGCCATCGGCCTGTGGATTGGGTGACGCCAATCGGTAGGCGGGTGGTCAGGGTCCGAGGAGTGCGAGCGGGACGACGGCGATGCCGTCGGGGCGGCGGTAGGCGTGTCGGCCGGTGTAGATGATCATGCGGTCGACGAGGCGGTCGCCGAGTTGTCCGCTGAGCCAGTTGAGGTGTTCGACGTCGGCGGGTCTGATGGTGTCGGTGAGTTTGACCTCGATCGCGAGGGTGGAGCGGTCGGCCGTTTCGACGATGAGGTCGATTTCGTGGTCGGTGTTCTTGGTGCGTAGGTGTCCGATGTGGGCTTCGGCTGCTTCGGCGTAGACGCGAACCGATTGGGCGGCCAGTGACTCGAACAGTGCCCCGAGCCAGGTGCCGGTGGCTGCGTGGACGC
The DNA here is from genome assembly GCF_017569205.1 of Propioniciclava sp. MC1595. Classification (GTDB taxonomy): domain Bacteria; phylum Actinomycetota; class Actinomycetes; order Propionibacteriales; family Propionibacteriaceae; genus Propioniciclava. The sequence continues at coordinate 788,872 of NZ_CP071870.1, forward strand.
GGTTTCCTTGTCCTCGGAGGAGTCCTGTCTTGCCGACGCCGACGAGGCGGGCGGCCAGGGCGGGGTCCACGAGGTGGTGTTTGGGGGAGTGGGTGAGTCGCTTCAGGGGGGCGAACGCCGGCGTCCAGGCCTCGATGGGGTCGAGAAGGAAGATCCGTTGTAGGTGCTGGCGGTAGATGTCGGCGGTCTGCCGGGCCGGTTTGTCGCCCTCGCCTGGTGTGGCGGCGGCCAGGATCGTGGCGAAGGCGGCGTCGGTCGCGGTCGCCGCAGCATACGCGGCCAGCCACGCTCGGAGCGCTGCGGGACGCCGCACGTTCACCCCGCTGTCGGGCAGTTCTCGCTCGACGATGCGGGTGAGGTAGCTGTCGAGTTGGACCTGTCGGGCCCGTTCGGGCAGGTCACGGATCCCGGGGAACCCCGAGCGGAGGATTTCGTCGGTGTAGCCGGGCAGGTCGATGGGGGAGGTCCCGGTGATCGCGGGCCGGACGCCGGCGAGCATGTCCCGAAGCGATACGGACGGTTCGGCCAAGCCCCGCTCGCTGAACGCCAGCGGCCGCATCGTCAGGCTCACGATCCGGCCCGCACCCGAGTGCACCCGCGCCCCCGGCGCCACTCCCGCCGACCCGGCCAGCAGGAACCGGCCTCCGGCGGGGTCGTCGTCGACTGCCCGCCGCACTCGATCCCACACGTCGGGTTCGAGTTGCCACTCGTCGATCAGGACCGGGCCGGGAACGTCGGTGACCAGGTCCAGATGGCTGGACACGGCCGTTCGCTCGTTGGGGTTGGTCAGCGACAACACCGTGGCCACCCGCTGGGTGGCGGTCGCGGTCTTGCCCACCCCTTTGGCGCCCTCGAGGGCGATCGCCGCCAGGTGAGGGAAGAGTTCGTCGAGGGTCCCGTCCACGATCCTGCGCCGATATTCCACCCATTCACCCTAACATTCGGACGGTGTTCTATCTAACAACTCGACACCTAAACACCTAACATCTGGACACTCGGGCGTCCTCTTGCCATCAGGCGTGGTCACGTTCCGGTCCGCCGAGCAGGCCCGCCTTCATAGGGCCCGTTGCCAGAGTGGCCGCAGCCGGGTCGTCGATTGCGATCAGGCTCAGGACGCTCCACCGGATCACCTCCCCGGGCTCGACCAGCCGCCTTCTGACCCGGCGTCCCAGCAGAAGGGCGAGCGCCAGTGCCGGGAGGACGAGGAGGTTCACCGGGACGACTCCGGCGCGCTCGTGCGTGACCACGTTTGCGAGGGGCCCAACGGCGACCGCGAACACCAAGACCGGAAACCCCCACTGCCGGGCCCGCAGGGCGAGGAAGACCTGGGCCACGACAGCACCGAGGAAGACCACAATGATCGCCACCACGGAGATGCCGAGGGGGTTGAGCGTCGTTGGCGGCAGGCCGAGGGTGGGGCCCTGCGCCCAGGCCCAGGCCGCCACAACGCCGCACGACGTCACCGTGATGATCCGACCCACCCCGTGAGCGACCGGCTCTGGCGCGAACAGGGCCGCCAGAACCACCAGGAGATCCCCACCAGTGTCAGGGGCCGAAGAAGCGCCAGCAGGAGGAGGGAGATGGCGACCAGTACGCCAACGGCAGCCATGGCCGATGTGATGCTCACCCGGAGCCGCCCTGCGAGGCCCGCCCCCTGGCGCAGGTCGCTGAACGGGACGAAGGACTCCAGCGCCAGGAGCACGATCACGAGCAGGGCCACGATCGCCGACTGCCCCCAGCCGGTCAGCGCCGTTCCCTGACTCACCAGGTAGCCGACCAGCACCAACGTGGCTGCGGTCTTGGCCGCGAGCGCCGCCCAGGCTCGGCGCTCGCTCTCCGGGGTCAGCCACCGTCCGATCCACCCCTCAGCGCTGAACGCGTCGACCAGGCGACCGAGCGTCGTCCGCGCGTGCACGGTGGTGCTGGCCCCCAGTGACCCGACAGCCGCGCCGTACCAGACCAGCATGAGGAGTCCCAGCGCGGTGGATCCCCACCAACTCCGCACCAGACCTTCGCCGGACGGGATGGAAGCGAGGGCCGCCACGAGCACCACGAGGACAACGGCAATGGCGAACGTCGGGAAGACCACCCAGCGGCCGGACCGGAGCAGGGTGGCTCGGCGTCCGCCCTCGCTCCCCGGCCCGGACTGCATGAATGTCCTCCCGCTCCACCAACTCCTTACGTGTCACACGGCTTCGACCAGGATCTTCATGGCCTTGCCCGCACGCAGCCGTTCCATGGCATCGGCGACGCCGGCGAGGTCGGTGGTCTCGACCCAGCCGGTGAAGTCGTACTTGCCCTCGGCCATCGCGGCGATGACCTCGTCGTACTCCTCCTGCAGGTAGCCCAGTGTCGCGCAGATGCGCCGCTCGCCCATCACGAGCAGGGTCGGGTTGAACTCCACCGCCTTCTCGTGCAACGCCACCACGGTCATGAGCCCGCGCGCACCGAGCAGCGCCACGGCCTGCACGAAGGCGGGGCCGTTGCCGGCGGCGTCGTAGGCGAAGTCGAGGCCCTGCGGCCCGGCGACCTCGGCGATGACCGCGGCCAGGTCCTCGGCCAACGGGTCGACGACGTGCGTCGCCCCCACCGCCTGGATCGCTGCACGGCGCTCGGCCGAGGGCTCCGACACGATCACCTTGTCGATGCCGTTCGCGCGCAGGGCGAAGTAGGTGCCGATGCCGATGGGTCCCGCGCCCACGACCAGGGCGGTCGCGCCCGGCTGCGCCTCGGACACCTTCACCGCGTGCCAGGCCACGGCCATCGGCTCGACGAGTGCACCCATCTTCAGGTCGACGTTGTCGGGGAGCTTGTGCAAGCGGTCGGCCGTGACCGTCGTGTACTCGGCCATGCCCCCACCGTGGGAGTAGACGCCGTGGAACGAGATCTTCTCGCACGCGTTCGGCAACCCGAGCTTGCAGGCGCGGCACTCACCGCAGGAGTAGACGCCCCACACCGCGGCCTTGTCGCCGACCTCGACGCCGGTGACGCCCTCGCCCACTTCGGCGACCGTCCCGGCGAACTCGTGGCCCAGGATCTGGGGGAGCGTCGCGCCGGTCAACGGGTGGGGCTTCGAGAAGTCCATGCCGCCTTCATGGCCGGTCCTCTCGTCAGGCTGGGGCAGCAGAGCACGCCGGGCGCCCACACTGCTGCAGGTCCGCCTCCAGCTTGCCCTGCCCACGCCTTGCGCGAGGAGGAACGGCCCAAGGTCACCAGGACGCGTGCACGTGCTCCCGGATGCGTCGGTCGTACAGCGCGGCCACGGCGTCCCGCTGGGAGGCCGACAACGGGGGCAGCGAGCCGGCGGCAGCGTTGGCCCTCGCCTGCTCGGCGTTGCGCGCACCCGGGATGACGATGCTGACCCCGGGGGTGTCGACGATCCAGCGCAGGGCGAACTGCGCAGGCGTCACGCCCTCGGGCACCAGGCCGGCGAACTCCTGCGCCGCAGCGATGCCGACGTCGTAGGGCACCCCCGAGAACGTCTCGCCCTTGTCGAACGAGGCGCCCTCCCGGTTGTATGAGCGGTGGTCGTCGACAGCGAACTCCGTGTCCGCGGTGTAGCGCCCCGACAGCAGGCCGCTCGCGAGGGGGACGCGGGCGATGATCCCCACGCCCGCGGCGACGGCGGCCGGGAGGACCTCCTCGAGCGGCTTCAGCCGGAACGCGTTGAGGATGATCTGCACGCTGGCGACGTTGGGTCGCTCGATGGCGGCCAACGCCTCGTCGCACCGCTCGACGCTGACGCCGTAGGCGCGCATCCGGCCCTCGGCCACCATCGTGTCGAGCGCGTCGTAGGTCGCCTGGGTCGTGAACACCGGTGACGGCGGGCAGTGCAGCTGCACCAGGTCGAGGGTGTCCATCCCCAGGTTGGCACGGCTCCGGTCGTTCCAGGCGCGGAAGTAGTCGAGGGTGTACGCGCCCGCCACGTGGGGGTCGGCGCGGCGTCCCATCTTCGTGGCCACGAACACCGACCCGGCCGGACGCTCACGACGGAACCGGCCGACCAGCTGCTCGCTGCGGCCGTTGCCGTACACGTCGGCGGTGTCGAAGAAAGTGACGCCGGCGTCCGCGGCGGCGTGGAGGGTGGCCAGGGCGTCCGACTCGGGGACCTCACCCCAGCTGCCCCCGATCTGCCAGCAGCCCATGCCGATGACCGAGGTGTCGAGGCCCAACCGTTCCATGCGTCGCCTGTCCATGGATCCCACCCTGCCGAAGATGCCCCTCAACGACGCCGAGACGATGATCCACTCCTACCTCCGCCACGGCCTCGCGCCCGGCGGCCACCGCGACGACCGGCTCGACCAGACCGACGGCATCGGCTGCGGCGCCATCGACGGCCTCGACACGGTGGTCACCGTCATGACCGACCCCGACCTGGTCGACGACCACAAGCGCCTCGTCCGCACGCTCATGGGCGCGAGCTTCGACCGCGACAACTACCTGCGCGTGCTCGGGGCAGCCCTCATGCTGCGCGCCCGCGAGGACACCTACTTCGCCGACCGCAGCGAGATCCTTGACCTGCTCGACCGGCTCGCCCCCAACAGCGTGTCCGTGCTCGAGGGTGGCCACCGCGAGTGTCTCGCCGTGGTCAACTTCGTGCCCGACACCACGATGGCCTCCAACCGCTTCGCCGACGACCACGGCGGGTTGCAGGCCTTCGGCTACGACATCTGGCGCTCGCGCCAGCTCGCCGAGACCCTGCTGCCGCTGCCGTCCCAGGAGGTCGACCGGCACCGCTTCGTCATGGCGCGGGTGATGATCACCATCGCGACCCTGATGGTGCTCACCGACGGCACGCTGCCGCTGCTGGCCCGCGTCCCCGGCTAGCAGGCCGGACGCCGCGGGCGCGGCTCAGCGCCCCACCACCTCCACGGTGGCCCGGTCGCCGTCCCGCGTGAAGACCCACTCGGTGTCGATGCCCACGGCGTCCAGCAGGGCGCGGTCGTGGGTCACCAGCAGGACGGTCCCGCCGAAGGCGGCCAGGGCGTCCTCGAGCTGTTCGATCGCCGCGACGTCGGCGTGGTTGGTGGGCTCGTCCAGCACGAGCACGTTCACGGCGCGCCCCTGCAGCACGGCCAGGGCGGCGCGCGTCCGTTCGCCGAGTGACAGGGACGAACACGGGCGTGTCACGTGCTCCGCGCCCAGCCCGAACTTGGCCAGCAGCGTGCGCACCTCCGCGGCGTCCGTGACCCCGAGCGCGGCGGCGACCACCTCCAACAGCGGTCCTGACCCCGAGATGACCGAACGGTCCTGGCCCAGCACGCCGACCGCCACGCGCGTGCCCCACGACACCCGCCCGGACGCCGGCTCGCCCTCCAGGACCGCCCTGAGCAGCGTGGTCTTGCCCGACCCGTTCGGGCCGACCAGCGCCACCCGGGCGCCGCGCTCGAGCGTGGCCGAGAACGGCCCGACGGTGAACGACCCGGCGCGCGCGACCACGGCGTCCAGCGTCAACACCACCTCGGCCGAGGCAGGGGCTTCGGCGATCGAGTAGCGCAACTCCCACTCCCGGCGCGGCGCTTCGGGTTCGGGGAGCCGCTCGACCGCCGCCCGAGCCCGGGCCGCCTTCTGGTCCTGCTTGCGTGCCCGGTCCTCGGCCGGCTTGGTGTCGATGCGCGGCGTGCGCGCGTCCTTGGCCAGCCGCCCGACCTTCGCGCGACCGGTGGCCGCCCACTCGTTGAAGCGTCGCGCGCGGTCGACGAGCGCGTCCCGCTCGGCCTCGTAGGCGGCCCGTGCCTCCAGCCGCTGCCGGACGCCCAGCGCCTTCGCCTCCCGGTACTCCGTCCAGCCGCCGGAGTACACCGCGACCCGCTGCTGGGCGAGGTCGAGCTCGCACACCGACGTGGCCACGTCGTCCAGGAACGCGCGGTCGTGCGAGGCGATCAGCACCGGGGCGTCCACGCCGCGCACGAAGGCGGTGATCTCGGCGAGGCCGGGGGCGTCGAGGTTGTTGGTGGGCTCGTCCAGCAGCAGCACGTCGAACCGGCTCACGAGCACCGACGCCAGCGACGCGCGGGCGGCCTGCCCGCCCGACAGGGTGCCGAGGGGTCGGTCGAGGTCGGCGTCGAGGCCGAGGCGGGCGAGCGTCTCGGCCAGCCGCACCTCCAGGTCGGCGCCGCCGAGGGCGAGCCAGCGGTCGAGCGCCCGGCTGAACTCCTCGTCCGCCCCGTCCACCCCGTCGGCGAGGCCACGGGTGGCGGCCTCGTAGCGGGCGGCGGCGTCCGTCACGCCCGTGCGCCGGCCGGCGTACGCGGCGATCGACTCGTCCGGACGCGGTGGCGACTGGGGCAGGAAGCCGACGGAGGCGTCCGCTGGGGAGAGGGTGATGCGGCCGGCCTCGACCGGGTGTTCGCCGGCGACCACGCGCAGCAGCGTCGACTTGCCGGACCCGTTGGCGCCGACGAGCGCGACGACGTCGCCGCCCGACACGGTCAGGTCGAGTCCGGAGAACAGGGGGCGTGCGCCGAAGGACGCGGCCACGCCGGACAGGTGGAGGGATGGGGACATAGAAGAAACCTCGATCGCTGGGTGGGGCAGGGCGAGAGGTCAGGTCCACATGCGTCCCACCATCGTCGACCGACCGGCCGGGCGTCAAGCCGGCGAGGCGAAACCCGCGGGAACCGTGGCTTCGGACTACGCCGCGTAGTAGAGTCGGCAGACCCGTGGGACAAAGGGGTCCCACGGGCCACTACGACACCAGTGGGGGTTGCCATGGCACTCTTCGAACTGACCGGCAAGACCGTCGTGGTGACCGGAGCGGGCTCCGGCATCGGCCGCGCGACGGCGCTCATCGCGGACGCCGATGCCGACGGCTCGATCGTCGACGTGTCCTCCGAGGCCGGCATCCGTGGTGCGGCCTACACGGCGTCCAAGCACGGGCTCATCGGCCTGACGCGCAACACGGCGTACATGTACGGCAAGGCCGGGGTCCGCTGCAACGCGATCATGCCGGGCGGCGTCGAGACCAACATCATGGCCTCGATCGACCAGAGCAAGCTCGACATGGAGGGGCTCGGTGTCCTGGGCGCGGTCCACGCCGGCGCGCTGCGCAACGCGAAGCCCGACGAGCTGGCGGCGCTGGTGGTGTTCCTGCTGGCCGTCGAGGCGTCCAACGTCAACGGGGCGCTGATCGCCAACGACGGCGGCTGGTCCGCCGGCTGACGCCTTCGCATGGGCCCCTACCATGGGGCCCATGCGCGTGCTCGTCACTGGATTCGGTCCGTTCCCGGGGGTCACCCTCAACCCGTCCGAGGCGGCGGTCGACGCCCTGCAGCGCCGCGCCGACACGGGCCGGATGCCGGGGCTCCAGGTGGGCACGGCCGTGCTGCCTGTCGACTTCACGACCATCCCGGGGCAGATCGCCGAGATCATGCGGCTCGTCCGCCCCCAGCTGGTGCTGTGCACCGGCGTGGACATGGGCGCCGAGGCCATCACCGTCGAGCGCGTCGCCATCAACCTGCTCGACGCGCGCGTGCCCGACATCAAGGGGGCGCAGCCCGTCGACCAGCCGGTGGTGCCGGGCGCGCCCGACGGCCTGTTCGCGACCATCCCGGTCAAGGCGGTGCGCCGGGCGATCCAGCAGTCCGGCGCGCCCGCGGAGCTGTCGCTCTCGGCCGGCACCTACGGCTGCAACGCCCTGATGTTCGCGGCGCTGCACCACGCCCCGCCGGGTACGCGGGTGGGTTTCCTGCACATCCCGTCCCTGCGGGTGATGGGCACCGCGACCTCCGCGACCGCGCTGGCGGCCGCCGTCCAGGCGTGTGTCGAGCACGAGACCGATATCGACGAGGTCGGCGGCGAGCTCGCGTGAGCCCACGGCGTCCGGACGCCTCGCGGGCCGGGTCGGCAGGGGCTCAGTCCTCCTCGCGGACCCACTCCCGCGCGACCGCGACCGACCCGATGGTCTCGCCGGCGTCGTCCTGCACGACCGCGAACGTCATCGTGATGTAGACCGTGCCGCCCGAGGCGGTCAGCGACTTCGTGCGGCGGGCCCGCCCGTCGGAGGCGAGGTGGCCGGCCTCCATGGCGGCGAAGAACCCGCGGTCGTGGGCCGAGCGCAGCCGCTCGGGGATCATCACCTTCACGTCCTGGCCGACGACCTCCTCGGCGGTCCAGCCGAACAGGGTCTCCGCGAAGCGGTTCCAGGCCCGGATCGTCCCGGACGTGTCGATCGCGATCAGCGCGTCGTTGGCGTGGTCGAAGGCGCTGGCCTTGAACTGGGTCAGGTCGTCCATGGGGCCAGTGTGGCCCACGGCGGCGTCGTTGCCCACCGCACCGATCGAGGTGGTGGGCTCAGGGCAGGAACGCCACGGACCGCGCGCCCAGCAGGCAGGCCAGGACGCACAGCAACAGCATGCCCCCGGCCAGTCGTACCGCCCCCCAGCGTCGGCCGTCGCGCCACAGCTCGGCCGCCTCGACCGAGGCTGTGGAGAACGTGGTGAACCCGCCCAGCAGCCCGGTGGCGAGGATGGTGGCGGCCTCGGGCGCGGCGGGGAGCAGGGCGGCATGGGCGATCCCGATCCCGAACGAACCCAGGACGTTCACCGCCAGGGTGGCGCGCGTCGAGGGGGAGCCGCTGCGGTGCACGCCGAGGTGGACCAGATGGCGCAGCACCGCCCCCAGCCCGCCGGCGAGCGCGACCCACAGCCAGGTCATGCGGTCCTCCGCCCGGATCGGCGCGTGTCGGCGACCGCGAACCCCAGCAGCGCGGCCACCAGCCCCATCGCGACCTGGAGCGCCCCCGCCGCGAGGCCGAGCACCGGCCCGGCGACGAACCCGAGCGACACCACGTCGTGCGCGAAGGCCGAGTAGGTGGTGAAGCCGCCCAGGAACCCGGTCCCGAGCAGCAACCGCAGGCTGTGGGCGTCCGGAACACGGGCTGTCGGCGGCGGGAAGGCGGGCTGTCGGCGCAGGAGGCCCAGTAGCGCCCCGAGGGCGAAGGAGCCCACGATGTTGACGGTCCACGTCGCCCACAGGCCGGGCAGCGCGAGCGCCAACCCGTAGCGGGCCAGCGACCCGAGCGCCCCGCCCACGAAGACCAGGACGGCGCCGCGCATCAGAGGTTGTCGTACAGCGACAGCGACGCGTCGACGATCTTGCCGGGGTTGAGGTGGTTGCCCGGGTCGGTGGCGTTGAACAGCGTGCGCATCATGTTCACGCCCTCGGTCGAGACGACCTGCTCCATCCACGGGGCGTGCTCCATGCCGACGCCGTGGTGGTGCGACAGCGTGCCGCCGTGGTCGACGAACGCCTGCTGGATCGCCGTCTTCACCGTCGCGTACTCGCGGTCGGCGTCCTCGCCCGCCTTGAAGGCGAACGTGAAGTACAGGCAGGCGCCCGCGTGGTAGCTGTGTGACAGGTGGCACATGATGAAGCCCTGCTTGCCGAGCGAGGTGAAAGCCCGGTTCGCCGCCGCGTAGACCTCGGCGTGCACCGTGTTCAGCTTCGACCACGGCGCCGCGGTCTCGGAGACGTCGCCCATCACGTCCTGCTCGAGCAGGAAGTCGCGCAGGTAGGGGGTGTCGAACTTCTTCTGGTCGTACAGCGCACCCGGCCCCGTGCCGAGCACCAGCGCGCCGTGCGCCTTGGCGATCTTCACGACCTGGCGGCGGCGGGCATCGACGTCGGCCTCGGAACCCTCGAAGCAGACGTAGGAGATGCACATCTCGTCGGTGTCCCAGCCGCGGCGGCGCATGAACGCCCACAGCTCCTCCTGGACGCGCTGCTCCACCTTCTTCTTCAGCGTCGTCGCTTCCTTCTGCGTCGACAGCGACATCGCGGTCTCGTGGGCGTCGGAGATGCGCACGAACGTGGTCGGGATCTCGGCGTCGGCCATCGCGTGGATCGCCGCGACCGCGGGCTCCCACGACGGGTACATGTAGGCCACGACGACGCGCTGCTCGGGCATCCGGTGCACGTGCACCCACAGGTCGGTGATGACGCCGAGGCGGCCCTCCGACCCGATGAACATCTCGCGCAGCGAGGGCCCGGTCGACTCCGACGGCACCGGGCGCAGCCGCACCGTGCCCGAGGGCCGCACGACGGTCATGCCGCGCACGATGTCGGCGATGTCGCCGTACTTGTCGCTCTGCATGCCCGAGCTGCGGGTGGCCGCCCAGCCGCCGACGGTCGAGTGGGTGAACGAGTCGGGGAAGTGGCCCAGCGTCCAGCCGCGGGCGTTGAGCTCCTCCTCCAGGTCGGGGCCGAGCGTGCCCGCCCCGACCAGCGCGAGGCCCGACTCCTCGTCGAGCTCGACGATGCCGGTGATCAGGCCCAGGTCCAGCGACACGATCGGGCGTGTCTCGCCCGGGTCGAGCTGCAGCGAGCGGGAGATGTTGGTGCCGCCGCCGAACGGGACCACCACCGCGTCGGCGGCCACGCACGCCGCCAGCACCGCGGCGACCTCGGCCTCGGAGGAGGGGTAGACCACGACCTCGGGCAGCCGCCCGTAGTCGAAGCGCGAGACGTGCAGCAGCTCGGTCACCGACGACCCGTGCCCGTGCACCACGCGCTCGTGGGCGTCCGTCGTCACGCGGTCGGGCGCGGTGGCCGCGACGAGGGCCTCGCGCAACGCGTCGGGCAGCGGCGAGTCGGGCACCGTCGTGGCGTCGAACTCGATCGTGTCGACCTGGCGGGGGCGCAGGTCGATGCCCAGGTGCTTCTTCACGAACGGCGCGAAGGCGGGCTTGTTGGCGTAGTTGAAGAAGACGCCCTCCTCGCCCCAGCCCCACCACTTCATGCGCTTGACGTTCTTCACGGGGTTGCTCCTTCGACGGGGGTCTTCGCCTTGCCCTTGATACGCCGCGACACGGCGCGCACGGCGGCGTTCGGCAGCAGCTGCAGGATCGCTGCGGCCAGCTTGTACCGCTTGCTGGGGATCGAGATCACGCGCCCGGCCCGCGCGTCGGCCAGGGCCACCTCGGCGACGCGGTCGGCGTCCAGCCACAGGAAGCGCGGGACGCCCTTGCGCCCGGAGCCGCCGCGCGCGTGGAACTCCGTGCGCGTCCAACCCGGCAGGACGGCGGTCACCTGGACGCCGGTGTTGGTCAGCTCGAGCGCGAGTACCTCGGTCAGCGCGAGCGCGTACGCCTTGAGCGCGGAGTACGAGTCCTGCCGGGTCAGCGCCGACACCGAGGCGACGTTGATGATCCAGCCCTCGCCCCGCTCGCGCATCACGGCCGCGGCGGCGCCGGCCAGCACGCGCGGCGCCCGGCCCATCACCTCGTAGGCGCGGTCGGCGAGGTCGTCGTCCCCGCCCACGAGCGGGGTCTTGAGCGAGAACCCGGCGTTGTTGACGAGGGTGTCGACGTCCCCGGCCCGGAGGCGGTCCGCCACCTTGGCCTGGTCGGCGCGGTCGGCCAGGTCGGCGTCCAGCACCTCGACCCGGACGCCGTGGGCTGCGGTCAGCTCGGCGGCCACCGCCTTCAGGCGCGCCCTGTCGCGGGCGACGAGCACGAGGTCGGCCCCGTCGCGCGCGAGGGCGCGGGCGAAGGACAGCCCGATCCCGGACGTCCCGCCTGTGATGAGCCCGACACGCATGACGGGCACGCTACATTACGCTGCCCCCACGGAGGCGACCCCCACCGCTTTCGGGAAAGGAGTCCGGCGTGGCCACCCCAGCGCGGGTCCTGCTCACCGGCGTCACCGGCTTCCTCGGCCAGGCGGTGCTGGAGCGACTGCTGTCCACGACCGACGCCCACGTCGTCGCCGTCGTGCGCCCCAAGGGCAGCCAGACCGCCCGCTCGCGGCTGGACCGCGTGCTCCGCAAGCCGGTGTTCAAGCCGTGGCGCGACGCCGTCGGCGACGCCGAGGCCAAGCGCATCTTCGCCGAGCGCACCTCCGTGCTCGAGGCCGACCTGGCCACCATCGAGAGGATCGAGGGCTCGATCGACGTCGTGGTCCACTCGGCCTCCACCGTGTCGTTCGACGCCCCCATGGACGAGTCGTTCGCCAACAACGTCGGCGGCCCGCGGGCGCTGTACGGCGCGCTGACCCGCTCCGGGCTCGACCCGCACGTCATCCACGTCTCCACCTGCTACGTCGGCGGGATCGCCAAGGGGCTGCGGCCCGAGGCGTCCGTCGACCACGACGTCGACTGGCGCGCCGAGATCGCGGCGGCCGAGGTCGCCCGTGTCGAGGCCGAGGCGGCCTCGCGCACCCCCGAGCAGCTGCAGGCCTTCATCGACGGGGCCACCCGCGACCACGGCAAGGAGGGCCCCAAGTCGGTCGCCCGTGCCTCCGAGGCCGCGCGGCTGGCCTGGGTCGAGAACCGCCTCGTCGAGTTGGGCCGCACGCGGGCCCGCTCCGTCGGCTGGACCGACGTCTACACCTTCAGCAAGGCGCTGGGGGAGCGGGTCGCCGAGCAGGAGTGGGCCGGGCAGGGCCACCGCCTCTCGATCGTGCGCCCGGCGATCATCGAGTCGTCGCTGCGCCACCCGTTCCCGGGCTGGATCGACGGCTTCAAGGTCGCCGACCCGCTGATCATGGCCTACGCCAAGGGGGCGCTCCCCGAGTTCCCGGGCCTGCCCGACTCGGTGCTCGACGTCATCCCGGTCGACTACGTCGTCAACGTGATCATGGCGCTGGCCACGCTCGGCCACCAGGGCGAGCCCGAGGAGGTCGGCTACTACCAGGTGTGCTCGGGCGCCTCGAACCCGCTGCCGTTCCACCGGATGTACACCGAGGTGCGCGAGTACTTCCTGGCCCACCCGCTGAGCGACGACAAGGGCCGCCCCATCGTGGTGCCGACCTGGAAGTTCCCGGCCAACAACGCCGCCGAGCGCTCGCTGCGCCTGAAGGAGCGGCTGTCCGCCCTCGGGTCGCGCATCGGCGCGGCGCTGCCGTCGAACACGCGGACGCAGGCCTGGGCGTCCTCGCTGTCGAAGATGGAGCGCGGCCTGGGCTCGCTGCGCACCTACGTCGACCTCTACCAGAGCTACACGCGCACCGAGATGCTGTTCGACGACCAGCAGACCCGCGCGCTGGGGGCGAAGCTGCCGGCCGGTACGCCGGTCGACCAGACGTTCGACGTGCGCGACATCGACTGGACGCACTACTGGCAGCGGGTCCACCTGCCCGCGATGACCGCGTTGGCGAAGGTGCACGCGCGGGCGTCCTCGGCGCAGCGGTCGCAGCGCTCGCAGGCCCGCCGGCTCGAGTCGGGCACCGACGTGCTCGCGGTGTTCGACCTCGAGGGCACGCTGCTGCCGAGTTCGCTGGTCACGCAGTACCTCTCGGTGATGGGCCAGCTGCACTCGCCGGCCGAGCTGCCCGGCGAGCTGGTCGACCTGGTCCGCAACGTGGGGGTGTACCTGCAGGCCGAGCGCCGCGACCGCGGCGAGTTCGTGCGCGCCTTCTCGCGCCGCTACGCCGGCACGCGGGTGACCGACATCGAACGGGTCGTCGGCGGCGCCTGGGGCCAGAACGTGGTCCGCAAGCTCAAGCCGGGCGCTCTGGCCCGCATCGAGGAGCACCGCGCCGCCGGCCACCGCACCGTGCTGGTCACCGGGGGCCTCGACCTGTTCGCCGCACCGCTTGCCCCGCTGTTCGACGACGTGGTCGCCTCATCGATGGAGGCACGCGACGGGGTGCTCACGGGCTACCTCAGCACGCCGCCGCTGGTCGACGAGGCCCGCGCGCAGTGGCTCAAGGACTACGCGTCGCGCGGCGGGTTCGACCTGTCCCGCTCGCACGGATACGGCGACTCGATCTCGGACGCCTCGTGGCTGTCCCTGCTCGGCCGCCCGGTCGCGGTGAACCCCGACCTGCCGCTGTACCGGGTCGCCTCGAAGGCTTACTGGCCCATCGAGGACTGGAAGCGCCCCTAGCGCCGAGGGCTTGAGTTTTATCCGCCGAGGGCTTGAGTTTTGGGCGCCGAGGGCTTGAGTTCCGTCCACCACCAGAGCGATCATTCTGTTTTCGGGCGTGCGCGGCTACGGTTGGGCCGTGGCCCGGTCGCGAATCACCGATTCCCTCCTGCTCGCCCATGTGAACAAGATGGGCGAGGAGCACCCTCCCGTGCCGCTGGCGTCCGTCGACTTCACCGTCAACGACCCCGACCTGGTCCGCACGCGGTTCGCCGGCGTCCTCGACTACCTCGCCCGCGTCGAGCTCGAGGTCGAGCGCAACGTGCTCGAGCTGCTGACGATCATGCCGAACCCGTCCGAGGCCGACCGGGTGTTCTACGCCGACGTCTGGTACGACCAGGAGATCCAGCACGGCATCATCCTCGACGAGCTGAAGTCCCGCATCGGGCTGCCCCCGGCCGAGCCGCTGCTGCAGGTCGGCTTCGCGGTCAAGGCGCTCGGCGCGATGGCCCGGTTCGAGCAGATCCAGGACGTCGCCCGCACCATTTACTACTTCACCGGGGCCTCCACCGAGCGCCAGGCCGTGCTCGCCTACAACGCGCTCGCCGTCCAGCTCGACGAGATGGGCGAGAAGGCGATCCGCGAGACGATCATCAACCCGATCAAGCGGCAGGAGCCCGGCCACTTCGCGTTCTACCGGATGAGTGCCGAGAAGATCACCACCGACGGCACCCTGCGGCCGTGGCAGCTCTGGCTGGCGCGCAAGCTGCGCACGTTCTCCTACGAACTGGTCGGCACCCACAACGACCCCCGCTACCAGGCGCAGATGGGCGAGGTGATCACCGAGCTGGGCTTCGGCACCGAGCTGGAGGTCTTCGCCAAGGAGATCGGACGCCTCGAGGCCAGCCTGCTGTGGGCCCAGCACCAGGGCATGGACTTCCCGCCCTACGTGCTGGCCGCGCTGCGCGAGGCGGTCGACCTCTACCGAGAGCGCGGGGCTTTCAAGCCCAACCTGTGAGTTCGGCGACAGGGCATGATGGAGCCATGAGCGAACACGATCCCCGCTGGATGTACCGGCAAGTCATCGACGCGATGGTGGTCTCCTGCGCCGGCGCCGGCCAGGTGTCCGCCGAGCGGGTGCGGGTCGGGGTGTGGAACGCCAACGCCGACCCCGACACCGACGCCAACCAGGTCACCATGAACGCGCTGCTGTCGATGCTGCCCCCCGAGCACCGCGAGGCCCTGGCCGTGCTCTTCGCCGAGGAGTACGCCTCGGGCGTGTACAACGCCCTGCAGGTGCTGCGGGCCGCGGAGCTGCAGCCGTTCCACGAGGGCTACGAGGGCGACCCGTCCGACGACTTCCTCGGACGCCTCGACGGTTGGGACTGGCCGGTCTCCGGCTGACGAAGGCGGGTGCCGCGCTCGGCGAGCATGTCCTCCTCCGACGCGCGCGCCCGGATCATGCGGGTGTTGCGCGGCTGCACGAGCAGCTCGCGCTCGGCCGCGAACCCGGCCTGCAGCAGGCGGGCGCGCTCGATCTCGGCGTTCAGCGTGACGCCGATGAGCAGCGCGATGTTCATGATCCACAGGCCGAGGAGCAGGATGATGAAGGACCCGACCACCCCGTAACTGGCCGGCAGGCGTCCGAAGATGGCCACCCACGTGGAGAAGCCGAAGATCGCCAGCACGGTGACCCCCATCGCGACCAGCGCGCCCGGAACCGACCAGCGCAGCTTGGGCTGGCGGACGTTCGGCGTGGCCCGGTACAGGGCCAGCACCACGACCACCGACGCGATCGACAGCACCACCCACCGGTTCTGGCGCAGGCCGCGCAGGGGCTCGAGGTCGAGTCCGAGGTAGTCCAGGACCATGTCCCACACGCCGGCCGACAGCAGCACCGTCAGCAGCAGGAACGCCCCGAACAGCAGCATCAGCAGGGTGACCAGCAGGTTGTAGGGGATGATCTGCCAGATCGGCCGGCCCTCGACGACGCCGTGGATGCGGTTGACCGACCGCCCGAAGGCCGCCACGTAGCCGGACGCGGCCCACAGGGCGCCGAGCAGGGCGACGCCGAGCACCCAGTCGGCGCCGGCGGTGGCGGCGAGTTGGCGCAGCGGGTCGGCCACGAGGTCGACGACGGTGGCGGGGGCGACGGAGCGGAGGAAGTCGATGATCCACTCGACCGCGGCCGTCCCCTGCCCGAACAGGGTGAGGCCGGCGAGGATCGCCAACAGCCCCGGGAAGAGCGACTGCACCGACATGTAGGCGAGGTTGCCCGCGTTGTCGAGGATGTGGCGGTACCAGAACTCCGACCACGTGCGGCGCAGCACGTAGCGCCACGAGCGTCCGGTGAGCTGCCACGGCCACTCTGCCTTCGCGGGGTCGTTGGGGTCGGGCGCGGTGAGCCACTTGTGGACTGTTGCCTCCTCCTCGGCGTCCACGGCTCACCTCCTCCGGTCGGTGCTCTTGGGGCCAGTGTCGCAGCCCGGCCGGGGCGCGACACTCACCGACGTGACAAGAAACACCCCGAACAGGGTGTCTCTGATGTCACCAGGGTGAGTGTCGGGACGCCGCGGGCTCAGGCCGCCGTCGCCCGACCACCCCGCGTCCGGGCGAACACCGAGCGCAGGTAGACGACCGAGCCGACCCAGACGAGCACCAGGCCCGCCCAGTAGGACGCCGAGACGTGCTGGCCGAACACCGTCAGCCCGAGCGCGAACTGGATGGTGGGTCCGAGGTACTGCAGGATCCCCACGACGCCGAACGGCAGGCGCGGGGCGGCGATGGCGAACAGCCACAGGGGCAGCGCGGTCAGCACGCCGGCCAGGATGAGCAGCCCGGAGGTGCGGGCGTCGGCGCCGAACTGGCTGGCCCCGGTGACCACCAGCCAGCCCCAGTACGCCAGCGCGAACGGCAGCAGGATCGCCGACTCCAGGAACAGCCCACCCAGCGGGGGAGCGGAGGCCTTCTTCTTCACCGCGCCGTAGAGCCCGAAGGTGAGCGCGAGGGTGAGCGAGACCCACAGGCCGGCCCAGTTCTCCCAGGCGATGACCGCCACGCCCGCGGTGGCCAGCAGGGTGCCCGCCAACCCGGCGCGCGACATGCGCTCGCCGAAGATCAGCACCCCCAGCACGATGTTGAGCAGCGGGTTGATGAAGTACCCCAGCGACGCCTCGACGACGTGGTTGGAATTGACCGCCCAGATGAACACCAGCCAGTTCAGCCCCACGAGAAAGGCGGCGGCGACGATGCGGGGGAGCCGTTCGCGGGTCAGCGCGGACCTCAGCCAGCCCCACGGGTGGCGCAGCAGCACCAGGGCGAGCGCGACCGCGACCAGCGACCAGATGATGCGGTGGGCCAGGATCTCGAACGCACCCGCCGGCTTCAGCAGCGGGAACAGCAGCGGGAAGAAGCCCCAGATGACGTAGGCCGCGATGCCCGACGCCAGCCCGCGCGACCGCTCGGCGGCGGCGTCGGGGGTGGGGGCGGGTGCGGTCACGGGGAGACTGTAGGCCGTGGGTGCCGAGTTCCCCCGCCTTGGCCCGGTCTGGTGAGATGGACCCCATGACGACGGGGGCTCTCGCAGGACTCAAGGTGATCGAACTCGGCACGATCGGGCCGGGCCCGTTCACCGCCATGATGTTCGCCGACCACGGCGCCGACGTGCTGCACGTCGAGCGGCCCGGCGGAGTCCCGGCGGTGGGGCCCATCGGCAACCGGCGCACCGACATCATCCACCGCAACCGGCGCACCATCGAGCTCGACCTCAAGACCCCCGAGGGCCGGGACGCGGTGCTCGAGCTGGTCAAGGACGCCGACGTGCTCATCGAGGGCAACCGCCCCGGCGTCGCCGAGCGCCTCGGCGTGGGCCCCGACGTGTGCCTCGAGCTCAACCCCCGCCTCGTCTACGGCCGCGTCACCGGCTGGGGGCAGTTCGGTCCCAAGGCGAAGCAGGCCGGCCACGACCTGAACTACATGGCGGCGTCCGGCACCCTGTCGACCTTGGGCCGCGCCGACCAGCCGCCGACGGTGCCGCTGGCCTACATCGGCGACCTCGGCGGCGGCTCGATGATGCTGGCGTTCGGGATCCTCGCCGCGCTGTACGAGCGGCAGTCCTCGGGCCTGGGGCAGGTGGTGGACGCCGCGATCCTCGACGGCGCGACCCTGCTCGCCACCGCGTTCCACGGGTTCGCGCAGATCGGCGCCTGGGACGAGACCCGCCGCGGCGTGAACCTCGTCGACTCGGGCGCCCCCTTCTACGACTGCTACGAGACGGCCGACGGCGAGTGGATGGCGGTGGGCTCGCTCGAGAACAAGTTCTTCCTCGAGCTGCTGAAGGTGCTCGAGCTCGACCCGGCCACGCTGCCCGACCAGCACGACCGCGAGCGCTGGCCCGAGCTGCGCGCGGCCATCGCCGGCGCCATCAAGGGCCGCACCCGCGACGAGTGGCGCGACCGGGCGGCCGGCACGGACGCCTGCCTCGAGCCGGTGCTGCGGATGAGCGAGGTCCGCCACGACCCGCACAACGACGCGCGCCAGACGATGGTGCACGTCGACGGGCTGTGGCAGCCCGCGCCCGCGCCGCGCCTGTCCCGGACGCCGGCCGGCCCGATCTCGCCCAGCGACGTGACCACCGACCACGCGGGCGGCGTCAACGCCTGACGGGGGCTACTCCTCAGGCAGCAGCGTCGACCCCGGGATCGCGTGCGGCGCCGCCCCGGGGGCGTCCAGCGGCGCCACGACGGCGCCGTCGACCGCGTGCGGCTGCAGCTCGCCCGAGGCGATCTGCTCGGCCCAGTGGCAGGCCACCTTGTGCGACGCCGGCACGCCGTCGACCGAGACGACCCGCAGCTCGGGCCGCTCCGTCGAGCACCGGGTCTGCTGCGCCCACGGGCACCGCGTGTGGAACCGGCACCCCGACGGCGGGTTCGCCGGCGACGGCAGGTCGCCCGACAGCAGGATCCGCTCGCGCGTGTCCTCCACGACCGGGTCCGGCACCGGGATCGCCGACAGCAGCGCCCGCGTGTACGGGTGCAGCGGCAGCGCGTACAGGTCGTCGGCCTCGGCCTCCTCGACCAGCGCCCCCAGGTACATCACGCCGATGCGGTCGGAGATGTGTCGCACCACCGCGAGGTCGTGGGCGATGACCAGGTAGGTGAGCCCGAACTCCGACTGCAGGTCCTCCAGCAGGTTGATCACCTGCGCCTGCACCGACACGTCCAGCGCCGAGACCGGCTCGTCGGCGACGATCAGCTCGGGGTCGACCGACAGCGCGCGGGCGATGCCGACGCGCTGGCGCTGGCCGCCCGAGAACTCGTGCGGGTACTTGCTGAGCGCCCCTGGCGGCAGGCCGACGGCGGCGAGCAGCTCGACCAGCCGGTCGCGCGCCCCCTTCTTGTCGGACGCCAACCCGTGCGCCTGCATCCCCTCCAGGAGCAGCTGCTCGACGGTCTGGCGCGGGTCGAGGCTGCCCAGCGGGTCCTGGAACACCATCTGCATGTGGCGGCGCTGGCGGCGCAGGTCCTCGCCCTTGAGCGTGGCCAGGTCGACGCCACCCAGCGTCACCGAGCCCTCGGTCAGCTCCTCGAGCTGCAGCAGCGCGCGCCCGAAGGTCGACTTGCCACAGCCCGACTCGCCCACGAGCCCGTAGGTCTCCCCGCGCCGGATCGTCAGGTCCATGCCGTCCACGGCGTACACGTGCCCGACCGTGCGGTCGATGAGCAGCCCGCGCTTGATCGGGAAGTGCACCTTCACGCCCTTGACATCGACGAGCACCTCGCCGGGGGCGACCCCGGACGCGTCCACGACCTCGGTCATGCCCGGCCCTCCTCGATGCGCTGGCGGTCGGCGGCGGTCAGCGGGTAGTGGCAGCGCAGCAGCCGCAGCCCGCCGTCGGTGCGCGCCTCCTCGTCGGGCAGCAGGTCGGGTGCCACCGTGCGGCACTTCTCACCCTCCTGGTGGCAGCGCGGCGCGAACGCGCACGCGTGGTCCCACGGGATGTTGTCGGCCACCGACCCGGGGATCGGGAACAGCCGGGCGTCCCGGTCGCCGTCCAGGCGGGGGATCGAGCCCAGCAGCCCGCCGGTGTAGGGGTGGCGGGGCTCGGCGAACAGCGGGTGCCGCTTGGCGCGCTCGACGATGCGTCCGCCGTAGAGCACGTTCACCCCGTCGCACATCCCGGCCACGACCCCCAGGTCGTGCGTGATCATGATCAGCGCCGTCCCCGACTGCTCGACCAGGTCGGTCAACAGCGCGAGGATCTGCGCCTGGATCGTCACGTCCAGCGCGGTGGTCGGCTCGTCGGCGATCAGCAGGCGTGGCTCACAGGCGAGCGCCATGGCGATCAGCGCACGCTGGCGCATGCCGCCCGACAGCTGGTGCGGGTACTCCTTCAGGCGGCGGGTGGGGTCGGGGATACCGACCTTGTCCAGCATCTCCGCGGCCTGCTTCGCCGCCACGGCCTTCTTCTCGCCGCGGTGCCGCGTGATCACCTCGGCGACCTGCACCCCGATCGGGACGACCGGGTTCAGCGACGACAGCGGGTCCTGGAAGATCATGGCCAGCTCGGCGCCGCGCTTGTCCCGCATGGCGGCGTCGGGCAGGGTCAGCAGCTCGGTGCCGGCGAAGCGCACCGACCCGGTCACCTGGTTGCCGCGTCGGGCGAGCAGGCGCATGATCGCCAGGGACGTCACCGACTTGCCGCAGCCGGACTCGCCGACCAGCCCGACGACCTCGCCGGGCGCGACGTTGAACGTGACCTTGTCGACGGCCGTGAACGGTTCCTGGCCGTGGCGGGTGAACCGCACCGAGAGGTCGTCGACCTCGAGCAGGGGCGTGCTCATCGCCTCACCTCCTGGACTTCGGATCGAGCGACTCGCGCAACGACTCACCGACGAGGGTGAAGCCGAGCGCCACCACGATGATGCACAGCGCCGGGTAGACGGCCAGGTGCGGGTGGGAGTCGAAGTACGGTTGGGCGTTGCCGAGCATCTGGCCCCATTCCGGCGAGCGGTCGTCGGGGTTGCCCAGGCCGAGGAACGACAGGGCGGCCGCGTCGATGATCGCCGTGGCGAGCACCAGGGTGGCCTGGACGATCACGGGCCCCATCGCGTTGGGCAGCATGTGCCGGAACACGATCGGCCCCTGCCGGACGCCCAAGGCCCGGGCCGCCAGCACGTGGTCGGAGTGGCGCTGGGCCAGCATCGAGCCGCGCAGCAGGCGCGCGAACACGGGGACCTGCACGATCGCGATGGCGAGGATGACGGTCCACTGCGACGGCGAGCGGAACATCGCCGCGATGGAGAAGGCCATCAGCAGCGACGGGATCGACAGCAGCACGTCGACCACGCGCATGACCACGGAGTCGACCCAGCCACCGAACGCACCGGCGAGCGTGCCCAGGGCCATGCCGCCGAGCAGGCCGCCGAGGGTGGCCAGCACGCCGACGATCAGCGTCTGGCGCGCTCCGACCATCAGGCGCGACAGCACGTCGCGGCCCAGGTAGTCGGCGCCGAGCGGGTGGCCGGGCTGGGGGCCGGGGACGGGGTTGGTCTGGCGGTGCACCTGCTCGATCAGGACGCGGGTCGCCGGGTCGTGCGGCGCGATGAGCGGCGCGACGATGGCCAGGACGATGAACAGCACCACGATGGCGGCCCCGATGAGGAACACCCAGTCGCGGCGCAGGCGGCGCCAGGCCGACATCCAGAGGCTGACGCCCTCACCGGACGCCACGCGCCCGGCGTCGCTGACGGCGGTGGCCACGCCACCGCCCGCCGAACCGGACGCCGTGCCGGCCGAGGCGGTCGAGGCCAGCGCGTCGATGCGCGCCTTCTTGTGGGACGGGGTGCCCGGGATCGGGCGACGAGGAGAATCGGTCATGTCAGCCCCTCACCGCACCCGGACGCGCGGGTCGATGGCCGCGTACGCGATGTCGACGACCATGTTGACGAGGATGTAGATGAGCGCGGCCATCATGATCAGCACCTGCAGCACCGCGTAGTCGCGGGTCTCGAAGCCGTAGGCCAGCGCGTGCCCGACGCCGCGGAAGGTGAACACGCGCTCGGTCAGGACGGCGCCCGCGAGCAGGGCGCCGGTCTGCAGGCCGATGGTGGTCACGACGGGGATCAGGGCGTTGCGCAGGACGTGCCGGCCGCGGATCGTCGCGGCCCGCAGGCCCTTGGCCTGGGCGGTTCGGACGTAGTCCTCGTCCAGCACCTCGAGCACGGAGGCGCGCGTGATGCGCAGGATCACCGCGAACGGGATCGAGCTCAGCGCTACCGCGGGGAGGATCAGGTGGCGCAGGGCGTCCCAGGCGGCGTCCCACTCGCGGGTCAGCAGTCCGTCGAGGACGTACATGCCGGTGATGTGGGTGGCGTTGATGCCGACGCTCTGGCGTCCGGACGGCGGCAGGATGCCCAACTGGATCGCGAACACGTACTTCAGCGCGAACGCCAGGAAGAACACGGGGACCGCGATGCCGACCAGGGAGAAGAGCACCGACCCGGTGTCGAGGAAGGTGCCGCGGCGGCGGGCGGCCAGGTAGCCCAGCGGGATGCCGAGCAGGATCGCCAGGGTCAGGGCGAAGAAGCTGAGCTCGATCGTCGCCGGGAACCGGGACAGGAAGATCTCGAGCGCGTCGCGTCCGGGAAGGACGCCGGTGGAGACGCCGAACTGGCCCTGCGCGGCCCGCTCGAGGAAGCGCAGGTACTGGATGAAGATCGGCTGGTCGAGGCCGAGCGCCTGCTCCAGTGCGGCACGGTCCTCGGGGGTGCTGCGCTCGCCGAGGAGCGCGGACACGGGGCCGCCCGGCAGCGAGCGCAGCCAGGCGAACAAGAGGAGGGACAGGACGAAGAGGGTCACGATGGCTTGGAGGAGCCGCCGGACGATGTATCTGCTCACAGGCTCACCAGGAGGAGGAGGCGAGGGCGGGGGCCGTGGGTGCGTGCACCCACGGCCCCCGGGACCTCACTCGGTGATCGTGACCGTGGAGAAGTCCTCCGCGGCCAGCGGGCTGGTCACCAGACCCTCCACGCCGGCGGCCACGACGATGGCCGGCGGGCTGTGGGAGATCGGGAGACCGGGCAGGTACTCCTCGGCGATCTTCTTGTTCAGGTCGGAGACCATCTGGTCGCGCTTGGCGGCGTCCGGCTCGGAGTCGGCGGCCACCAGGGCGTCGGTCAGCTCCTGCGCAAACGGGTAGTTCTTCGTCGCGAAGGCGTTGTCCTGCTTGGTGAAGAAGGTGCCGATGAAGTTGTCGGCCGAGTCGTAGTCACCGGTCCAGCCCAGCAGGAAGGCCGGGGCCTCACCCTGCTCGGTGCCGTCGAGGTAGCCACCGGTCCAGGGCTTGGCGACCGGGTTGATGGTGACGCCCACGGCCTCCCAGTCGGAGCGGATGGCCTCGTAGATGGACGCCGGGTCCGGCATGTACGGACGGGTCACCTCGGTGGGCTGCCAGAACTCGAGGGTCAGGTCGGAGTGACCGGCCTCGGCCAGGAGGGCCTTGGCCTTCTCGGGGTCGTGCGGGTACGGCTGCAGCGAGGTGTTGTAGCCCGACACGGCCTTCGGGAAGAACTGGCTCGCGGCCTCGGCGCCCTCGGGCAGCTGCGACTGGACGAGCTGGTCACGGTTGATTGCGTACGACAGGGCCTGGCGGACGCGGACGTCCTTGAGGGCCTCGTTCTTGGTGGCGTTCAGGCCGACGTAGAGGATGTTGAACGCGGGGCGGATCTCCACCTTCGCGCCGCCGTCCTCGAGTGCCTTCCAGTCAACCGGGTTGGGCAGGTCGTAGCCGTGGATCGTGCCGGCCTGCAGCTCCTGGCGGCGGGTCGACTCGTCGGGGATCGTGCGGATGACCATCTTGGCCACGCCCGCCTTGGTGCCCCAGTAGTCCTCGTTGCGGTTCAGCGTGACCTCGCCGGCGGCGTCGTCGTAGCCACCGAAGGTGAACGCGCCGGTGCCGGTCGGGTGCTCGAGGGCGTAGGCGGGGTACGTGAAGCCGCTGCCCTGCGCCTGGACGTTGTTGGCGTCGTACTTCTCGTGGGCAGTCGGGCTCTGGATGGCGTACGCGCCGTGGGCGAGGATGTCGGGGAACTTCGAGGTGACGCGGGTGACCTTGACCGTGGCGGTCATGCCGTCGGCGGTGCAGGACTCGAACAGCGAGTCCTTGTCGGTCTGGTCGGCGAAGCCACCGAAGTTGTTGTTCCAGTAGTAGGTCACCGCGGAGCTCTGGGCGGCGCCGGTCTGGTTGTACCAGCGGTCGAAGTTCGCGCACACCGCCGCGGCGTCGAGGTCGGTGCCGTCGTGGAACTTGACGCCCTCGCGGATCTTGAACGTCCAGGTGAGGCCGTCCCCTGAGCCCTCGTAGGACTCGGCGAGGCCGGGGCCCGTCTTCGCCTCGCCGGGGAGGAAGTCGAGCAGCTGCTCGTAGATCTGGCGGGTGACGCGGAACGTCTCACCGTCGGAGGCGTAGAAGGGGTCGAACAGCTTGGGGGCGCCGGCGGCGCCGAAGATGAAGGTGGCGTCGGCATTGGCGTTGCCGGAGTCCGACGGGGCGGCCGTCGCACCCGTCGTGCCTTGCGGGGCCGACGTCGTCGGGGTCCGCTGCGACTCCGCGCAGGCGGACAGGCCGACTGCGAGGGCCAGC
This sequence comes from Propioniciclava sp. MC1595, assembly GCF_017569205.1. Lineage (GTDB taxonomy): Bacteria > Actinomycetota > Actinomycetes > Propionibacteriales > Propionibacteriaceae > Propioniciclava. The sequence goes on from NZ_CP071870.1 coordinate 813,319, forward strand.
GCGCCGGCGACGGCGACCAGCTTGCGGTTGGGCATCGGTGATGTCCTCTCGTTCGGGGGGCCGGCCCGGGTCCGGCCCAGCGATTGGGGTCAACCCAAGCAGAGCGGTTGAACAGTTCACCACCACCCACCCCATCTCGTGACCCAAATGAAACGCAGCTAGGCTCGGCCCGTGCTCCTGTCTGACCGCGACATCGCCGCCCAGATCGAGGCCGGACGCGTCCGGCTCGACCCCTACGACCCCGCGATGGTGCAGCCCTCCAGCGTCGACGTGCGCCTGGACCGCTACTTCCGGCTGTTCGACAACCACAAGTACCCCTTCATCGACCCCGCCGAGGAGCAGCCCGAGCTGACCCGGCTCGTCGAGGTCGACCCCGACGAGGCCTTCATCCTCCACCCGGGCGAGTTCGTGCTCGCCAGCACGCTGGAGCAGGTGAGCCTGCCCGACGACATCGCCGCGCGTGTGGAGGGCAAGTCCTCCCTGGGGCGCCTCGGGCTGCTGACCCACGCCACCGCCGGGTTCGTCGACCCCGGCTTCACCGGCCACGTCACCCTCGAGCTCAGCAACGTCGCCACGCTGCCGATCAAGCTGTGGCCGGGCATGAAGATCGGCCAGCTGTGCTTCTTCCAGCTCAGCTCGCCGGCCGAGCACCCGTACGGCACGCAGCAGCGCGGTTCGCACTACCAGGGCCAGCGTGGTCCGACGGCCTCGCGCTCCTTCGAGAACTTCAGGCGGACGCCGCCGGCGTAGCCCGCGCCCCGTCGAGGCCGGCTCAGCCGACCTCGACGGGGAGCAGGATGCGGCCGACGCTGTTGGACAGGTGGGCCTCGAAGAGAACGTCGGTGTCGATCGACCCCTCGGGCCACACGTCCATCTCGAGCATGACGAAGCCGTGCGTGGTCGCCCAGAGTGACAGCGCCATCGTGTCGGCGTCGTGCGGGGCGAGCACCCCGGCGTCCTGCAGGCGGTGCAGCATGCGGCGGATGGGCTCCACCATGGCCGCGCGCGGGGCGTAGTCGCTGCCCGACGGCCCCACGAACATCAGGCGGTACAGGCCTGGGTTGGCCCGGGACCAGGCGCGGTAGAGGGCACCGGAGGCCTGCAGCGCCTCGATCGTGGGCTCGCCGTCGGCGAGCTCGAACTGGGGGCGGAGGAAGTCCTCGCGGGCCACGCGGGCGACCTCGTCGATGAGGGCGTCCTTGCTGCCGAAGATCGAGTAGACGGCGTTGGTCGAGGTGTCGCACTCGGCCGCCAGGTCGCGCAGGGGGACGTCGTCGGGGTCCTGGGTGCGCAGGTGCTGCAACATCACCGCGACAAGGCGTTCACGCAGGTCGTCGGGATAGTTCTTGTGCCGCACCACGGGGCGGAGTATAGGAGGTCAGACGTCCTCGCGGCAGAGCTCGTCCAGCGCGTGGCGGCCGCTGGCGACCAGGCGGGGGAACTCGTCCGGGCGGGACAGCAGCACCAGCCCGAGGTGCAGCGCCCACGCGCGGGCGCGGACCCAGGTGGCGGCATCCACGGGGTGCCCTTCCTCGAGGCGCTCGGTGAACAGGCGGCGTCCGGTCGCGTCGAAGGTGAGCCACGCGGTCGCGAGGTCGCAGGCCGGGTCGCCGGCGGTCACGTCGCCCCAGTCGACGACGCCGGCGAGGCGGCCGTCGGCGCCGATCACGATGTTGTGCGGGTGGAGGTCGCCGTGGAGCCAGACGTCGACGCCGTCGAAGTCGGGGGCGTGGGACCAGGCCTCCCAGCGGGGGAGCAGGGCCTCCGCGAGTTCCGCGTGGCCGGAGCGCGCGAGGTCGGCCAGGCGGGAGCGCACGCGGGCGTCCGCGGCCTCGGTCGCCAGCGAGCCGCCGCGGAACGGGTTGACCGGCGCGTGCGTCGGGGCCGGCACGTGCAGGGACCAGGTGAAGTCGGCCAAGTCCTCGGCGAGGGCCACGCGCTCGGCAGGCGGCACCGCGGCCGCCTCGCGCCCGGGGATGTACTCGACCACCGACCAGGGGTGGGGGAAGTGCGGGCTGGGGCCTCCGACCGCGACCGGCTGCGGCGTGGCCGTCGTGAGCTGAGGGCCCAGCTCGGGCAGCCAGCGGACCTCGTCGGCGTGCAGTTCGGCCGCCGCCTCGTGGCGCGGGAGCCGGACCACCATGCGTTCCCCGAGGCGGAAGGTGTGGTTGTCCCAGCCGTCGGCGAGGCGCTCCACGGGGAGCCCCACGAGGGCAGGGGCCTGTTCCGCGAGGAGGGTGCGGACCAGCCCCGCGGACGTGCCGGGGCCGGCGGTGGGTGCGATCGCCATGGCTCCATTGCAGGCCAGCGAGGCCCCCGCACTCCACTGGGATCGGGGAGTTGCCTTCCATTGCCTCCGGCATGATGGGCGCATGAGCCTCCTCGAAGCAGCCCTGCGCGGCCACCGCGTGGTCGTCGAGATCCCCCGCGACGGCGTGGAGGACTGGGTCGCCCTGGCCGAGGTGCTGCTGCAGGAGGGACTGGGCGCCTGGGTGCTCCCGCCCGAGTTGTTCCCGATCGCGCCCGAGGTGCTCTCCCTCTACGGGTTCCGCGCGCGCGTGGGCGCGTGCGGCGTGACGGACGCCGAGGGCGTCCGCCGTGCGGTCGAGGCCGGCCTGCACTTCGTGCTGTCCCCGGTGTCGGACCCCGACCTGGCCGCCGCCGCGGGGGACGTCCCGTTCGTGGGCGGAGCGCTGACCCCGGGCGAGGTCGCGGCCGCGGCCCGGGGCGGGGCCGAGGTCGTGGCGGTCGCGCCGGCCGACGCGCTCGGCACCGCCTACGCGCGGGCCCTGCCGCCGCTGTTCCCCGGGCTGGCGCTCTTGCCGTGGGGCCGCCTCGAGCGCTACCAGTGCGAGATGTGGCTGGACGCCGGCGCCCGGGCCGTCGTGGTCGGCGACGTCGTGCTGCGCAACGACGGGTCGGGTGGGGCGAACTCGCCCGAGGAGGTCGGACGCCGCGCGGCCGCCTTCCGGCCGATCCTCGGCTCCTCCTGAGGGGTGCCTTTCAGTTGCTGAGTGCCAACTGAACGGAACCTGAGCCACTGAGTTTGACCCTGAGAAAATCTCAGCTAAATTGGTCCTCGTCCTCAGAGTCGCACCATCGGAGTACCAGATGTACCAGCCCCGCCGGATCGCGGAAGCCGCCTCGCCCGAAGTCGACGGCGCCGCCGCCTTCGTGGTCCCCGCGCGTCGCGCTGCTCGGAGCCGCTCCGACATCCTGCGCACCCGTGTTGCGCCGACCGCCGTGTCCGTGGCCCTGCTGGCCGCTTCCGGTGCGTTCGCGCTCAACCTGCGTGCCGCCGACGAGACCGCCAGCGCCGTTCCCGCCCCCGTCCGCGAGGCCGACACGCTGAGCCGCGACGCGGCCCGTGAGCTGGTCTCGACCGAGGAGACCACCGACGAGGCCTCGGCCGCCGTCGAGGAGGCCCCGGCCGAGCCCGTGGCCACCGAGGGTGACGCCGCCTTCGTGGCCGGCCAGTGGGCCGCCGCCTTCGGCGCCCCCGCCGGCACCAAGTTCATCCAGTCCGACACCGTGGTGCGCGTCCAGGCCAACGGCGACTCCGAGTCGCTCGGTTCGGTGAAGGAGGGCGACAAGATCTCGGTGACCGACAAGGTCGAGGGCAACTTCCGCCAGGTCGCCTTCAACGGCAAGGTCGGCTGGGTGCTCGACGCCCGCCTCGGCGACAAGGCCCCGGCCAAGCCCGAGCCGAAGCCGGCGCCCAAGGCCAAGGCGTCCACGAAGACGAGCACCGCGAGCGAGTCCGACTCGAGCGCCGCGTACACCGGCTCCACCAGCTACTCCGGCAAGACCGTCCTGGGCCTCAAGCCCAAGGCGATGGTCGTCTACAACGCCGTGACCGCCCGCTGGTCCTTCCAGGCCATCGGTGGCTACCGCGCCACGAACAACCGCTCGAACCACGGCTCCGGCGGCGCGATCGACTTCATGACCTACTCCGACTCCGCCAAGGGCTGGGCCGTCGCCCGCTACCTCGCCGCCAACGCGGGTGCGTTCGACGTCGACCACATCATCTTCGAGCAGAAGATCTGGACGCCCTACAAGCCGTACTGGCGCCCGATGGCCGACCGTGGCTCGATCACCGCGAACCACTACGACCACGTGCACGTGTCCGTGAACCTCTGACACCAGCGATTCCCAAAGAACCCAAGCCCTCGGCGCCCGCGCCGAGGGCTTGAGTTTTCTGCGCCGAGGGCTTGGGTTTCCCCGGTCCAGGGCGTGGGTTTGGGAGACCCCGCGCCGGGTGGCTGCCGGAGGCCTAGGCTGGCGTCCATGAGTGATGTCACCAAGACCGACGCCTGGGGCACGCTGACCCGGCTCAAGGAGAACTTCACCCCCGACCTGCGCGGCTGGTTCGAGGCTGACCCGAACCGCGCGAAGGCCTGGACGCGCGCGGCGGGAGACCTGCACGTCGACCTGTCGAAGAACCTGATCGACGACGAGGTCTTGGACGCCCTGGTCGCTCTCGCCGACGAGGTCGACCTGGCCGGCAAGCGCGACGCGATGCTGTCCGGCGTCCACATCAACAACACCGAGGACCGGGCGGTCCTGCACACGGCGCTGCGGCGTCCGAGCACCGACCAGCTCACGGTCGACGGCCAGGACGTGGTCGCCGACGTCCACGCCACGCTCGAGAAGGTGTACGCGTGGGCCGACAAGGTCCGCTCGGGGGAGTGGAAGGGCGTCACCGGCCAGCCGATCAAGACCGTGGTCAACATCGGCATCGGCGGCTCCGACCTGGGCCCGGTCATGGTGTACGAGGCGCTCAAGGCCTACAAGCAGGACGGCCTGGAGTGCCGGTTCGTCTCCAACATCGACCCCAGCGACGTCTACGAGAAGACGGTCGACCTCGACCCGACGACCACGCTGTTCATCGTGGCGTCCAAGACGTTCACCACGCTCGAGACCATCACCAACGCCAACATGGCGCGCACGTGGCTGCTCGAGGGGCTCGAGAAGGCCGGCGCGATCGACGGGTCGGACTCCTCGCGCACCGACGCGATCGCCAAGCACTTCGTCGCCGTGTCGACCGCCCTCGACAAGGTCGCGGACTTCGGCATCGACCCGGCCAACGCCTTCGGCTTCTGGGACTGGGTCGGTGGCCGCTACTCGGTCGACTCCGCGGTCGGCACCCCGATCGTGGTCGCCATCGGGCGTGAGAACTTCGAGGACTTCCTCGCCGGCTTCCACGCCATCGACACGCACTTCGCCGAGACGCCGTGGCGCGACAACGTGCCCGCGCTGATGGGCCTGCTCAACGTCTGGTACGTGAACTTCTTCAAGGCGCAGAGCCACGCGGTGCTGCCGTACGCGCAGTACCTGCACCGCTTCGCGGCGTACCTGCAGCAGCTGACGATGGAGTCCAACGGCAAGGGCGTGAAGGCCGACGGCACCCCGGTCACCACCGAGACCGGTGAGGTCTTCTGGGGCGAGCCGGGCACCAACGGCCAGCACGCCTTCTACCAGCTGATCCACCAGGGCACGCAGCTCATCCCGGCGGACTTCATCGCCGTGGCGACGCCGCACCGCGCCCTGACCGACGGCGGCCAGGACGTGCACGAACTGTTCCTGGCGAACTTCTTCGCCCAGACCAAGGCGCTGGCGTTCGGCAAGACCGCCGACGAGGTGCGCGCCGACGGCGTGGCCGAGGAGCTCGTGACCGCCAAGGTGTTCAAGGGCAACCGCCCGACGACGTCGATCATGGCCCCGTCCCTGACCCCGTCGGTCGTCGGACAGCTGATCGCGCTGTACGAGCACATCACGTTTACCCAGGGCGTGGTGTGGGGGATCAACAGCTTCGACCAGTGGGGCGTCGAGCTGGGCAAGGTCCTCGCCAAGCAGATCACCCCGGCCATCGGCGGCGACGCCGAGGCCCTTGAGGCCCAGGACCCGTCCACCAAGGCCCTCATCGAGTACTACCGGGCGAACCGGGCCTGACGCCGTAGGGCGCGACACTCACCTTCGTCACGTTCTCGGGGGAAGAGATTCCCCCTCATCTGTGACGAAGGTGAGTGTCGTCCCGGAAGGTACGCTCGACCGGGTGACGACCAACCCCCGCCGCCGGCGTCCGGTGCTGCGCACGCTCAGCACCCTGCTGGTGCTGGCGGGCCTCGGTGCGGCGAGCGTCGCCGGCCCCACGCTGTGGACCCGGTTCGTGGCGCGCGACCGCAACCTCACCGCTGAACAGGCCCCGGCCCGCGACGTGGCGATCATCTTCGGCGCGGAGATGTACCCCTCGGGGCGCCCGTCGCCGTACCTGAAGGCGCGCCTCGACCTCGGCGCCGAGCTCTACGACGCCGGCAAGGCCCAGGTGCTCATCGTTTCGGGCGACAACGCCGCCGAGCACCACCACGAAACCACGAACATGAAGCGCTACCTCGTCAGCCGGGGCGTCCCGGCCGAGCGTGTCGTCGAGGACGAGCACGGCCTCGACACCTACGACACGTGCGTCCGCGCCCGCGAGGTGTTCGGCATCACCGAGGCGTTGCTGGTCAGCCAGCGCTACCACCTGCACCGTGCGGTCGCGACGTGCGAGGCCGTCGGGGTGGACGCCGTGGGCGTGGGTGACGTGTCGGTCAAGGCCACCAGCAAGCGCTGGGACGAGTTCGCCACCCGTGAGGTCGGCGCCAACCTCAAGATGGTCTGGGACGTCACGACCCGGCGGACCCCGAACCTCGAGGGCGATCCGGACGCCGTCAGGCGTGCGCTGGGCGCGTGAACGCGTCCTGGGGCACGCCCACCAGCAGCACCAGCGCGCAGATAGCGGCCGTCACCCCACACAGCGTCCACACGACGAGGTAACCCGACAGGGGAGCGGCCGTCTGCCCGGCCTCGACCGCCGCCGCGGAGACGCCCTGGAAGAGCGCCACCCCGAACACCGCCGACGCGATCGAGCCGCCGACGGTCTTGGTCGCGTTGGTCAGGCCGGTCGCCATGCCCGAGCGGGCTTCGGGCGCCGCAGCGGCCGCCGCCGACGGCAGCGCGGCCACCAACAAGCCTGAGCCCAAACCGGCGACCACCATGTTCGTCAGCGTCTGCACCAGCGTGTCGTGGAACGGCAGGAACAGCAGGTAGCCCACCGCCACGAAGGCCGCCGCCACGACGAGCGCCAGCCGCGGCGACAGCAGGCGCGACACCACCGGCAGCAGCAGCGCCCCGATCGCCAGGGACAACACGTAGGCGCCGATGATGTAGGACACCGTCCCGGCGGTGAGTCCCAGCCCGTAACCGACTGCAGAAGGGTCGGTGCGGGCGAACGTCGACAGCGGCACCTGCGCGCCGAGCACCGAGACGCCGAACAGGGTCGCGGTCAGTTGGACCGGCCACTGGGCGGGGGCAGCGAGCATGCGCACGTCGACCAGCGGCTCCTCCACACGCAGGGAGTGCCGCACGAACGGCACCAGCAACCCGAACGCGGCCAGCAGCGCCAGCCACGTCCAGATCGAGCCGACGCCGACCAACCGCACCAGCGACAGCCCGGCCATCAGGGCCACAAGGGACGCGGTCAGCCAGGCGATGCCACCCAGGTCCAGCTTCCCGGCCGCGGTCGGCGGCATCGAGGGCACCCAGAGCCAGATCGCGAGCAGGCACAGCGTCACCGCGACCGCGGGCAGCGCGAGCACGACCCCGAACGGCAGCACGTCGACCAGCGCCCCGCCGGCCAGGGCCCCGGCGATCACGCCCGCCTCGAGGGCGAAGACGAGCACGCCGGCGGCGCGGCGGGTGCCGGCGGGCGCGTCGACCGCGCCGGCCCGGCGCGCGGTCAGGTAGATGATCGCGACCTCCAGCGGCAGCCAGACCGCGTAGGCCCCCTGCAACCCCCACGCCACGAGCAGCGTCGCGAACGACGGCGCCACCGCCACCCCCCACGACGCCAGCGCGGTGACCAGCGTCGAGACCAGCAGGATCCTCTTGTGGCCCCACAGGTCGCCCATCTTGGCCAGGATCGGCACCGACAGGGCCGACACCATCAGCTGGGCGGCCTCGAGCCAGTTCACGTCGGCGTCGTGCACGCCCGAGTGCCGGGCGATGTCGGTGAGGATCGGCGTGTAGTAGCCCTGCAGGATGCCCGACGTCACCTCCACCAGCGCCAGCGCCGCCACGATGGCGCCGAGCCCCGCCAGCCACGGACGCCGTGCGGCCCGCCTCGCCTCGCGTGTGGTCATGCACAGGCCTCCTCGATCAGTCGGGTCATGAACCGGACGCCCTCGGCCAGCGTCGCCACCGCCACCTGCTCGTCGGCGGCGTGGAGGCGGGCGCGGTCGGCGTCCGACATGCGCAGGGGCGCGAACCGGTAGACGTGGTCGCACCACGGCGAGAACCGGCGGGCGTCGGTGGCGCCGTTCTGCACGTACGGCGAGGCCACCGCGTCGGGGAACACCTCGCCGATCACGCGCACGAGCAGCGCCCAGCGGTCGTCGTCGGTCCGCGAGACCCGCGATGCCTCGGTCGACTCGACGATCTCGATCGACACCGACCGGTCCCGCACCGCCCGCCGCAGGTGGGCGACGGCGGCGGCCACCGTCGTGTCGGTGTCCAGGCGCAGGTTCACCACGGCCTCGGCGCGGGTGGCCAGCACATTGGACGCCGGCGACCCGGCCAGCTGCGTCACGGCCATCGTCGTGCGGGCGATCGCCGCGGTCTCGGGGCCGAGCGCGACCAGCGCGCGGGCGAAGACGGGGGAGAGGGCGTCCGCACGGGTGTACAGCGCGCGCAGCGGGCTGGTCGCGTGCTCGCCCAGGGTGCGCAGCATCGCGACGGTCGGCTCGGCCAGCCGGGCCGGGAACGGGTGCCGCTCCAGCCGCAGGATGGCCCGGGCGATCCGGGCGGTGGCCCCGTGCCGGTGGGGCGTGGAGGCGTGGCCGCCGGCGTCCGTCGTCGACAGCCGCACGGTCGCGATGCCCTTCTCGGCGACGGCGACCATGGCTGCGGAGCGCCCCACGCCGGGCAGCACGCCCGCGTCCACGACCGCGCCGCCCTCGTCGAGCACGAGCCACGGCCGAACCCCACGCCCCCGCAGGAGTTCGGCCGCCTCCTGCGCGGTGGTGCCGGCGACCTCCTCGTTGTCGCCGAACAGCAGCCAGACGTCGCGCCGCGGCGCGAACCCGGCGGCCAGCAGGGCCTCGACCGCCTCCGCGACGACCAGCAGCATCCCCTTGTCGTCGAGCACGCCGCGCCCGATGAGCTTGCCGTCCACGACCCGCGCCTCGAACGGGTCGCCGCTCCACTCCTGGCCGGTCACGGGCACCACGTCCTGGTGGGCCATGAGGACCAGCGCGTCGGCGTCCGGGTCGCTGCCGGGCCAGCGGAACAGCAGCCCGTGCGGCCCCACCCGCGTCAGCTCGCACCGCTCGTGCAGCAGCGGGTACAGCTCGGCGAGGGTGCAGTGCAGCGCCTCGAAGGGGGTCGGGTCGGTGGCGGCGGGGTCGGGGGCCGCGACGGTCGGGTGGGCGACCAGCCGTGCGAGCCGGGCGGCGAGCGCGTCCATCGCGTCAGGGTAGGGGTCGGACGCCGCGGGCGCCAGAGGGCGCGTGGGCGGGTCGGCCTACCGGGTGGACCCGAAGCGGAAGGTCACCTTCGCGTCGGGGGAGACCCCGAGGATGATGCCTCGGTAGAAGTTCTCGGCCTGGTCCTGGAGGAGGTCGCGGTTGGCGTCCACGTGCTCGCGCTTGGCGTCGTCGTCGAGCAGCTCGGTGATGACGGCGGCCGTGTCGATCTCGGGGGTGACCCAGCTGAGGATGCCGTTGTTCTCCAGCGCGGTCTTGAACGAGACGTCGTCGTACCCGATGAACTCGAAGGCGGGGATGCTGACGAGGTAGGTGTCCTCGCCGGTACGGGTGAGCACGACGTCGGCGCCGTCGATGCCGAGCAGGGCGCGGTAGTTGTACTGGAGGAACTTGGTGCGGCCCGTGCCGGGGATGCGCTGGCCCAGGATCGTGCCCTGGGTGCTCTCCTCGGCGATGCCCTGGATGCCGAGGCTGACCAGGACCACCTCCTCCTGGCGCTCGATCGCCTGGATCACCTGGGTGTCGCGCGACTCCGTCACGGTGCCGACGGGCTTGGTCAAGGTCGGGAGGATGAACGCGAACACCACGGCGCCCCCGGCGACGAGGCCGACGACCAGGGCGAGGACGCCGGCGAGCCAGGGCCTCACGTGTGCACCGCCGAGTCGCGCCGCTGCTGGGACAAGCGGGCCAGCTTGGCGCTGCGCCGGTCGCTGAGCACGATCGACACCACCAGGGCCAGTCCGCCGACCGCGGCGAGCAGGAAGAACACCACGGCCAGCACCGGGTAGCCCAGGAAGAGCGGGCCGCCCGAGCCCGACCGCGTCATCAGGGCGGCCGCGATCGTGATGGCCGCCAGCACGATGCCGATCGTGAGCCGGTTGACCATGCGGTGGGCGTCGCGCATGACGCGGTCCTCGTCGATGGCCCTCACCCGCACCTCGAGCTCGCCGTCGGCCAGCGCCGAGACGATCTGGTTGGCCCGGCGGGGGAGGTTCTCGGCGAACTCCTTGGACTCCAGCGCCCCCACGGCCACGGTCGCCAGCGACGGCTTGGCCGAGGCGGCGAGCGCGCGCGGCAGGTGGTCGGCGATCGCGGCGGCCGGCACGAAGCCGGGGTCGAGGTGCTGGGCGCTCTGGTCGAGGTTCATCAGGGTCTTGCCGACCAGCGACATCTCGGCCGGTGGGCGCAGTCCGTGGTCGCCCGACAACCGGACGAGCTCGACCAGGATCGTGCCCGCCTGCAGGTCGGCGCCCAGCGAGAGGGTGCCCGAGACCAGGTGGGAGACCTCGTCGCGGAAGCTCGCGGCGTCGTAGTCCTCCAGTGGGTGGCCGAGCCCGGCGAGGGTGGCGGCCACGGACTCGCCGTCGGCCTCGGAGACCGCGAGCAGCAGCTTGATCAGCCGCGACTGCAGGCGCTTGGGGACGGTGGTGACCATGCCGAGGTCGATCAGGCCGATCTTCCCGTCGTCGGTGACGAGCAGGTTGCCCGGGTGCGGGTCGGCGTGCAGGAGGCCCTCGTCGAGCATCGTGCGCAGCATGAACCCGAACAGGGCGTCGGCCAGCGCGGGCCCGTCGATGTCCATGAGGCCGAGCGGGCCGACGTCGGTGACCTTCTTGCCGCTGATGCGGTCCATCGTCAGCACGCGCGAGGAGCTGAAGTCCCGGTAGGGCTTGGGGACCACGATGAGCGGTTCCCGGGCCGCGAGGCGTCCGAAGAGCTCGAGGTTGGCCGCCTCCTTGCGGTAGTCGAGCTCGTCGGCGAGCGTGCGCCGGAAGTGGGCGAGCATCGCCTGCGTGCCGACGCGGCGGCCGGCGCGGGTGCCGTCGACCAGCTTGGCGACCTGGTCGAGGGCCTCCATGTCGGCGCGCACCTGCTCCCGGACGCCCGGGCGCTGCACCTTCACCACCACGTCGCGCCCCGAGCGGGTCACCGCACGGTGCACCTGGCCGATGGACGCCGACGCCAGCGGCACCTCGTCGAACTCGCTGTACAGGTCGCGGGTGCGCGCGCCGAGGTCGGCCTCGATGGTCGCGTGGACGTCCTCGATCGCGAAGGGTTCCACCCCGTCCTGCAGGCGCTGGAGCGCCTCGGTGTAGGGGGCCGGCAGGAGGTCGTAGCGGGTCGACATCAGCTGGCCGAGCTTCACGAACGTGGCGCCCAGGCCCTCCAGGTCGGACGCGAGGCGCTCGGGCGACCCGGACGCCGGGTCCGCGACCGCCTCGTCCACCCCGAACGGGTCGGGCCCGCCGGTCGCCGTCAGCGCCGGTCCTGCATGGCGTGCGGCCACCATCAGGATGCTGGCCAGACGGGCGGTCGAGTGCGGCATGGTCCCTCCTTCGCGAGTGCATCCAGCGTAGTCGCGCGGGTGCTCCGCGCGCGTGAACCGCCGACGGCCCGTGCTCCGTGCGCCGAGAGCCCGTGCTCGCGCCGTGTGGGAGAATGCAGCAATGCAATCCCTCGCCTCGCTGCTCACCGCGCGCGTCGAGGCCGCCGCCGGGATCGACCCGGAGATGCGGCCCGCCACGAAGCCCCAGTTCGGTCACTTCCAGTCCAACGTGGCCCTGCGCCTGGCGAAGGCCGAGGGACGCCCCCCGCGCGACGTCGCCGCCGACCTGATCGGCCGCATCGAGGTCGACGACCTGTGCGAACCGCTCGAGGTGGCCGGCCCGGGCTTCATCAACTTCCGCATCCGGGCGTCCGTGCTCGCGCAGGCGGCCACCGACCTGCTCGGCGACCCCGACACCGGCATCACCCGGGCCGCCGATCCGCAGACCGTCGTCATCGACTACTCGGCCCCGAACGTCGCCAAGCCGATGCACGTGGGCAACCTGCGCTCGACGATCATCGGCGACTGCTTCAACCGGGTGTTGAGCGCCTGCGGCCACCGGGTCATCCCCGCCAACCACATCGGCGACTGGGGCACCCAGTTCGGCATGCTGGTGCAGTTCATCCTCGACGAGGGCGTCGACACCGCCTCGCTCGACCTCGACGGCTCCGTCGCGCTCTACAAGCGCGCCCAGGAGCGGTTCAAGTCCGACGAGCAGTTCGCGGACGCCGCCCGCCGCCGGGTGGTCGCGCTGCAGTCCGGCGACGAGGAGACCCTCGGCATCTGGCGCACGCTCGTCGAGGTGAGCAAGAAGGGCTTCAACGAGGCCTACGAGCGCCTCGGCGTCCTGCTCACCGACGACGACCTGTACGGCGAGTCGTTCTACAACGCGATGCTGGCCGAGGTGGCCGCCGACCTCGAGCAGCGGGGGATCGCGGTCGTCGACGACGGCGCCCTCGTGGTCTTCGTGGCCGGGCAGGAGGCGCCGCTGATCGTGCGCAAGAGCGACGGCGGCTTCGGCTACGCGGCCACCGACCTCGCGGCGATCCGCTACCGCACCACCCAGCTGGACGCCGACCGCATCATCTACGTGGTCGGCATGCCCCAGTCGTTCCACTTCCAGCAGGTGTTCGCCGTGGCCCGCATGGCCGGCTACCTGCCCGAGGACGTCACCGCCGAGCACGTCGGCTTCGGCTCGGTGCTGGGCCCTGACGGCAAGATGCTGCGCACCCGCGCCGGCGGAACGGTCACGCTGCAGTCGCTGCTGGACGAGGCCGAGGAGGTCGCCACGCGCCCCATCGCGATGGCGGCGGTGAAGTACTCCGACCTGTCCAACCAGCTGCAGAAGGACTACGCCTTCGACGCCGAGCGGATGACCGCGACCACCGGCGACACCGGCCCGTACCTGCAGTACGCCCACGCGCGCGCCAACCAGATCCTGCGCCGTGCCGAGGCCGAGGGCATCACCTGGGAGGCGGTCACCACGCTCACCGAGCCCGCCGAGCAGGCCCTGGCCCTGCAGCTGAGCCGCTTCGGCGAGGTCGTGGCCGGCGTCGCCGAGGACCTCCAGCCGCACAAGCTGTGCACCTACCTGTTCGAGACGGCCACGCACATGAGCACGTTCTACGAGCAGTGCCCGGTGCTGAAGTCCGAGGGCGACGTGCGTTCGTCGCGCCTGGCGCTGTGCGCCACCACGAAGAAGGTGCTGGCCCGCGGCCTGGAGCTGCTCGGCATCGAGGCGCCCGACCAGATGTGACCCAATGCGAGACGCCCCCCACCATCAAGGTGGGGGGCGTCTGGCGTTCAGCAGCTCAGTCCTTCTTCTTGTCCTTCTTGGACTTCGTGTCCTTCTCCTTGCCCTTCGCGGCCGCCTCGGCGGGGCCCTCGCCGCCGCGCAGGGCGTCGGGGTTGGCGAGGGCGTCCACGGCCAGCCAGGCGGCGCCGACGATGCCGGCGGCGTTGCGCAGCTTGGCGGGCACGATCGGCGTCTTGAGCTTCAGCAGCGGCAGGAACTTGTCGGACGCCTTGCTCACCCCGCCGCCCACGACGATCAGGTCGGGCCAGGTGTAGAACTCGAGGCGCTCGTAGTAGGGCTGCAGCCGCTCGGTCGCCCACGTCTCGTAGGACAGTTCCTCACGGTCCTTCACGGACGCCGCGGCCTGCGGTTCGGCGTCCTTGCCGAACATCTCGATGTGGCCCAGCTCGATGTTGGGCACCAGCGTGCCCTTGTGGATCATCGCGGTGCCGATGCCCGTGCCCAGCGTGGTGACCATGACGAGGCCCGGGTGGTCCTTGGCGGCGCCCCACAGCACCTCGGCGATGCCGGCGGCGTCGGCGTCGTTGACCAGCGTGATCGGGCGGCCGAGCGCCTCGCGGAAGATGTCCTCGGCCGGGGCGTCCACCCATGCCGGGTCGATGTTGGCCGCCGACCGGGTCCGGCCGTGGGTGACGACGGCGGGCACGGTGATGCCGATGGGCCCGTCGCCGAGCTCGGCGGCGAAGTGGTCGGCGATCTGCTTCACCACGGCGGCGACGGCCTCGGGCGTCGCGGGCTGCGGGGTGGGGATGCGCAGCCGGTCGGTCGCGAACTCGCCCTTCCTCAGGTCGACGATCGCCCCCTTGATGCCGGAGCCGCCGATGTCGATGCCGAGTGCGTATCGCTGCTTCATGGGCGCCAGCCTACTGCGCATCAGGAGGCGTCCGCAGGCCCTGCGCGACCTCGACCGGCGCGGGAAGTGAGGTGGGCAGGGGGGCTGTGGCCGGCGTCCAGATGTCGGGGACGCCGACCAGCACGACGCCCGCCGGGTCGGCCTCGACGGCAGCCGTGCGGAGGCCGGGCGGGTCCAGGAGCTCGTCCACGCGGGCGGCGCGGGCGCGGTCCATCTCGGCCAGCGCGAGCGCACGGGCGTGCGGGGCGTCCAAGTGGCTGATGGCGCCCATGCCCATGAGGTCGGTGGTCTTGGCCGTCACGCTGGCGAGGCCGAGGCGCCGCTCGAACGGGCCCTGGCTGAGCTCGACCGACTGCAGGCGCGCGTGGGGCACGACGATCTGGCGGCGGTGCAGCCAGCCGCGGCGCACGACGAGCACCTGGTCGTCGACCGCGAAGCCCATCCACTCCCACTGCAGGGGGTCGAGCCAGCGGGCGCGCTCGGGGGTGCGGGTGAACCGCAGCTCCTCCAGGCGCAGGCCGGGCCAGATCGCGGCGAGCGCCACCTGCACCTGGGCGGGCGTGCCGAACGGCAGGTAGATGGTCGACGAGCTCAACGACTCGGAGTCCTCGCCGCCCAGACCCAGCACCGTGATGTCGAGGCGGGCCCGACCGAGCCAGCGCCACAGCAGCGGTTGCCGGGTCTCGACGGCCTGCACGCGGTGCACGGGGATCGTCTGGGAGCGCAGGGTGAACAGGCCACGCGTGATGCGCAGGCCGGCTGGCGTGCGCGCGAGCGTGTAGTTGAACTGGCCGAACAGCCGCTTCGACAGCGAGCCGAGGATGGCCAGCGCGAGGCCGGCCATGCCGCCGCCCCAGGCGAGGACGGACCAGTCGAACAGCCACCCCAGCACCCACGGGACGGCGAAGGCGAGCATCAGGAACCAGATGTCCATGGTCGCGAACGCGCTCAGGATGATCTCGCCGGGGTTCAGGCGCACCAGCACCTGGTCGCCCTGCGCGGTGTCGTCCCACGCGGACGCCTCGCGCCCGGGCTCGCTCGTGGTGGCGGTGCGCCCGGTGGCGCGCGTCATCAGGTAGTCACGGATCTCGGTGGCCCGGGATCGCTTGAGGAAGGACAGCGTCGCCCCGTCGTCGGCGCCCACGTCGATCTTCACCTGTGCCAGTCCGAGGAGGCGGGCCGCGAAGGGCTGGGTGACGTCGACGGACTGGATGCGGCTGAACGCGATCCGCTTGCTCTCATGGAAGGCACCGGTGTTCTCGAGGCGGAACTCCTGGTCGTCGATGACGAACCGCGTCGTCCACCACGACCAGTAGCCGGTGCCGAGCCCGATGACCACGCCGCCGGCGACGAGGAACACCCACCACGGCATGTCCTGGAGGCGCTCGCGCATCTCGCCGAGGTCGTTCCAGATCGGGTCGCCCTGCAGGACCGATGACACCACGAACCAGCCCAGCGCGACCACGCCGATCCAGAGGTTCACGAAGGGCGTCAGCGGGTGGAGGCGCTCCTCGATGCGGGTCGGGGAAGGGGGCGGGCCCGCCGTGGGCACCGGGATTTCGTTGGTCACAGCCCCGACCCCTCGGCGTCGCTCAGCTCGATGATGAGGTCGCGCAGGGCCTTGGCCTCGTCGGCCGGGAGGCCCGGGATGATGCCGTTGGTGGCGGCCGCCGCGGTGACCAGCTCGACGTTGGCCAGCCCGTAGGCGCGCAGCAGGGGGCCGGAGGAGACCTTGACCACCTGCATGCGGCCGAAGGGCACGACCTCGAGGTTGCGGAACCACAGGCCCCCGACGATGCAGAGGTCCTTGTCGCGCCGTGCCCAGCCGTAGCTCGCGACCAGCCGCTTCGCGCGGAACCAGCGCCACACCCACCAGGCGACGCCGAGGGCCAGCCAGGCCGGCCCGGCCCATCGCACGGGCTCCTCGGGCGGCACCACGAACCAGAGGATGAGCGCCGCCGGCACGAAGACGATGAACGACCAGATGCTCGACGAGATCCGCTTGACCGTCGTCAGCTTCGGCGAGACCCGCCGCCACGCCTCGGATGGGGGAGCGAAGGGCTCGACGCCGCCCTCGGGCGGGCCGGCGAGCATGGGGTCGGGCACGAACGGCGGTGCGACGGGCGGCTGCTGCGGTTCGTACGGTGGCGCAGCGGGCGCGTACGGGGGTGCGGCGACGGGGGTGGTCGGAGGCGCGCCGTCCTGGGGGCGGGGCGGCGGCATGAACTCCGGGGGCTGCGACTGCATGGGTTCCACCCTAGGACCTCGGTCCGACGGGGCCGATCACCGAATGGCCAGTCGATGGTCGATCAGCGACGCCGCTGCTTGCCCTTCGCGTCGATCCCGCCGAACATGACGAGCCCCTTGAGCACGATCGTGGGGCCGCCGGGCGCGGGCGTGATGTTCTTGACGTCGCTGCCGCCGAAGATCGCGATCGTCTCGTTGCGGACGTTCACGCCGTCGGGCACCACCACGTCAACGCCGCCGAAGGCGCAGAAGACGTTGAGGGTGATGACGTCGGAGGCGAAGGTCGCGTCGCGGAAGTCGAACCGCGAGCCCCCGAACATGGTCAGGTTCGAGATGTTGCGCCGGGCGCGCCAGCCGCCGGTGCGCTCCATCCCGCCGAAGATGGCGAAGGTGGTCTCGGCCTCGTTGGTGTCGACCGAGCGGTCGACCGTCGGGGCGCCGGCCAGGGAGAAGGCGCCGACCGTGCGGCCGGTGTTGGCGTCGGGGACGAGGTCGCCGGTGAGAGCGCGCAGGTCGTCGAACGTCTTGGCCTCCATGGCCTGGGCGAGGCGGGTGTCGTGCTCCTCACGCGTGAGGCGTCCCTCGGCGTAGGCGGCGGAGAGCAGGTCGGTCACGATCGCGCGGTCGGCGTCGGCGGCGCGCAGGTGTCCCGGGTAGCGGCGGGGTTCGGGGACGTTGCTCATGCGGCCAACCTAACCCCGCCGGACGCCGCGGGCGAGGGCCGGACGCCGGGACGGGGGAGCGACCCGGGTCACCCCTGAGGGTGCCCCCGCAGTGCGGCCCCAACTGGCGACAGCCCGTGCTCCGTGCGCCGAGAGCCTGCCTTCCGTGCGCCGAGAGCCTGCGGTGGGCCGACCGTGGTGCCTCATAGTCAAGTCCCCGGCTGATGGGGCGTGTGCCTCACAGATTTTTCCCCGGGAACGGGGGTCTAGCCGGCGCGGATCTTGAGGGCTTTGATGTCGGGGGCTCGCCAGGTGAGTTGGTCTTCGAGGCGGCGGGTCTTGGTGGCGGCCAAGCGGGTCAGTTCGGCTTGGAGTTCGGTGATCTGCCGGGCGATCCGGGTGGGTTTGAGGGTGGCCTTGTAGGCGGCGAGTTCGTGTTCTTGGGCGGGGCTGAGGACGCCTGCCTCGAGGAGCCGCCGGTAGGGGGAGCGGGGCTGGTCGTAGAGGCGCTTGCGGCGGCCGAGTTTGTCGGTGCCGTACCCGATGGGTTTCTTGGTGGGGGTGAAGAAGTTCAACCTGTCGTTGACCAAGGGCCACAACTGGGTCAGGAGGTCGAGTTCGGCCGGGGTGTCGTAGCGGTGGTAGAACCCGTATCGGCGCACGAGGTGGCCGTTCTTGGACTCGATGGTGGCTTGGTCGTTGCTCTTGTAGGGCCGGGATCGGGTGAAGAACACATCCCGGTCACCGGCCCAGCCGATGATCTGGTGGTTGATGAACTCCGAGCCGTTGTCGCAATCGATGCCCGTCACGGCGAACGGCACCGCCTCAACGAACGCGTCGAAAGCGGCCAGCACGTGCACGCGGGCGTTGTTCCGGATGGGATGGGTGTACACCCAGCCGGTGTGCACGCAGGTGAAGTTCACACTCCTGGCGAACTCGCCCTTCAGGGTGGGCCCGCAATGGGCGACCGTGTCGACCTCGAAGAACCCGGGTTCGCCCTCGACCTCGTCACCGGCCTTGCGTACCTGGATCGATTGGCGCAACAGGTGCCCGGGCTTGGTGCTGGTCTTGCCGCGGATCGGGTCCCGCGCTTTGGCCGGCGCCAGGTAGCGGTCGATCGTGGCCGCGGACATGGCCTCGAGCTCGGCACGGACCCCGTCGTGGTAGTGCTCCACCCCGGGCACCAGTGACCCTTCGGCCTCCATCGCGTCCAGCCAGTCGCCCATCGCGGCAGCCAGGTACTTGCCGCAACTACCGCCACTGGTGGCCCACACCTGTTGCAGGACCTTGGTCGCATCGTAGGAGTACCGGCGAGGCTTGGTCTTGCGCCGATCGATCACCGCGACCGTTGCCACTGCCCGTCCCGGCGCCTGCAGCAACCGCAAGCGGAGTTGCTGACGGGCATGGTCACGGTTCCAGCCCGTCACCCCCACCACCTGGTCCAAGATCAAGCTCTTGCCCTGCTTCGGCGCGTCCGCGTACGCCTGCGCGTACCGCTTCGTGACCTCGACCCTGGCCTTCATCGACAACTTCCCCTCAAGCAGCACACCCCATCGTGGCCGGCCCCACCCCCTCACGCGGGGAAAGTCTGTGAGGCACAGCACCCTGCTACGCGGGGACTATGTGTGAGTGTCGTCGCCGACATGCGGACGCGTTCGGATGGTGGCTATGATGGCGGGGTTGCGCGAGCAGCACGCGGGCGTAGCTCAATGGTAGAGCGCCAGCTTCCCAAGCTGGACACGCGGGTTCGATTCCCGTCGCCCGCTCCACACTCCGTTCACCGTGACTAGCGGGAACGTGCTCCGACTGACACCATTCGCCCGTGGGGATGTGGGCAGACCAGGCCGGGTTCAGGTGGTCGTTGGAGCAGTTGGCCAACGAGGTATTGGACCGTGCCGGTGCGAACATCGACCCGAGGGCCTACCTTGTCGGCTTCCACCACACCGAGGACCGGATCAGCATCGAGCCACCCCGAGGCCACTTCGACCGCGACATCCTCGCCGACGCCCTCGTGCGGGCCGACCAGCGCTTTCGCCGCTCGGCCGCACGCCGCGAGGCGGGCGACGACGCGACGGCATTCAAGGCGGCCGAGTCGCAGGTGCGCCGGCTCGTGCTCGCCGAACAACTCGCCGAGGCGTCCCGGGCCGGTGAGCGGGTGCACTTCGCCGGCATAGGTGTTGACGTGGGGGAGTTCTTCGTCGTCCCGGTCATCACCATTCACGCCGAGCACTGGAACGACCTCGCCCGCCTGCGCCGCACGCCTGCCGCCGACCACTCGCCGCGCTCGTTCCCCGAGGCGGCCGTCAATGCCGTGCTGGACGCGGCCAGCCGCGAGCTCGACCGTCAGGTCCCCGGCCCGCGCGTCAGCGTCGACCCGGACGCCCTGCTGCGGTCGGCGTCCGACACCTTCGTCAGCACGCTGGTGCAGCGGGCCGGGCAGGACCTGGCCTACGGCGTCCGCCACGCCCTGGACGCCGTGTCGGCCCAGCCGTACGAGGGCCGGTCGGGCACGGGGTCGATCCTGCTCGCCCAGCCCGACCACCCCGACCTGGTCGTGGAGGTCGCGCTCGAGCACCCGGTGCCGGTCGGGCTGACCCGCTCGTTCCGCAAGGTGCTGGAGATGTCGGCCCCCGACCTGCACCTGCTCTGCGACGGGCGTGAGGTGTTCGGCCTGGGCAGCCTCGCCGACTCCTACAACGTCGACAGCGACTACGTGTTCACGGCCTCGATCAGCGGCAACGGCTCCTGGGAGCTGTGGCACCAGGCCACCCCTCTGCTGCGCATGGAGAACGGCCTGCCGCAACTGCCGCGCGAGCGCCTCGACGAGGAGGAGTTCGCCCACACGGTCGACCGGGTGTTCCCCGACGTGAGCGCTCGCAACGCCCGCCACCTCTGGGACATGGCGGTCGCGTGCGCCAAGCAGGCCCACGGCACGATGCTCGTGGTGCACCCCGACGCCGCCGCCGAGGCCGACCGGCTGCTGCCGCAGGCCTACGCGGTCGCGCCGACCCGCCTCACCGGCCGGGTGCTCACCGCGGCGACCGGCATCGACGGCGCCGTGCTCGTCGGCCCCGACGGCCGCGTGCACGCGGTGGGCGTCATCCTCGACGGCGTGGCGACCGGCACCGGTGACTCGGGCCGCGGGGCCCGCTACAACTCGGCCATCCGCTACCTCGCCGGCGACGGCCGCGGTGCGATGGTGATCATCGTCAGCGAGGACGGCAAGATCGACCTGCTGCCCAAGCTGAAGCGCCGGTTGCGCCGCGAGACAGTGCAGCGGACGGTCGACCGGCTGGTCGCGCGCTCGGCCGAGGGCGAGGACCTCGAGGCGTTCGACCGCGCCAACCGCGCGGTGGAGGAGATCGAGTTCTACCTCAACCAGGACCAGTGCAACGCGGTCAACGACGCCCGCGAGGCCGTCGCGGGCCGGCGGTGGGTCGAGGACCACCTGCGCCGCCAGTTCGTGCCCGTCGCGCCCGACCCGGCGATGGACGACAGCTACTTCGTCGACCGCCGGGCGGGGACGTCCGGGGGCTGAGTCCCTACGGGGCCGTCCAGTACGGGTCGCGCCCGATGAAGGACATCAGCCTGTCGGTGGCGTCGGCGTCGTCGCGCAGCGGCCCGCGGGCCGTGCCGAACTGGCCCGAGCCGCGCAGCATCTCCTCGATCGGCTCCATCCCCGCCAGCATCCCGGCGGCCACGTCGGCGTCGAGCCGGTCGTCCTGGCCGGTCGCGCGGGACAGGTCCCACGTGTGCATGAACACGTCGGCGGTGTAGAAGTTCTGGATCATCACCGGCAGCGGCATGTCGCCGGTCATGGGGTTGGAGTAGGTCTTGGACGCCGTGGCCGGGTCCTCCAGCACCGCGTGGACGGCGTCGCGCTGGTGCTCCCACGCGGCGAGCAGGTCGGCCTTCGGATCCGGCCCCGCGGGCAGTTCGATGTCGGAGCCGGCGGCGAGCATGCCCGGGAACCACTCCAGCAGGTGCTCGACGACCGAGCGGGCCGTCCACCCGGCGACGGGGGCGGGGGCGTCCCAGTCGGTGACGTCCTTGATGCGATCGGTGAACGTGGCGGAGGCCGCGCGGTGGGCCTCGGCGAACTCGTTGGTCATGGGACAGACGCTAGCCGCGTGGTCCCCCCCGTGGGGCCTAGAGGTGCTCGCGCATGCCGGCGACGACCCGCTCGAACAGGGGCCGCGGCAGCGAGACCGAGACGCGTCGCACGGCGTCCGGGTCGACGCGGATGACGCGGTTCACCCGCACCTCCGACTCGCGGCCGCGGTTGTCCCAGTCCCCGGCGCCGATGTCGACCCAGAAGCGGCCCGCGCGGGCTTCCTGGCGCTCGTCGAAGTCGTGGTCCTTGCTGGTCATCTGCAGGCCCAGCAGCCACGGGCCATCACGCCCGACGAGCACGACGGGGCGGTCCTTGCCGCGCGCGTGGTCCTCCTCGTAGGGCACCCATGTCCACACGACCTCGCCGGGGTCGGGCCGGCTGCCGCGCACGGGCGAGTACTCGACCGCGGGCATGCCGCGGAAGTCACCCGGATAGCGTGTGGCGGTTCCGGGTGCATCTCCGGGTGGCGAATCCCCCGGAATCCTTGGGGTTCTTCCACCCGGAGATGCACCCGGGGACGCCGCACGCCGCTCGCGCCGGGCCTCGCGCACGCCGGTGCGCAGGACGTCACGGACGATCCGCCCGAGGGCGGACAGGAGCTGGTTGTTCATCAGCGATACCTCGGCAGGGGACCGTAGAAGACGTCGGTACGCGGCTCGACCGCGACGGGGGCGGGGTGGCGGCGCAGGTGCCACCGGTCGAACCAGCGGCGCGCCGGGGGCGTCCAGAGCAGGATCGCGGCGACCACGAGCAGGGGGATCCCGATCCAAGCCACCCAGTTGATCAGCAGCGCCAGGAGCGACGCCCCGGCCGCAGCCACGCCGGCCCACCGTGCCCAACGGTAGCCGCGCCACGCGTAGTGCCCGGCGATGATCGCGCCCGCCCCGATGACCAGCGTCGCTGCGAACAGCGCCGTGACCATGAGCACCCGCAGCAGCGCGCCCGGCTCGGTGGGGACGACCCCGTTCAACCACGCCGCGTCGGCGAACTCCCGGACGCTCCGCCAGAACGCCCAGAGTAGGCCCGCCACCACGGCGGCCAGGCCGGCGAAGAAGAGACCGGACGCCGCCCACACCACTGCGGGACGCCGGGGTTCGCCCGTGCGGGCGTCGACGGTGGGGTCGACCGCACGGGTCGCCGTGCCGATGGCACGGGGCGCGGTCTGGTCCATGCGGGCCAGTCTAGGTGCGGGGTCCCGAGGCCGGTTACCAGGCGTCGACGAGGTAGTGCTGGAGGGTGGCGCCGAGGGGAGTCGCGAGGGAGCGCAGCGACAGCGAGGACACCAGCGGCAGCTCCACCTGGTTGCGCGCGACCATCATGCCCAGCAGCGCGCTCGCGGCCAGCTGCCCCCGGTACGGGGCGTTGGAGTGGCCCTGCGCGGCGGCGATGGGGGTGAACACCTCGCGGGCGATCATCTCGGTGAGCGCGTGGCGGCCGCGGCCGGCGTCCCGGGTCAGGCTGCCGAGGTAGTCGGAGCGTTGGGCCTCGTCGACGTCCCACCGGTCGAAGAAGGCCTTCGCGGCCCGGCGTCCGATCTGGTCGGGGCTGCCGCGCAGGATGTCGCGGACGAACTCGTCGATGTCCCAGCGCGTGTCGAACGCCGCCTCGCAGTAGAGGTCGGCCTTGGAGTCGAAGTAGTGGTGCACCAGGGCCGGGTCGACGTCGGCGGCCCGGGCGATCGCGCGCAGGCTCACCCGGTCGTAGCCCTCGGCGGCGAAGAGGTCGGCGGCGGCCTCGCGGATCGTGCCCCGGGTGTCGTCGTGGCCGGGGCGGCGTCCGCGGGGGCGTGCGGGAGCGGTCGTCATGGTTCCTCCATCGGCCCGGGCGGGTGCTGACCCGGGTTCAGCCCAATCTAGTTCGCCGCATCGCCGAGGAGGCGGATCGGCACGAACTCCCGCCCCGGAACGCCGAACCGGCGCGCGTCCGAGGACGCGCGCCGGTCAGGTCGGTGGATGCGGCCGGGGCCGACCCCGTGGCGGTCAGGCCTGCTTCATCGAGCCGGACTCGAGGAAGCGACGGTGCCACGCGTGCGCGGTCTCGAGGTCGTGCGGCGTGTGGGCGCCGTTGGCCTTCGACGCGGCCCGCGCGACGTAGTCGAGCAGCATCTCGCGGTAGTCGGGGTGGGCGCAGTTCTCGATGATCACCTTGGCGCGCTGCTTCGGCGACAGGCCGCGCAGGTCGGCCAGACCCTGCTCGGTGATGATGACCTGCACGTCGTGCTCGGTGTGGTCGTGGTGGGAGACCATGGGCACGATCGCGGAGATGTCACCGTTCTTGGCCAGCGACGGCGAGACGAAGCACGAGATGTAGGCGTTGCGGGTGAAGTCGCCCGAGCCGCCGATGCCGTTCTGCATGCGGGAGCCCATGATGTGGGTCGAGTTCACGTTGCCGTAGATGTCGGCCTCGATCATGCCGTTGCAGGAGACGACGCCGAGTCGACGGATGGCCTCGGGGTTGTTCGAGACCTCCTGCGGGCGCAGCACGATGTGCTCGCGGTACTTCTTGGCGTTTTCGTTCATCTTCGCCGCGGCCTCGGGGGACAACGAGAAGGCGGTGGCGGACGCGACCAGCAGCTTGCCGGAGTCGATCATGTCGACCATGCCGTCCTGGATGACCTCGGTGTAGGAGGTCAGCTGCTCGAACGGGCCCTCGTTGAGGCCGACCAGCACCGCGTTGGCGATGTTGCCCACGCCGGACTGCATCGGCAGCAGGTTCTTGGGCATGCGGCCCTGCTTGACCTCGTTGGCGAGGAAGTCGAGCAGGTTGTTGGCGATGGTCTTCGACTCCTCGTCCAACGGCTTGAACGGCGAGTTGCGGTCCTCGGCGTCGGTCTCGATGACCGCGGCGACGCGGCTCCAGTCGATGTCGTAGTACTTCGAGCCGATGCGGTCACCGGGGTGGTTGATCGGCAGGGCGACGTTCTCGCCCGGCAGCTTCATCGAGTAGATGTCGTGCATGCCCTCGAGGTCGATGGACTGCCACGCGTTCACCTCGAGGATGATCTTGTCGGCCTTCTCGAGGTACACGTTGTTGTTGCCGACCGACGAGGACGGGATGGCGGTGCCGTCGGCGTTGATGGCCGCGACCTCGACCACCGCGACGTCCAGGTTGCCCCAGAAGCCCTGGCGGACCTGCGGGCCCGAGTGGGACAGGTGCACGTCGTAGTACTCGGACGAGCCGGCGTTGATCTTGTTCCGCATGATCGGGTCGGACTGGTACGGCATGCGCATGGAGATGCCGTCGACCGCGGCGAGCGCGCCGTCGTGCTCGGGCGCGGTGGAGGCGCCGGTGTAGGAGGCGATCTGGAAGTCGTCGCCCTTGTCGTGGGCGGCCTTGATCTCAGCCGCGAGTGCCTCGGGCAGGGCCTTGGGGTAACCGGAACCGGTGAAGCCGGAGAAACCGACCCGGTCGCCGTTCTTGATGAGCTTGGCGGCCTCTTCGGCCGACATCACCTTGTCACGGTACTTGTCATTGGCGATGCGCGACATTCATTTCCTCCCTGAAATGACGGACTTGTCGCACACCCTAGCCAATACGTGGCCCCGTTTCCGCATCGAGGCTGCCGCCGTCCTGATTCACGTCCCGGACGCCGCCACGCTGGGGGAGGGACGCCCCGGCCCGCGAGGCGTCCAGTGCCTAGACTGGGAGCGAAAGGGGTGTGCGAGTGAGCGACCAGGAGCAGGCAGGGACGCCGGCCTCCGGCCTGCCCGCGCGCAAGCCCACGCCCTTGTGGTTGGTGGTTCTGGGCAACCTCGTCGTCGCCCTGGCGATCGTCTCGCTGCTGCAGAACTTCGTGGTCCGGGTGCACAACGTGTCGTCGGGATCCATGCAGACGACCCTCGGCGTCCGGGACCGGGTGCTCAGCTCGAACCTGCCCTACCTGGCGGCCCCGCCCCAGCGCGGCGAGATCGTGATCTTCGGCCACGGCACGACGTGGGACGACCCGCAGCGCCCGCCCGAGACCGACCCGTTCCTCGCGGCCGTGCGCATCGTCGGCGACGTCACCGGCATCGGCATCTCCAACCGCACCTACACGGTCAAGCGCATCATCGGGGTGCCCGGCGACACGATCGAGTGCTGCGACGCCCAGGGGCGCGTGCTGGTCAACGGGGAGCCGCTGGACGAACCGTATGTGTACCGCGACCTCCCCTTCACCGCCGGCGGCCTCGACTGCGCGAGCAACCCCGCCTCGGCGCGCTGCTTCGCGCCGATCGTCGTGCCCGAGGGGAAGTACCTCGTGATGGGCGACCACCGCTCCAACTCCGCCGACTCCGTGGCGGGGTGCCGGGGCTCCACCCAGGCCAGTGAGTGCGCGCGGTTCGTGCCGGCAGAGCGGATCACCGGGAAGGTGTTCGCGAAGGCCTGGCCGCCCGGCCCGGTGGGTTAGGACTCCGCCACCAGCCCCAGCGCGAGCAGTTCGTCGACGACGCCGCGCATGAGGTCGCCCGCGTCACCGTCGGGCGGCGCGCCGAACCGGTCGACGAGGGTCCCGGTCAGCGCGTCCAGGGCCACGGGCTCGGACGCCGCGTCGTACGCCGCCAGCGCCAACGGGTTCAGCTCGACCACGCGGTGCTCGAGCAACAACAGCGTGCGGCCGTCGCACTCCAGGCGGTCGACCACGTCGAGCGCGCGCACCACGGGCTGGGTCATGACTCCTCCAGGGCGTCGACGAGCAGGTCGCGGGCCTGCTCGGCCTCGGCGTAGGTCACCAGGAGCGTGGGGGGCCGGGCCTCCAGGAACGCGGCCAGCGTCTGCAGCGGCGCGGGCAGCGAGCTGAGGGACGAGCTCTCCGAGGCGAGCTGGACGATGGCGTCGAGCACCCCGAGTTCCTCGACCTGCGGCGCGGAGAGCGAGGCGTCGCGGCGGATGAGGACGAACCGGCGCAGGTGGGCGTCCGGGTGGACGTGCGCCAGGCCGAGCTCGTCGGGGGAGGTCTCGACCTTCACCCCGGTGAAGTCCTTGGGCCGGACCGACAGCGGCTTCTCGTAGGGGAGGACCCGCCCGTCGGGGGTGAAGCCGACGGTCTCGTCGGTGACGTAGCCGTGCGTGCGCCCCAGCACCGCCGACAGCGTGGTCTTGCCGGTGCCGCCCGGGGCCACGTACGCCAGCGTCGCCCCCGTGGCGGGCGAGGTCACCGCCCCGGCGTGGAACATGAACAGCCGGCCGCGCTGCGCCTTGATGGCGGCCTGGGTGACGTCCTGGGTGAAGCGCTGCAGGAGGGGGGCTGGGTCTCCCTCGAGCGTCAGGGCGAGGTCCTCGCCCGGGACCTCGCCGCCCCGCGGCGCCAGGCACCGGGACCAGACCTCACGCAGGGCGTCCAGCAGCTCATCGGTGCGGGGGCCCTCGACGGTGACGCGCGAGTGCACGCCGAGTCCGTACAGGTCGAGGGTCGTCACGCAGCCACCCTAGGGCAACGACAGGGCCCGCCGAACCTCGGGGGTTCGGCGGGCCCTGTCGTGGCTGGTTCAGGCCAGGGTGATCCGCTGCTTGAGCGTGTGGGTCTCACCGGGGCGCAGCGTGAGCTGGTCGCCCAGCGCGTTCGCGGCCTCGATGCAGATCATGCCCTGCCACTCGTCGTCGCCGAAGTCCTGCATCTCGGCGGCCTTGTCGACGCCCGGGTTCCAGATGACCGTGTTGGCCGAACCCGACTTGGCGATCACGAGCTTGCGACCGAGGACCGGGTCCTCCAGCACGACCTCGCCGGTCGAGCGGTAGACGCGGTCGGTCTGGCCCTCGATGGTGACGTCGCCGGACTGGGTCTCGGTCTGACCGGTGACCTTGTCGTAGTACTCGGCGCCGTCGAGGCCCGTGACCTTCACCTGGCGGACGTCGCCGACCGCGAGGTAGGTGTGCAGCGCGCCGTCGAGCGGCACGTGGTGCTGGCCGGTGTTGGTGACCTCGAGCGTCAGGCCCAGGTACTCGGGGGTGAACTTCACGACGTAGCGCGCCTCGTAGCGGTGCGGCCAGTCGGGCTGCTCGCCGGTCATCGCGTTGTCGAGCGTGTAGACGGCGATGAGGCGGCCGTCACGGTCGAGGGTGTCCTTCAGGTCGGCGAGGTGCCAGGTGTGCAGGCGGGCGAAGCCATGGATCGGCAGCTGGTCGCCGGCGCGCCCCGGGCCGAACCACGGGAAGCAGATCGGGACGCCGCCGCGAATGGGCTGGCCGTCGCTGAACCAGGACTTCGCGCTCATCCAGATGACGGGGGCCGCGCCGTCGGGCTGCCAGGACCACACGTGCGCGCCGTGATCGAACACGCCGTAGTGACCGGAGCCAACCTTGGCCTCGACACCCCGCAAGGGGTTCTCGGTGATCTCATGCTCCATTGGAAGGACCTCCTCGAGGGTCGATTGCTGTGGCCCCGAGCCTAGTCCGACTCGTTGTCGTATTCGACCCCAAGTGAGAGATTCAGCGGATCGACCGGGACTCCATGTAGAACCGCTTGTCATGGGCATGTCCCATGGAGAACGTCTTGCGCGGCAGGGGCCCGTCGACGGCGATCGACCGGAAGAACGCGTCCTTCCCGATCCCCGGCAGCAGGAACCCCACGTTGCCCGGCCGGCGGCCCAGGTCGACCGTCACGTCCTCCCCGTGGACGTAGTCGATCTCCACCTCCGGGTTCTCGGCCAGCCACACGTCCAGGAAGGTCTGCAGGGTGCCCACCGCGAGCTGGTGGGTCGGGTCGGGCACCTCCGCGACCGACAGGCCGGACGCCTCGACGATGCCGAAACGCTGCACCCCGTCCCCGGACGCCACGGCCGCCAGCACGTCCTCCACCGAGTCCACCGGGCGGGTGGTCGCGCCGAGCGCGAGCAGGAGGTCGTCGACGACCGTGTCGCCGTCGAACAGGACGCGGTGGATCGGCTCGAACGACAGTGATGGGTCGTGCAGGTTGACCAGCTCGACCAGCGCCCAGCGGGCCGGGTGGTCGGACGCCGCGCCCGCGGCCTTGAGCTCGTTCCAGGTGCCCTTCGCGGTGGCCAGGGAGTGGTTGCCGTCGCCCATGGCGAACTGCAGGGGGTGCTCGCCGGCGAGGCCGTAGCGGGTGGCGTAGGCCTCGGGCTCGACGAGCGCGTCCAGCGCGGCGAACACCTGCTGCTGGACGGCGGGGTCGCGCACGAGGCGTCCGGTCAGGTGGCCCGAGCCCAGCATGAGGTCGAGGTCGTAGGCCACCTCGAGGTCGTCGCGGACAGCCTCGACCGGGGCGAGGACAGACCCGGTGGGGTCGTCGTAGAGGACGAGGATGTGGGGCAGCTCGAGCGGGGCGTCGCGGCGCACCGCCATGCGCGGGGGCAGCCGGTCGAGGACGGTGCCCTCGGTCGAGCGGACCGCGCTGGTCGCGGTGGAGGAGAAGTCGTAGGCCTCGAGATCCAGTTCGACGACCAGGCCGCGCTGGGTGCCGCCGCTCACGCCGCGCTCGACGTACACGATCGCCTCGTGCTCCTCGAGCAGGCCGGTGTTCAGGTACTCCCGCATGGTCTGCTGGCAGGCCCGCACCCGCTCGGCCACGTCGGGCGCGCCCAGGTGCAGCTCGGGGAACACCATCCGCAGGGTCGAGGGCGCGTCGCCCACGACCTTCTCGACCTCGGCCCAGTACTCGGGCTGGGAGGTGAACTGGTCGCAGGCGATGACCGCCCAGCGGTGGGCGTCCACGGACGCCTTGGGCAGCAGCACGCGCGGGGTGCGGACGACGACGGGAGCGCTCACGGGCTCACCCTAGCCGCGCACCCCGTCGCGCGGACGGGTGCGCCCGGTGGCGGGACGGGTCAGGCGTCCTGGCTGTAGACGAGCACCGAGTAGGGGCCGACCGACACGTTCCCGTGCCACTGCAGGCCGTCGGCGTCCTCCTCGTAGGCCTCGATGTCGAAGCTCTCGAAGTCGCCGAACAGCGAGCTGTACAGGGTCGCGTCGGAGTTGAAGCGCAGCTTCCACAGCCCGCCGCTGGGCAGGCCGATGCGGCGGTACTCCATGGCCTCGGCGGAGAGGTTCACGACCACGACGACGTCGTCGCCCGGGCCGTGGTCCAGCCAGCGCTGGAAGACCAGCAGGTTGGAGCCCTCGTCGACGTGGTGGACGTTGAGGCCGCGCCCGGTCAGGCCGCGGGTGACCCCGCCGCGGTTGAGGCGGAGGTCGATGAGGTCGCTGTAGAGACGGGCGAGCCCCTGGAAGTCCTCGTTTCGCTTCCAGTCCAGCGGCACGTCGTCGCGGAACCAGCCACCCTCGAGGAACTCCTGGCCCTGGAAGATCATCGGGATGCCGGGGGAGGTCATCACCAGCGCCGCCCCGACCGTGGACCGCTTCTGCGACGGCCAGCCGGTGGCGTTTTCGGGCTCGATCTCCTGCGGGACCCGGGCCTGGCCGTTGGCCACCTCGTCGTGGGACTCGGTGTAGATGACGCGCTCGAGCGGGTCGCCGTAGTGGTGGGCGATGGCCTCGGCGATGGCCCCGATCGACCGCTGCCCGTCGTCGGGGGTGATCAGCTCGGCGCGCACCGGGTGCACGAAGGCGGCGTCCCACTGCGCGTGGAAGCCCGCCCCGTCCTCGTTCTCCTCGGTGATGAGCGGGTTCTTGTGCAGGTCCTCAGCGATCATGATGCGACCGGGGAACTCGGTGCGCACGCTGTCGGTGAGCCAGCGCATGAGCGACCAGCCCTCGTCGAGGTAGTTGCCCTGGTGGGTGTACATGTGGGGGACCATGTCGAGGCGCAGGCCGTCGACGTGGTAGTCGCGCATCCACATCAGCGCGTTGTCGCGGATGAACGTGCGCACCTCGCCGCGGCCGTAGTCGGGCCGGGTGTCGCCCCACGGGGTCTCGGAGCGGTCGTCGTTGTAGAAGTAGATGCCGCCCTTGCCGTTCTCGCTCCACCCGTCGAACGTCCACAGGTCGAGGTCGGAGGGGCCGAAGTGGTTGTAGACCACGTCCTGGATGACGGCCAGACCGCGCTTGTGGCACTCCTTGACGAAGGTCTTGTAGGCGTCGGGGCCCCCGTAGGCGCTCTCGACGGCGAAGATGTGGGCCGGGTTGTAGCCCCAGCTCATGTCGCCGGCGAACTCGGCCATGGGCATGACCTCGACCGCGTTGACGCCGAGGTCGACCAGGTGGTCGAGGCGGGCGATCGCGTCGTCGAGGTGCCCCACGGAGCCCTCGGAGTCCTGGCCGCCGAACGAGCCGATGTGCATCTCGTAGATGACCAGCTCGTGGTGGGGCGGGCAGTTCGCCGAGTCGCCCTCCCAGTCGTAGGCGTCGTGGTCGTAGATGACGCCGTTGCCGACCGAGTTGGTGACCTGGCGCGCGTAGGGGTCGACCCGGGCGAAGGAGTTCTCGCCGTTCGTGATCTGGTACTTGTACTCCTGGCCCGCGACGGCGCCCTCGACGAAGCCGTACCAGAACCCGTTGCCCTCGTTCTCCAGCGCGTCGGCGTCGTTGCGCCACTCGTTGAAGTCACCGAAGACCGTCACCGCGTCGGCGTGGGGGGCCCAGACCCGGAAGGCGGTGCCTCCCTCGACGGGGATGGCGCCCATGCCCTCGATCGGGTGTTCGGGTGTGGTCACGGCAGGCTCCTCGAGGCCGGCGACAGGGGTTCGGGACGCAGCCTAGCGGGCGGACGCGAGTGCTTGCCGTTCGGTTTGCACCCTGATGGGCCTAGCCGGGGTCGCGTCAGGGTGCAGATCCGGGGTCGAGGGGGTTGTGGGCGCTAACTGCAGCTAGCAGACTTGTGGGCATGGACGGCTTCGAGGTCAACGAGCAGCACGAGCGGCTGTCGCTCGGCGACTTCATCGCCACCCAGCGCCGTGCGGCAGAGATGTCGCTCCGGCAGCTCGCCGACCGGGCGGGCATCTCCAACCCGTACGTGAGCCAGATCGAGCGTGGGCTGCGCAAGCCGTCCGCGGAGGTACTGAACCAGATCGCCACCGCCCTGTCGGTGTCGGCCGAATCCCTGTACGTCCGCGCCGGCATCATCGACCCGGACGAACACCGTCCGACGTCGGTGCAGCGCGCAGTCCAGTCCGACCCGGCCCTGACCGCCGCCCAGAAGCAGGCCCTGATCACCGTCTACCTGGCGTTCGTCCAGCCCGACGCAGGGCCTCACCCCACACCCACGCCGGACGTCCCGGCAGCCAGCAAGGAGTGACCATGTCCGACCAGTACAACGAGTACAACGACCAGACCAAGCCCGAGGGCGAGTTCGTCGAGGAGTTCGAGGTGAAGGCCGAGGACGCCCACCTGGCCGCCGGTGAGAAGTTCACCCCCGAGCAGCT
The DNA here is from genome assembly GCF_017569205.1 of Propioniciclava sp. MC1595. GTDB lineage: Bacteria > Actinomycetota > Actinomycetes > Propionibacteriales > Propionibacteriaceae > Propioniciclava. The sequence continues at coordinate 845,114 of NZ_CP071870.1, forward strand.
CGGTGACGCCGTCATCAAGTTCGCCACCGAGACCGCCTACGCCGCCGCCGGCTTCGCGAACGTCCTGGCCGAGAAGGCCAAGGTGTTCTACGAGTCGCAGCGCAAGGAGATTGCGGCCAAGACGCCCGAGGGCGTGGACCCGAACTTCCGCCAGTTCGTCGACGCGATGCCCGACCAGTTCAAGGGCTTCATCGACGAGGCGACCAAGGCGTTCCACGACATGGCCGAGCGCGGCCGCACCACCGTCGCGGACCTCCAGCACCAGGTCCAGGCGGCCCGTGACGCCGCCAAGGACGCCCGCACCAACCCGACCGAGGCCTTCGACCTGAAGGACGACGCCGCCGCGACCGCCGAGGCCGCCGACGCCGTCGCCCCCGAGGACGCCCAGGACGTCGTCACCGACGCCTACCCGGGTGAGGCCAAGGACGAGCCGCGCCAGTGGTGACACAGCGCACCTGACCCACGAGGGCCCCGGACCGATCGGTCCGGGGCCCTCGTGCGTCCCGTGGGTCAACCGCAGGTCACGCCGGTGGCGTGGATGGGGCAGTAGCCGTTGGGGTTCTTCTCCAGGTACTGCTGGTGGTAGGCCTCGGCCCAGTAGAACGGGGCGTCGTCGGCGGCCACGATCTCGGTGGTGATGTCGCCGTACCCGGCCGCGGAGAACGCCTCCTGGTAACGCTCCTTCGCGGCGGCCGCGGCCGCCGCCTGCGCCTCGTCGACGGGGTACAGGGCCGAGCGGTACTGGGTGCCGACGTCGTTGCCCTGGCGGAACCCTTGGGTGGGGTCGTGGGCCTCGAAGAAGACCCGCAGCAGCTCGTCGTAGGACACCATCGCCGGGTCGTACGTCACCCGCACGGCCTCGGCGTGGCCGGTGCGCCCCGAGCAGACCTCCTCGTAGGTGGGGTTCGGGGTGTAGCCGCCCATGTACCCCACCGCGGTGTTGGTCACGCCGGGCGTGTTCCAGAACATCTTCTCCTCGCCCCAGAAGCACCCGAGGGCGAAGTAGGCGACCTCGGACCCCTCGGGGGTGTCGAGCACGTTCGTGCCGAAGATGTCGTGCGTCGCGCCCTCGGGCAGGATCGACCGATCCCGCCCCGGCAGGGCGAGGCGCGGGTCGACCATGCGTGGTTGGATCATCCCCCAGCTACCGAACATGCCCGCAAGGGTAGCTCGCACTACGCTGGTCGCCATGACTGCTGCGTTCGCCCCCGGGTTCTACACGACCAAGGCCGAGGCCGCCTCCGTGGCCGGCGACTGGCGCTTGGGCGGGTGGACGCCGAAGGTGCTGCAGCTGCCCGAGGACCTGGGCCGCGACGCGCGCCGCACGGTGCTGGCCGAGCTCGGCCTGGCGCTCGGGCTCGGTGAGCTGGCCTCCCCGGCGGCGCTGTCCGAGGCGCTCTGGCGCGTCGGGGCGTCCACCGTGCTGGTCTGGGCGCGCGGCCAGGAGTTCGCGGACGCCGAGCCCGCGGTCTGGAAGGCGGTCGGGGACGTGCTCGAGAAGCGCGCCAAGGCCAAGCCCGACTTCGCCGTGGTCCTGGCCGGTGCCGACAAGAAGTCCAAGGAGCGCGACCGCTGAGACGGTCCCGGGCCTTGTCGGTGTGCCGGTGAACAATGCTCACATGCCATCTCTCTCCCGACGCTCCCTGATCGCACTCGCCACCGCCGCGGGCCTCGGCCTCGCCGGTTGCGCCGGCTCCCCGGCGGCCACGCCGGCCGCAACACCGGCGGGCAGCGCGGGGGCGACGACGGCGTCCGGCCAGGTGCTGCAGATCGGGATCGCGCAGATCGTCGACCACCCGTCGCTCAACGACCTGCGTGACGGCTTCAAGGAGGGCATGGCCGCGGCCGGCTACGTCGAGGGCACTGACGTGGTCTACGAGGACCGCAACGCCGCGGGTGACCAGGCGACGCTGACCTCGATCGCCTCGGCGTTCGGCAGCAAGGACCTCGTGGTCGCCATCGCCACGCCCACCGCGCAGGCGATGGTGCAGGCGCTCCCCGACACCCCGATCTTCTTCGCGGGCGTGACCGACCCGGTGGGTGCCGACCTCGTCGCGTCGCTGGAGGCGCCCGGCGGCAACGTGACGGGAACCTCGGACTTCCCGCCCGTGGCCGACCAGCTGAAGCTGATCAAGGAGATCCTCCCCGAGGCCAGGACCATCGGCCTGCTCTACAGCTCGGCCGAGACCAACAGCCACATCCACGCCGACATGGTGAAGGAGGCCGCCCCCGCCCTCGGGCTGGAGGTGAAGGAGGCGACGGTGTCGAACTCCTCCGAGGTGGCCCAGGCCGCCGAGTCGCTGACCGACGTGGACGCGTTCTTCATCGGCACCGACAACACCTTCGTCTCCGCGATGGAGTCGGTGGTGCAGGTCGCCGAGGCCAACAAGATCCCGCTCGTCGTGTCCGACCCCGACTCGGTCGTTCGCGGGGCGCTGGCGGCCTACGCGGTGGACTACCGCGCCCAGGGCGTCCAAACCGGGACGATGGCGGCGCAGATGCTGAAGTCCGGCGGCAAGGCGGGCGACATCCCGGTCGAGCGGGCCAAGGACCTCGAGCTGTCGGTCAACCCCGGCGCAGCCGAGCGCATGGGCGTCACGCTGCCCGCCGACGTGCTTGCGCGCGCCGACCACACGGTCGACTGAGTCGAGCCCCGCTCAGCCCGCCGGCCGGGCGAGGTCGTCGACGCGTTCGGCGCCCGGCAGCGCCAGCAGGGTGGTGACGGGCACGAACAGCTTCGAGGCCCGGATGCCCGAACCGATGCACACCCAGTCCGTGTCGGCCACGGCGCCGTCGACCCAGATCGGCCAGTCGGCGGGGACACCGATGGGGTTGATCCCGCCGTACTCCATACCCGTGGCCTCGACGGCGAAGTCCATGGGCGCGAACGAGGCCTTGCGCGCGCCGAGCCGCTTGCGGATGAGCCCGTTCACGTCGAGGCGGTCCGTGGCGCGCACCATGCACACCACGTGGGAGTCGACCCCGGCGCGGGTGCCCCGCACGACGACCGCGTTCGCGCTGGCGTCCAGCGGCACGCCGTAGTGGGCGCACAGCTGCTCGGTGTCGGCGAGGGTCGGGTCGATGGCGGCGACGAGCGCCTCCAGCCCGGTCCGCTCCAGCACGGCCAGGGTGACTGGCGCGAGCAGGTCGGGGCGCCCGAGCGCCGGGGCGGTGTCCAGGGACCCGAAGAGTTCGTGAGGCACCGCGCCATCCTGCCACGTGGATCCGGCCGGATCGGGGCGGACCGCGGCCCGCGGCGTTCGGGTGGCTCTGTAGGCTGTGGGGGACGTCACGACAGCAACAGGAGAAGCGCGCATGGCGAAGGCAGGCAAGCAGCCGAACGCGGCACAGGGCTCGGCGCGGGCGCGGCTCGCGGAGGAGCGGCGCAAGGCGGAGCAGGCCGCCCGGCGCAACAAGATGTTCGGCATCGCGGCCGGCGCCGTGGCGCTGCTGCTCGTCGCCGTCGGCGTGATCATCGCGATCGGCATGAACCGGCCCCAGGCCCCCGGTGGCGGTGGCAGCACCGGTTACGTGGCCGCGCTGCAGAACGTGCCGGCCGCTGACCTGGACGCCGTGGGCGTGGGCGCGCTGTCCGTCACCCCGGCCGAGCCCGTGCCGGGCGGCGAGGTCCAGATGCAGGACGGCAAGCCGCGCCTGCTCTACATCGGCGCCGAGTACTGCTCCTTCTGCGGCTACACCCGCTGGCCCCTGACCATCGCCCTCGAGCGGTTCGGTGACTTCTCCGGCCTCGAGGCGGGGCAGGCCCCGTCGAACGCGGGCATGATCCCGACCGTGTCGTACAGGGACGCGACCTACACCAGCGACCACCTCGTCTTCAAGGGCTATGAGCTCAAGGACGCGCAGGGCAACGACATCCAGACCCTCACCCCCGAGGACGAGACCATCGCCCGCGAGCACGGCATGCAGGGCTACCCGTGGCTGTACTGGGGCACCCACACGAGCGGGACGCCGTTCCTGCAGCCCTTCCTGCAGGGCGGGTACATGCCCGGCAAGAGCGGCGACTCGATCGCGGAGAAGCTGAAGGACACCTCCTCGCCGGAGGCGCAGGCCATCCTCGGCGCGGCGAACGTGACCACCGCCCAGATCTGCGCCCTGACCGGCGACCAGCCCGGCGACGTCTGCTCGGCGCCCGGCGTGGTGGCCGCCAAGGCGGTCCTCGGGTGAGTTCGCCCGCGGGTGCGGCGGTGCGGGTCGGGGCGGCTGACCCGAGCCCGCTCTGGATCAAGCTGCTGTGGGTGGCCAACCTGCTCGTGTCGGCCTACCTGACCTGGGAGCACTACAACGCTGATGTCGTGCTGGTGTGCCCCGAGGGCGACTTCGTCAACTGCGCGTCGGTGACGACGTCGCCGTGGGCCTACCTGCTCGGCATCCCGGTGGCACTGCTGGGCCTGCTCTACAACATCGCCGGCGTGGCGTTCGCCTTCGCCGGGCGGCGGCTCGGGCTGCGCCGGGGGCGCCTGGTCGGGCTGGTGTTCACCGGTGTGGGCATGCTGTTCGTGCTCTACCTGGTCTGGGCCGAGTTCGTCATGATCGGCCAGATCTGCAGTTGGTGCACGGTCGTGCACGTCATCACCGCGGTGCTGTTCGTGTTCTACCTGACCACCTTCGTCGCCGGCGCACCCGAGCCCGCAGACGAGCCCGCCTGACCGCCGACAGCCTGCGAAGTTCGCGCCGAAAGCCTGCCAAGTTCGCGCCGACAGCCTCCCTTCAATTAACAGGGAGGCTGTCGGCGGTTGTTTGGCAGGCTCTCGGCGTGCCTCCCGCGTCGCCGCGACGCTAGGAGAGGTGCCGGCGCACGTCCGCGTGCTCGGATGGACCCGGTTCCCACGTGCTCACCCACGGCAGGTGGTCGCGGATGTGCCGCACGCCCAGTTCCAGGCGCACGTAGCGCCCGTCGAGCAACTTCTTGGCCAGCGTGCGGTCGCCCGCGTCGCTGTTGCGCCACAACGCGGTGAACAGCGCCTCGACGCGCACGCGCGCCTGCTGGCAGAACTGGTCGGCGAGCTCGAGGTTCTCGGGGGCGGTGTCGGCCTCGGCGCGGGCACGCACGCAGGACGCCGCCATCGCGTACAACTCGGCGCCGATGTCGACCGCCCGGCCCAGGAAGGCCTGTCGGTACTCCATCTTGCCCTGCCAGCGGGCCATGCCGGCGAAGATGTTGAGCGCCAGCCGTCGGGAGGCGCGCTCCATCCAGCGCACGTGGCCGGCCAACTCGCCGAACTCGGCGTACGCCCCGGGGACCACGCCCGCGCCGGCCGCCAGCGTGGGCAACCAGCCGGCGTAGAACCCGGCCGCCCGCCCGACCGCGCGGGCCTTGGCGTCGAGTCCGGCGTCCGGGTCGATGATGTCGCCGGCGACCGACAGGTGGGTGTCGACCGCCTCGCGCGCGATGAGCAGGTGCATGATCTCGGTCGAGCCCTCGAAGATGCGGTTGATGCGCAGGTCACGCAGGATCTGCTCGACCTCGGCCGGGCGCTCGCCGCGTGCCTCGAGCGAGTCGTGGGTCTCGTAGCCCCGCCCGCCGCGGATCTGCAGCACCTCGTCGGCGATCGTCCAGGCCATCTCGGAGCCCCACAGCTTCACCAGCGCCGCCTCGATGCGGATGTCGTTGCGCTCGTCGTCGGCGAGCATGCACGACAGGTCGAGCATGGACTCCATGGCGTACGTCGTCGCGGCGACGAAGGCCAGCTTGGTGGCGATGGCCTCGTGGTCGCCGATGCGGCGTCCCCACTGGACGCGCTCGGCCGACCAGCCCCGCGCCACGTGCAGGCACCACTTGGACGCCCCCACGCACATCGCCGGCAGCGAGAGCCGGCCTGTGTTGAGGGTCGACAGCGCGATCTTCAGGCCGCGCCCGACGCCGACGAGCGTGTTCTCGGCCGGCACCACCACGTCGTGGAAGCGGATCACCGCGTTCTCGATACCCCGCAGCCCCACGAAGGCGTTGCGGTTCTCGACCGTGATCCCCGGCGAGTTCGCCTCGACGACGAAGGCGGTGATGCCGCCCCGCTCGCCCTCGGACGCCGGCACGCGCGCCATCACCACGTACAGCCCCGCGATGGTGCCGTTGGTGGCCCACAGCTTGACGCCGTTGAGCTTGAAGGAACCGTCCGGTTGCGGGTCGGCGGTCGTGCCCAGGCGCGCCGGGTCGGAACCCACATCGGGTTCGGTCAGCAGGAACGCCGACACCTCCCCGGCCGCGGTGCGCGGCAGGAAGCGATTCTTCTGGTCGGGCGTCCCGAACATCTTCACCGGCTGGGGGACACCGATCGACTGGTGGGCGCTCAGCAGGGCACCCAAGGAGGGGTTGGCCGACGCGATGAGGGTGAGCGCCTTGTTGTAGTAGAGGTTCGTCAGCCCGACGCCGCCGTACTCGGTCGGGATTTTCATGCCGAACGCGCCCAACCTGGCCAGGTCGGCGATGACCTCGTCGGGGATGAGCGCGTCGCGCTCGATCTGCTGGCCGTCGATGCCGTCCGCGACGGTGCGGGCGCGGGCCAGGAAGTCCTCGCCGCGCTGCTTCGTCTCGGGGGTGGGGGTCGGCCACGGGTCGATCAGGTCGAGGCGCAGGCGTCCGAGGAAGAGCTCCTTGCCGAAGCTGGGCTTGGTCCAGTCCTGCTCGCGGGCGGCCTCGGCGACCTTGCGGGCCTCGCGGGCGGTGGGTTCGGTGCGAGTCGTACCCCGGAGCGTTGAGGACGTGGTGCTTGAGGAAGTGGCGGATTGTGTCGCGGTCATGACGCCTCCATGCGCTCATGTGATCTACCACCGTAACTCTTCCTGCCCCGTGCGGGGTAGAGGGCGTGGCAAGGCTCTGGTCGTGATGGGTCGTGTGGTGGCAGGGTTCTCCCGCCCACCCGCGGCACCGACAGGAAGGACGCCCCATGGCGCAGCAGCTCAACCCCTACATCACGTTCAACGGCGACTGCGCCGAGGCGATGGCGTTCAACGGCGAGGTCTTCGGGGCCGAGCCGCAGGTGTCGTCGTTCCGCGACTCGGGGATGGACATCGACGGGGTCATGCACGCCTCGGTCAGCGCCCCGAACGGCTTCAACATCTTCGCGTCCGACTTCGCCGAGGGGATGGGCGACTACAACCCGGGCACCAACGTGCAGATCAGCCTGTCGGGTGATGAGGCCGAGGCGCTGCAGGGGTACTGGGCCAGGCTCGGCGAGGGCGGTCAGGTCGTCATCCCTCTGCGGCAGCAGATGTGGGGCGACGAGTACGGCCAACTCGTCGACCGGTTCGGGATCATCTGGCACGTGAACATCGCGGGGTCGGCTGGCTGAACGGGGCCCCGCGACGCCGGAACAGGGGGGAGGATGGGTGCATGAGCCCCCGCGTCCCCCCTCCCCGTTTGGCCGCCCCTCGCCCTGTGGGTGGCGCTCGTCGGGTCGTCGGGTGGCTGCTCGTCGGAGGGCTGGTGGGGCTCCTGGTGGCGGTCGTCCTGCCCACGGGGCTCGCGGCGTGGTCGATGTCGGCGTGGTTCACGTCCCAGGACGCCGGGCGGTTCGACCAGGTCGAGGCCCGGCTGGCCGGGGGCGGGAGTCGTACGCGGCGGCGTCCGACCGGGTGCGCGCGTTGGCGTCGCAGGATGAAGGCACGAGCCGGGTGGCGCTCACCAGCACGCTGACCTGTCGGACGGTGGGGGGGACTCGAGACGTGCGCTGACTCGACCGCGGCCGACGCGGAACTGATGTCGTCGGCGCGCGCGGAGGTGGCGATCTGGCAGGCGCGCGACGGCGATCGCGTCTACTACCGGTTCTTCGGCGAGGACGCCCCCACGGTGTGGCTCATGGATGGGCCACCCGCGGAGGATGCGCGCGCGTTCGCCCGCGAGCGCGGGTTCCGGTCGGTTCGCGTGGTCGACGACCGGTGGGCGGTCCTGGGTCCCATCACCGACCACGCCCGGCTCGTGGCCCAGTGGGAGGGCTGAGCCAAGCCCTCGGCGCGAAAAACTCAAGCCCTCGGCGGGAGCGGAGCGGGAATACCCGGAGCTTTCCCCTAGTTGAGTCTGGTGAACTCAACTTCGAAGATGAGCGTGCTAGGCTCAAGCCCGAAGTTCCCCGAACCTCTGGAGGTAACCCACCATGGCCCGTGCAGTCGGTATCGACCTCGGCACCACCAACTCCGTCGTCGCCGTCCTCGAGGGCGGCGAGCCCACCGTCATCCCCAACGCCGAGGGCGCCCGCACGACGCCGTCCGTCGTGGCCTTCGCCAAGAACGGCGAGGTCCTCGTCGGCGAGGTCGCCAAGCGCCAGGCGGTGACCAACGTCGACCGCACCATCCGGTCGGTCAAGCGTCACATGGGCACCAACTGGAACATCGACATCGATGGCAAGAAGTACACGCCCCAGGAGATCAGCGCCCGCGTGCTGCAGAAGCTCAAGCGCGACGCCGAGGCCTACCTGGGCGAGACCGTCACCAACGCGGTCATCACCGTGCCGGCGTACTTCAGCGACGCCGAGCGCCAGGCGACCAAGGAGGCCGGCGAGATCGCGGGCCTGACCGTCGACCGCATCATCAACGAGCCCACCGCCGCCGCGCTGGCCTACGGCCTCGACAAGGGCGACATCGAGCAGACCATCCTGGTCTTCGACCTCGGTGGCGGCACCTTCGACGTTTCCCTGCTCGACATCGCCGACGGCGTGTTCGAGGTCAAGGCCACCAAGGGCGACAACCGCCTCGGTGGCGACGACTGGGACCAGCGGATCGTCGACTGGCTCGCGACCCAGTTCAAGAACGCCCACGGCATCGACCTGGGCAAGGACAAGATGGCCAAGCAGCGCCTCCAGGAGGCCGCCGAGCGCGCCAAGATCGAGCTGAGCTCGGCGCAGGAGACCCACATCAACCTGCCGTACATCACGGCCGGCGCCGAGGGCCCGCTGCACCTGGACGAGAAGCTCACGCGTGCCGAGTTCCAGCGCATGACGCAGGACCTGCTCGACCGCTGCCGCGCCCCGTTCAACGCCGTCATCAAGGACGCCAGCACCACCGTCGGCAAGATCGACCACGTCATCCTGGTCGGCGGCTCGACCCGCATGCCCGCCGTCGTCGACCTGGTCAAGGAACTGACCGGCGGCAAGGAGCCCCACAAGGGCGTCAACCCCGACGAGGTCGTGGCCCTGGGCGCGTCCCTGCAGGCCGGCGTCCTGAAGGGTGAGGTCAAGGATGTCCTGCTGCTCGACGTCACCCCGCTGTCCCTCGGCATCGAGACCAAGGGCGGCGTGATGACCAAGATCATCGAGCGCAACACGACGATCCCGACCAAGCGGTCCGAGGTGTTCACCACGGCCGAGGACAACCAGCCCTCGGTGATGATCCAGGTGTACCAGGGCGAGCGTGACTTCGCCCGCGACAACAAGTCGCTCGGAAACTTCGAGCTCACCGGCCTGATGCCCGCCCCGCGCGGCGTGCCGCAGATCGAGGTCACCTTCGACATCGACGCCAACGGCATCGTGCACGTCAACGCCAAGGACATGGCCACCGGCAAGGAGCAGTCCATGACGGTGACCGGCGGCTCGGCGCTCGGCAAGGACGACATCGACCGCATGATGAAGGACGCCGAGGCGCACGCCGAGGAGGACAAGAAGCGTCGCGAGTCCGTCGAGATGCGCAACGAGGCCGACAGCCTGGCGTTCCGCACCGAGAAGCTGCTCAAGGACAACGAGGAGTCGATCGGCGACGACGTCAAGGCCCCGGTCCAGGAGGCCCTCGACACGCTGAAGGAGGCCCTGAAGGGCACCGACAACGACGAGGACGTGAAGGCCGCCATGAACGACCTGAACGACAAGGCGTCCGCGATGGGCCAGGCCATGTACGCCGCCGCCCAGGCCGCCCAGGGTGGGTCGGGCGACGACCAGGCCTACACCTCCGAGGACGCCCCGGCCTCCGACGCCGCCGGTGACGACGACGTCGTGGACGCCGAGATCGTCGACGACGAGTCCGACAAGAAGTGACGCAGCGGCCGGCTGGGTAGGCTCCCAGCGACGGCTCCGGTGGAGCCCGTCGCTGGGCCTGCCCGGCCGGCCCCCTGCCTTTGAGGAGAGATGACGTGACCCACAACCCCCGTGATGAGTTCGTTCCCGACGGCGAGGCCGGCGGCGACGGCCCCGAGGTTCCGCTGATCCCCGACGACGCCTCCGAGCTGCTGGACGTGGACTCGCCCGTGGAGGCCCCCATCGAGGGGTCGGCCGAGGAGCGGACGGCCGCACCCGCGGCGTCCGGTCGTGAAGGTGACCTGGAGGCCGCGCTCGCCGAGCGCACCGCCGACCTGCAGCGCCTGCACGCCGAGTACGTGAACTACAAGAAGCGCGTCGACCGTGACCGCGACGTGGCCCGCCAGAAGGGCGTGGAGCAGGTCGTCAACGACCTGCTGCCCGTGCTGGACGCCATCGACGCGGCCCGGCAGCACGAGGAGTTCGAGGGCGGCTTCCGCCTCGTCGTCGACGCGCTGGAGAAGGTGACCGGCAAGTACGGCCTGGTCGCCTTCGGCGAGGTCGGCGAGGAGTTCGACCCCAACGTGCACGAGGCCCTCATGCACATGCCGCTGGAGGGCGACCACACCACCACGGTGGTGTCGGCCGTGATCCAGAAGGGCATCCGCCTGGGCGACCGCATCGTGCGGCCCGCCCGCGTGGGTGTGGCCGACCCCGCCTGATGGGTCGGCCCGCACCCACCCCCACCCACTCGATGAGCATGAGAGGAGGCGCCGATGAGCACCAAGGACTGGCTTGAGAAGGACTACTACAAGATCCTGGGCGTCTCCAAGGACGCCAAGCCCGAGGAGATCAAGAAGGCGTTCCGCAAGATCGCCCGCGAGAACCACCCCGACGCCAAGCCCGGCGACAAGAAGGCCGAGGCGAAGTTCAAGGAGGCCTCCGAGGCCAACTCGGTGCTGTCCGACCCCAAGAAGCGCAAGGAGTACGACGAGCAGCGGTCGCTGTTCGGATCCGGGTTCCGCTTCCCGGGTGCCGGCGGCACGCGGCCGGGCGGCTTCGGCGCGCCCGGCGGGCCCTCCATGGAGGACCTGTTCCGCAACGCCACGTCGGGCAACCAGGACATCTCCGACCTGTTCGGGGGCCTGTTCGGCGGCACGACGAGCCGGCGCACCACCCGCAACCCGCGGCGCGGCACCGACATCGAGGGCGAGGTCTCGATCGACTTCACCCAGGCCGTCGAGGGCACGACCGTGGCCATGCAGACGGTCTCGGACGCCCCGTGCTCGTCCTGTCGCGGCACGGGCGCCAAGGCCGGGACGGTGCCCAAGGTCTGCACGACCTGCCAGGGCTCGGGCATGAAGGAGTCGCAGACCTCGGGTGGCTTCGCCATCGCCGAGCCCTGCCCCGACTGCCGCGGCCGCGGGCTCGTCGTCGACGACCCGTGCCCCGACTGCTCGGGCTCCGGCCGTGCGCGTTCGACCAACACGATGCAGGTGCGCGTGCCCGCCGGCGTGACCGACGGCCAGCGCATCCGCATCAAGGGCAAGGGTGGGGCCGGCGAGAACGGCGGCCCCCCCGGCGACCTCTACGTGCTCGTCAACGTCCGCCCGCACCCGGTGTTCGGGCGCAAGGGCGACAACCTGACACTCGTGGTGCCGGTGACCTTCCCCGAGGCCGCGCTGGGGGCCGACATCGAGGTGCCGACGCTGAACGGGCCGCGCGTCCGCCTGCGCATTCCGGCGGGGACGCCCAACGGCCGCACGTTCCGCGTGCGCGGCAAGGGCGTCCGCAAGGCAAACGGCGACCACGGCGACCTGCTCGTGACCGTCGACGTCCAGGTGCCCTCGTCGCTGTCGGCCGAGGCCGAAGCCGCCCTGAGGCACTACGCGGACGTCGTGGGCTCCGGCAACCCGCGCGCCGGACTGTTCGAGTAACGTGATGTCGGACTTCCTGCCCGCACGGATGGACGTGGACGCGCCGCTGTTCACGGTGACCATGGCGGCGCGGCTGGCCGAGATGCACCCCCAGACCCTGCGCGGTTATGACCGTCTGGGCCTGGTGGTGCCGTCGCGCGCCAAGGGCCGCGGACGCCGCTACACGCTCCGCGACGTCGCCCGCCTACGGCACATCCAGGAGCTGTCGCAGGAGGAGGGCATCAACCTCGAGGGCATCCGCCGCATCTTGGAGCTGGAGGCCCAGCTCGAGGAGGCTCACGGCCAGGTCTCCCGCCTCGTCGAGATCATCCAGGCCCACCAGGTCGGCGACGACCCCTCGGGGCGGACCTTCACCGCCGGCCACGGCACCGTCCACCTGGGCCGCACCGTCCGCTTGCGCTCCCCGCGCGCGCTGCCGTCGGGCCGCTGAGTCTCCTTCAGGAGAGGTGGCGGAGGAACCGCTGCGGGTCGGCGAGGAAGTAGCGCTCGTTGACGACCAGGTCCAGGTCCTGCCAGGCGCGGGGCTCGATGCCCGCCTCCGACAGTTGCAGGATCGTCGCCCCTGGCAGCGCCGACAGCATCGGCGAGTGCGTCGCCATCACGATCTGGACGCCGGGCTCGGACAGCAGGTCGACCAACGTCGCCAGCGCGTGGAGGCTGGAGGTGAACGACAACGCCGACTCGGGCTCGTCGAGCAGGTAGAGGCCCGGCCGGATCCGACCGCGGTGGCGCGTGCGGGCCTCGAGGATCGCCCGGAACGACTCACCGTGGCTGAGGTGGTGGAACGAGTCCCCGCTGGTGGCCAGGTACGAGAACAGCCCGTGCATGGTCTCGGCGCGCAGGAAGTAGCCGCCGCGGCTCGCACCGGCGCCGCGGACGAGTTGGACGGTCTCGGCCAGCGGCGATTCGGTGCGTTGCGTGCTGAACCGTGCGCCCGTCGACCCACCCTCGGGGTTGAGCCCGTAAGCCTCGGCCAGTGCCTCGAGGATCGTCGACTTGCCCGACCCGTTCTCGCCGACCAGGACGGTGGCCTGCCCGAAGTCGATGCCGTCGGCCAGCAGCGCCGCCACCGCCGGGATGCGCCACGGCCACGCCTTGGGCTCCCACTCCGCCCCGGTGCGGGCCTCCATGCGGCGCACGGGACGCCCCACCCCCGGGATCGCATTCCTCGCCATGGGCCCCACGGTAGGGCGCAGCACAGACACTCCCGGGGCGCGCAGCTGGATTTGCTCCCACGGACAGACCGGTGGTCGGATCTATGGCCCTTGATGTGGTTCAATCGGCGGGTCAACATCCCCCACGTATGACACGCAGTCAAGGAGAGGTTGGTCCATGAGTGGAACCGCGGCGTCCACAAAGGTGTGGCGACGTATCGGCGTCCATGCACGCGAGGCCTTGTTGCGAACCCTGAACCCCATCGAACTGCGCACGATCCTGGCCGACGTGGCCCGGTCCCGGGCCAGTGACCAGACCCCCGCCGACCTGATCAAGCGGTGGCGCGAGGACAAGCTGCTCGCGCCGAGCATGCTCGACCCGCGTGAGGCGCTTCCGATCACCGCGAAGCTGTGGGAGGTCGTGCCGCCGGAGTTCGTGGGCGTCACCCTCAGCCAGCTGACGTCCCTCGGCTCCGGCATCCACCTCGGCGGGCTGGGGCAGAACCGCGTCGTCACGACGATGCGCGGCACCGAGGTGCTGGCCGACCCCAAGCACGGCCTGGCGCTCGAGGCGTCCCGGCGTCGGCGCAACGGGCACTCGCGGGTGCACCTCGCCACGCACGCCCGGTGCACGCACGCCTGGGACCACAGCGAGGAGTCCTCGCACGAGCTGCGGTTCGCGCTGGTCTCGTCCGCCCCCGATGGCGGCGGGCTGAGCACCGAGGCCGACCTGCTCGACCTCCACCTCGACTACTGGCGCGAGATCATGGGGACGGTCGTCCCGCGCGGCCGCATCGAGCTCACCGTCTGGGACTCCACCCTGGCCGGCCTCATCGAGGCCCGGGGCACCCGCGACGGCGTGATCGTCGTCGAGGGCACCAGCGACGAGCGGCGTCCGTGGCGCAACCCGTACACGACGGCGGCGTTCCGGTTCGTGGTGGACGGGGACGGCGACGAGCCCCACGAGGTCGGCGACGGCGGGTTCGTCACCTGGACCCAGGCACTCACGCGCAACCGCAAGGACCGCTGCCTGGTCTCCGGCGTCAGCGTCGACGCGATCGTCCCGCACACCTGGGAACAGTCCGAATGATGAATTGAGGTATTCCCTTTCCGGGCTGGCCGGGTGCAGAGGGTGCCGCACCCTTGGCGTCCACAGAGAGAGACCTCGATGAGCACCCAGCACGACCGACTCGACCCCGAATCACGCAGCGCCCTTGAAGTGTTCCTCGGCGCGCTGCCCGGCGGCTTCAACGGCATCCCCGACATCGTCGCGCGCCGTGAGGCGTCCGCCGCCCTCAACGCCGCCGGCGTGGAGGCGGCCGGCGGGCCCGACCCGTCCGTCACCCGCGACGACCGCACGGTGCCCGGCCTGGACGGCGACCCCGAGGTGCCCGTCCGCGTCTACCGCCCCGTGGACGCCCCCGCCGACGCGAAGCTGCCCGGCATCTTCTTCATCCACGGCGGCGGCATGATCATGGGCAGCGTCGAGGGCGAGGACGGCATGGCCACCGCCTACGCGCGCGAGGTCGGGGCCGTGGTCGTCTCGACCGGCTACCGCAAGGCCCCCGAGGACCCGCACCCGGCGCAGTCGCGCGACTGCTGGGCAGGCCTGCAGTGGATGGCCGCGAACGCCGAGGAGCTCGGCTACGACCCCGAGCGCCTCGTCATCGTGGGCGGCTCGGCCGGCGGCAACCTGGCGCTGGCCACCGCGCTGCGCGCCCGCGACGAGGGCGGCCCCGCCTTCGCGCTGATCCTGGCGGCCTACCCGATGCTCGACCCGTCCAACACCACGCCGGCGAGCCAGGCCATCACCGAGGTCGGCGTCTCGGACCGCGCGGGCAACATCGAGGCCTGGGAGTGGTTCCTGGGCGGCGGGGAGCCCGACAAGTACGCCTCGCCTTTGCTCGAGACCGACTGGTCGGGGCTCGCGCCGATCTTCATCGACGTCGGCACCGAGGACATGTTCCGCGACGAGGACATCACGCTCGTCGGCGAGCTCGTGCGCCAGGGCAACCCGGTCGAGTTCCACCTCTACCAGGGCGCGTTCCACGCCTCCGAGGTGCTCGCGCCCGAGGCGTCCCTGTCGAAGCGGATCATGGCCAACCGGCTGGACGCCGTGAAGCGGGCCGTCGCGGCTGGCTAGCCTGAGGCCGTGGACGCGGCGGCATCGAGTGACCTGCGGGCCGGCCTGCGGGACTCGGTGCCGATCGCGGTCGGCTACCTGACCGTCGCGCTGGCCTTCGGCCTGTTCTGTGCGCAGGCGGGCATCCCGACGCTGGCCGCGACGGTCGTGTCGCTGACGAATCTGTCGAGTTCCGGGCAGTTCGCCGGGGCGACGGTGTGGGCCGCGGGCGGAACCCTGCTCGAGCTGGCCCTGGCCGTCGCGCTGGTCAACCTGCGCTACGTGCTGATGGCGGTCTCGCTCGGCCAGCGGCTCGCGCCCGGCACGCCGACGTGGCAGCGGCTGGTGATGGCGTTCGGCATCACCGACGAGATCTACGCGCTTGCGATGCGGACGCCGCGGGTCACCTTCGCCGCCTACGCGGGCTCGATGCTGCTGCCGATCGCGGGCTGGACGCTCGGCACGCTGGCCGGGGCGTTGCTGGGGTCGGTGCTGCCGCCGCTGCTGGTGTCGGCGTTCGGCGTGCTGCTGTTCGGCATGTTCGTCGCGATCGTCGTGCCGGTCGCGCGCGCCGACCGAGCCGTGCTGGGGGTCGTCGTCGCGGCCGTCGTGCTGAGCTGCCTGCTGGCCTGGCTGCCGTGGACTGCCGGCATCGACGTCGGCTGGCGGATCATCATCGTCACCCTGCTGGCCACGGCCGGCGGCGCGTTCGCGTTCCCCCGGGAGGCGGCGTGACCCTTTGGGCCTGGGTGGCGGTCATGGCCGTCGTCACGTACCTGCTGCGCGCGGTGCCGCTGGTGGCGTTCCGCGAGGAGGTGCGCTCGCCGTGGGTGCGGTCGTTCCTGTACTACGTGCCCTACGCGGTGCTGACCGCCATGACCGTGCCGGCCATCCTGCTGGCGACCCGGACGCCGGCG
Organism: Propioniciclava sp. MC1595; assembly: GCF_017569205.1. Classification (GTDB taxonomy): domain Bacteria; phylum Actinomycetota; class Actinomycetes; order Propionibacteriales; family Propionibacteriaceae; genus Propioniciclava. Next base: position 861,200 of record NZ_CP071870.1, read on the forward strand.
TCCGGCATCGCAGCCCTTGTCGTCGCGGTCGTGCTCGCCCTTTGCGGACGCTCGCTGATCACCGTCGCGCTGGGCGGGTCCGTGGCCGTGCTGGTGGTCGAACTGGCGCTCGGTCTGGGTTAGCTCACGCGACCGATGCGGGGGATTGTGCTCACGTGCACTAATATGGGTCTGCGACCCGCACCAGTCTTGCCTCGGGTCGCAGGTGATGCGGCACACGGTGCTGCTGGCCGCGCCGCACCGGTCACTCGGATCGGATCCAGCACGAGCGCGCCCAGGGCGAGACGCCCACGAAAGAATCCATGACTTCTCAGTTCGCACGCCTCGGCGTGCCCACGTCGCTCGTCGCCGTCCTGGCCGAGCGCGGCATCCAGACCCCCACCCCCATCCAGGCGGCCACGCTGCCCGACTCGCTGGCCGGACGCGACGTCCTCGGCCGCGGGCGCACCGGATCGGGCAAGACCTTCGCCTTCGCGCTGCCCGTCGTGGCGCGCCTGGCCGACACCGCCAACCCGACCGCGCGCCGGCGTCCCGCCCCGGGCCGCCCGCGTGCCCTCCTGCTCGCCCCGACGCGTGAACTGGCCGCCCAGATCGCCGAGTCGGTCAAGCCCCTTGCCGACGCGTCGCGGCTCTCGACGCTGACCATCTTCGGCGGCGTCAACCAGAACCCGCAGGTGCGCACTCTCAAGGCCGGCGTCGACATCCTCGTCGCCACGCCCGGACGCCTGCTCGACCTCCGCGACCAGGGCCACCTGTCGCTGGAGGCGGTCGAGGTCACCGTCATCGACGAGGCCGACCACATGAGCGACATGGGCTTCCTGCCCGGGGTGAAGAAGATCCTCGCGGCGACCCCGCGCGCCTCGCAGCGGCTGCTGTTCTCGGCCACGCTCGACAACGCCGTGGACGTCCTGGTCCGCCAGTTCCTGCACGACCCGGTCGTGCACGAGGCCGACTCGGCCGTCTCCCCGGTCGCGCGCATGGAACACCACGTGCTCACCGTGTCGGCGGCCGAGCGCTCCGACGTGATCGCCGACTTGGCCGCCGCGCCGGGCCGCACGATCCTGTTCACGCGCACCAAGCACGGCGCGAAGAAGCTGGCCAAGCAGCTCAACGGACGCGGCATCCCCGCGGTCGACCTGCACGGCAACTTGTCCCAGAACGCCCGCGTGCGGAACCTCGCCGCGTTCGACTCCGGCCGCGTCGAGACCCTCGTCGCCACCGACATCGCTGCCCGCGGCATCCACGTCGACAACGTGGCGCTGGTCGTGCACGCCGACCCGCCCACCGAGCACAAGGCCTACCTGCACCGCTCGGGTCGCACCGCCCGCGCGGGCTCGGCCGGCACGGTGGTCACCATCGCGACGCCCGATCAGCGCGGCGACGTCCAGGGCCTCATGCGTGCGGCCAAGATCAAGCCGACCGTGACCCCGGCCTCGGCGAACGTCCTGCGTGAGCTGGCCCCCGGCGAGCGCCGCGTGTTCTCCGCCGACGAGGTCGCCGACCGGACGCCGTCCGCCCCCGAGCAGCCCTCCTCGCGTCCGCGCCGGTCGGGTCGCGGTGGCGGCTCGGGTCGCGGATCCGGCTCGGGGCGTGCTGCCGGTTCCGGCCGTTCCGGCCAGGCGCCCACGGCGTCCCAGCCGCAGGCCCCGCGCGGGCAGCGGGCCGGGCTCAAGGCGTCCGGCAACGGCTCGGGCCGCGTGCCCTCGGGTGTCGCCCCGGCCGGCTCGACCCGCGGCGCGGCCGCGTTCTCGGCCTCGGCCGGGCGTTCGGTGCGCCGCCGCACCCGCTGACCCCACCGTCCCCGAAATGTGCTCCGTGAACCTGGCGCCACGTGCCTCAGGTGCAAGGAGCACATTTCGTGACCGGTCAGGGGGTCACTGGGCCAGCCAGGCCGCGTAGGCGTCGAAGTTGTACGGGCGTTCGAGGAAGTCGGCGACGAGGTCGGCGGCGTCCTTGGTGCCACCGGCCGCGAGCACGCGGTCGCGGTAGCGGGTGGCCACCTCGGGGGCGAACAGGTCGGCGCGGTCGAAGGCCGAGAACATGTCCTTGGCGATGACGAGGCTCCACATGTAGGTGTAGTAGCCCGAGCCGTAGCCGTCGAGGTGCCCGAACGACGTGGGCATGCAGGTGCCGTCCATGTACGGGAACAGCGAGTACTGCTCCTGCAACTCGCGGGTGCGGGCGACGAGGTCGTCGGGGTTCTCCAGGTGCAGGCGGTACGACAGAGCCGCGTAGAACATCTGCGTGCGTGCGAAGTAGCCCTTGCCGAAGTCGTCGGCCGCGCGCATGCGCTCCACGAGGTCGGCCGGGATCGGCTCGCCCGCGGCGTTGGTCGCGAACGAGCCCAGCACGGACGGGTCCCAGGCCCACTCCTCGAGCATCTGGCTGGGGGCCTCGACGAAGTCCCACTCGGTGGCCACGCCCGAGAACTCGGCCCACGCCTGCTGGCCGCCGACGAGGTGGTGCACCAGGTGGCCGAACTCGTGGAACAGGGTCACGACGTCGGCGTGCTCCATCAGGCCGGTGGGAAAGTTGCAGACCAGGACGCCCTCGGGCACCTGGCGGCCGGCCACGCCGTTGGTCAGCGTGAACTGGGCGGCGTGCTTGAACTTGCCCTCGCGCGGGTGCAGGTCGAGGTAGATGCGGCCCAGCGGGGCGCCGTCGACGGTGCGGCTGACGTCGTAGGCGCGCACCGCCTCGTGCCACACCGGCACGTCGACGGGGGAGTAGGTGAGCCCGAACAGGCGTCCGGTCACGTCGAGCAGGCCGGCGCGGACCTTGCCGAAGTCGAAGTAGGTGCGCACCTGCTGGGCGTCGACGTCGAGTTCCTCGCGACGGTGGACCTCGGCGTAGTAGCCGGAGTCGGACGACTCGACGTGGGGTGCGTCGGGGCGGTCCTGGCGCAGGCGGGCCAGCAGGATGTCGACGTCGCGCCGGGCCGGCTCGAGCGCCAGGTCGGCGATCTTGTCGATGAACTCACCGATCGCGTCCCCCGTGCCGATCATCTTGACCTCGGCGTCGAAGTCGGGCCAGGTGTCGTACCCGAGCAGCGTGGCCAGCTCGGCGCGCAGGCCGAAGATCTCACGCAGCACCTCGACGTTGTCGGGGTAGCCGATCGTCAACTGGGCCACGACGAGCTCGCGGCGGGCGTCGGCGTCGTGCGCGAAGGTGCGGAAGGGGATCGCGTCGGGGTAGTCGGTGGTGACGGTCACGAGGCCGTCCTCGCCGGGCGGGTGGGCCTCGACCCAGTCCGCGGGCAGGCCCTCGAGCTGGTCGGGGCGGACCTTGATGGACCTCGTCCCCTCGCGGATCGTGCGCGCGAACGTCTGCCCGAGCACCGTCAGCCGGTCACGGATCTCCTTGACGCGGGCGCGGGTGGGCTCGTCGGCGGCCACGCCGGAGCGGCGGAAGTCGCGCAGCGTCTTCTCCAACAGACGGGACGCCTCGGGGTCGAGCCCGGCGGGGTCGACGGCCGCGAAGATCGCGTACAGCTCGGTGTCGAGGCCGAGCTCGGTGGCCAGCTGCTGGGCGGCCAGTGCGGCCTTCTCTGCGGCGTCCCGGACGCCGGAGTCGGGGTGGACCTCGCTGAACAGCTCCCCGCGCGCGGAGGCGTTGCCGATCGCGAGCACGACCTCGTTCCAGCGCTGGAGCGTGGCCAGGGCCGAGGCGGGCGGGTCGGCCTTCAGGTCGGCCACCAGCGTGCGCGCGCGCTCGAGCGAGGCCTCGGACGTCGACGACACCCAGTCGAGGTAGTCGTCGGCGGCGGGCAGGGTCAGCGGTGCGAGTTCAGTCACGGGCGCCAGCCTAGCCAGCGCCGCCGCCCGCGCAGGGTCAGCCGGTGATGTCGAAGGCGGCCATCCGGCGCTTGTCGCGCTTGGTGCCCGACTCCTGCAGCGCCAGCAACTCGGCGTAGATGCCGTCGGTCGCGGCGAGTTCGGCGGGGGAGCCGACCTCGTCGATGCGCCCGTCGCGCAGGGTGATGATGCGGTCGACGGTGCTGATGGTCGAGAGGCGGTGGGCGATGATGATGCTCGTCCGGTCGGTCATCAGCTCCTCCAGGCCGGCCTGGACGAGGCGCTCCGAGCGCGAGTCGAGCGCCGAGGTGGCCTCGTCCAGCACGAGCAGGGGGGCGTCCTTGAGCATGGCCCGGGCGACCGCGATGCGCTGCTTCTGCCCGCCCGACAGCCGGACGCCGCGCTCGCCGATCAGCGTGTCGTAGCCGTCGCTGAGCTTGGTGATGAACTCGTGCGCGTTGGCCCGGCGGGCGGCCTGCTCGAGCTCGGCGTCGGTCGCATTCGGACGCCCGTAGGCCAGGTTCTCGCGCACCGTGCCCGAGAACAGCGAGGCGTCCTGGAACACCACCCCGATCTGGGCGCGCACCGTCGAGGGCGGCTGGCCGGCGGTGTCGGTGCCGGCGATGCTGATCGCGCCGGCGTCGGGGCGGTAGAGCCCGAGCAACAGGTTCACCAGCGTGGTCTTGCCGCCGCCGGACTCGCTCACCAGCGCGATCCGCTCCCCGCGGGCGACCGCGAACGAGATGTCGTGCAGCACCTCGGCGTCCGCGTCGTACCCGAAGCTGACCCCGGCGAACTCGATCGTCGGGGCGTCCGGGACGACCGGCCATGCGCCGGACCCGGGCCCGGACGGCAGGCTGGGGTCGCTGCGCTCCCATTGCGTCGCGGCGGACGGAACGCGGGCCGTCGGCGTGAGCGCGGCGAGGGGTTCGGGGGTCTCGTCCATGACCTCGAAGTAGCTCTTCGAGCCCGCGATCGCGTGCTGGGAGGAGTCGACGAGGAAGCTCATCATCATGACCGGCGTGCGGGCCATCGCCACGAGCTGGATGAGGAGCACCATGTCGCCCAGGGTGAAGATGCCGGCGGCGGTCTGGGCGAAGATGATCAGGTAGATCCCGAAGAAGATCACGTTGAGGGAGCCGCGGCGGGCGACGTCCATGCGGTGCCACCACGATGACTGCGTGTGGGTGGTGGACACGGCCTTCCCGTAGTGGCCGTCGAAGGCCTCCAGCTCGGTGCGTTCCCGGACGAAGCTCTTCACCACCTTGATCTGCCCGATGACCTCGGCGAAGCGGCCGCCCGCGGCGTCCAGCTCGACGTTCTTCTCGCCCTCGAGCTTCTGCCAGCGCTTCGAGGTGAGCGCGGTCAGCCACGTGAACAGCGGGTAGATGATCAGCAGCAGCAGGGCGAGGGGCCACGAGTAGAACAGCGAGATGACCAGCACCGCCACGACGGTGATCAGCGTGGGGAAGAAGTTGTTGCTGAACATCTGCAGGAACTGCGTGACCTCGGTGATCGACCGGTTCAGCTTGTTGATCACCGTGCCTGTGAGCTGGTTGTCGAAGTAGCGCTGCGGCAGGCTCAGCAGCTTGGCGTAGTAGCGCGAGCTCAGCAGGGCGCGGAGCCGCATCGTCATGGTGTCGCCCAGGAAGCCGCCCACGTTGGTCAGGACCGTGTTGAGCAGCTCGGCCACGAGCAGGGCGCCGGCCAGCGCGACGAGTACCATCAGGCCGCCCCCGCCACCGGACGCCTGCGCCACGACCTCGTCGGTGGCCCGGGCGATGATGAACGGGGTGGCCAGCGCGGTGACCGCGACCAGCACCGAGGTGACGATGATCCCGGCGTACCAGGGCCAGAGCTCGCGTGAGGTGAAGAGCACGCGCAACAGGGTCCGCACGGGGCGTCCTTTCGGGTGAAGTCGGGGCCAGCTTACCCCCAGGGGTATCAGGCGCGGTGGGCCAGGAGGTGGGTGAGGTGGCGCTCCACGGCCGGCCACTGCTCGCCGGTCAGGGAGTACTGGGCGGTGTCGGTGACCGTGCCGTCGCGCAGCACGCGGTCGTTGCGGATGCGGCCCTCGAGCACGGCGCCGAGCCGTTCGATCGCCTCCCGCGAGGGGTGATTGAACCAGGTCGCCCGGAAGGCCACCCGCCGGCACCCCCAAGCCGTGAAGGCGTGGCGCAGCATGAGCAGCTTCGCCTCCGTGTTCAGCCCCGTGCGTCGCGCGGAAGCGGCGTACCAGGTCGACCCGATCTCGACCGCAGGCACGGCCGGCACCGGGTGCAGGAACGTCGTGACGCCCACCACGGTGCCGTCGAGCACGCGGCGCAGCGCGAAGGGCAGGCCCTGGCCGGACGCCGCGGCCTTCCGCTTGGCGACGATGTCCGCCTCCACGTCGTCGGGCGCCGGCGCGGAGGTGTACCACAGCTCCCACACCCGGCCGTCGAGCGTGGCCGCGCGGAGGGCGTCCGCGTGGGAGCGGGCGAGGGGCTCGAGTTGGACGAGGGATCCCGTGAGGGTGACTGGGCCGAGGAAGGCCACGACCGGTGAGCCTACGCGCCCGCCCACCCTGCGACCCCCGCGCGGCTACGACGCCGCGTAGTGGCAGCATTCACTTCACAGTCGCGATCCCTGCGTGAAAGGCACTCCCCATGTCGAAGGTGACGTTCTTCCGAGGCCAGCAGCTCCCGCTGGAGATGCACAAGGTGCGCATCATCCAGAAGCTCACCCTGCTGCCGGTCGAGCAGCGGCTGGAGGCGATCCGGGCCGCGGGTCACAACACGTTCCTGCTGCAGAACGCCGACGTGTTCCTCGACATGCTGACCGACTCGGGCGTCAACGCGATGAGCCAGGAGCAGCAGGCCGCCATGTTCCGCGCCGACGACGCCTACGCCGGCTCAGCGACCTACACCCGCCTCTACGACAAGCTCGTCGAGGTGTTCGGCATGGAGTACTTCCTGCCCGCCCACCAGGGCCGTGCCGCCGAGAACATCCTCGGCCAGGTGCTCGTGCGCCCGGACACCGCGGTGGCGATGAACTACCACTTCACCACCTCCAAGCAGCACGTCGTCGTGCATGGCGCCGAGGTGCTCGAGCTGATCCACCCCGACGGGCTCAAGGTGACCTCCGACCACCCGTTCAAGGGCAACATGGACACCGACGCCCTGCGCGCGGTCATCGCCGAGCGCGGCGCCGAGGGCCTCAGCTTCGTGCGCATGGAGGCCGGCACCAACCTCATCGGCGGGCAGCCGTTCAGCCTCGATAACCTCACCGAGGTGTCGCAGATCTGCCACGAGCACGACATCCCGCTCGTGCTCGACGCGTCGCTGCTGGCCGACAACCTCTACTTCATGAAGATCCGCGACCCGCGGTGCGTCGACCTGGAGATCCCGGCCATCGTCAAGGCGATGGCCGACCTGTGCGACATCATCTACTTCTCCGCCCGCAAGCTCGGCTTCGGCCGCGGCGGCGGCATCTGCATCCGCGACGAGGCCATGTACAAGCGCATGCGCGGCTTCGTGCCCATGTTCGAGGGCTTCCTCACCTACGGCGGCATGTCCGTGCGTGAGATGGAGGCGATCACCGTCGGCCTCGACGAGACCCTCGACTTCGACATGATCAACCAGGGCCCGCAGTTCATCGCCTACATGGTCAACGAGCTCGACCGCCGCGGCGTCCCGGTCATCACCCCGCCCGGCGGACTGGGCGCGCACGTCGACGCGATGCGCTTCCTCGACCACGTCGACCAGCGGCAGTACCCGGCCGCGGCGCTGGCGTCCGCGGTGTTCCTGGCCTCGGGCGTGCGCGGCATGGAGCGCGGCACCATGTCGGAGGCGCGCGACATCAACACCGGCGTCGAGCCGCTGGCCCACATGGAACTCGTCCGCCTGGCCCTGCCGCGCCGCGTGTTCACCCTGTCGCAGGTCAACTACGCCATCGACCGCATCGACTGGCTGTACCAGAACCGCCACCTCGTCGGCGGCATGCGCTGGGTCGAGGAGCCCGAGATCCTGCGCTTCTTCTACGGCCGCCTCGAGCCCATCGGCGACTGGACGACCAGGCTCGTCGAGCAGTTCCGCGCCGACTTCGGCGACAGCCTCTGAGCGGGCGGCCGGCCGGTTGCCCGCTGGGTGGGCAACCGGGTCGGCCGAACCCGGGCAGCGGTGGGAGAATGGGCCGTTCACAGGAAGGAACCCCATGCTCCACCGTTCTCCCGCGCGCGCCGGGCTGCGCACGCTGACGTTCACCCTGCCCCTCGAGTGGGCGGGCCGTGCCAGCGTCGTCGGCAACTTCAACGACTGGACGCCGGGGCGGCTCACGCTGTCGGCCGACGGTGACGTGGCGCGGGCGTCCGTGGAACTGCCGGACGACTACATCGCCGTGTTCCGCTACCTCGGCGAGGGCGACCACTGGTTCGACGAGCCCGAGGCCGACATAGTCGACGGCGGCGGCAGCGTCGTGTGGCCCGAGCCCTGGGCGTCCGGGGTGGTCGAGGTAGAGGACGCGCCCGAGGCCGGCGAGCCCGCCCCCGCGAAGGACGCGGCCCCGCGCAAGCCCTCCCCGGCCGAGAAGGCCAAGAAGGTCAGCAAGAAGCGCCGCGAGCTCGAGGAACAGAAGGCCCGTGAGGCCGCCGAGAAGGCGCGCAAGAAGAGCCGCAAGCTCGCCGACAAGGTGGCCAAGGCCGCCGACAAGCAGCGCAAGGCAGCCGAGCGGGTGGCGCGCGAGGGGGAGCGCATGGCGGCCAAGCTCGCCAAGAAGGCGGCGAAGAAGGCGTGAGGCGGCGATGATGCGCTCCAAGGCGAGGCTCTGGTGGGGCGTGCTCGCGATCGTCGCCCTGGCGATCAACCTGCGCCCGGGCGCGACGTCGCTCGGGCCCGTGCTCGCCGAGGTCCAGGCCGACCTGGGCATGGGGGGCTCGCTGGCCGGCCTGCTCACGTCGGCGCCCGGCTTCGCCTTCGCCGTGTTCGGCGCGTTCGCCGTGGTCATCGGCCTGCGGCTCGGCTTGGCCGGCGGCCTGTTCGTGGCCGCGATGGGCACCGCACTCGGCCTGCTCGGCCGGAGCTTCGTCCACGCGGTGCCGCTGTTCTTCGTGCTCACGGCGCTGGCCTTCGCCGGCATGGCGATCGGCAACGTGCTCGTCCCGGCGTACATCAAGGCTCACTACCCCAACCGGCTCGCCTCGATCATGTCGGTCTACACGGTCTCGCTCGCCATCGGCGCGACGAGCGCGTCGCTGGTATCGGCCCCGCTGTCGGACGTCGCGCCCGGAGGCTGGCGCGCCTCCCTCGGCGTCTGGGGGCTGGCCGCGCTGGCCGCCGCGGTGCCGTGGGCGGTGCTCGCGGCGTCCGAACGGCGACGCCGGCTGGCCGAAGAGGTCGACACCCACCGGGTCTCCGGGTCGGTGTTCGCCGTGATGGGGTCGCGCAAGGCCGTGGCGTTGGCCGTGTTCTTCGGCATGCAGTCGATGCAGGCCTACGTCCAGTTCGGCTGGATCGCCCAGATGTACCGCGACGGGGGGCTCTCGGCGACGCAGGCCGGGGCGATGGCGTCCCTGCTGGCCGCGTTCGGGATCCCGGCCGGCTTCGTCATGCCCGTGGTGGTCGCCCGCCTGCGCGACCCGCGCTGGGTGGTCGTGCTGCTGGGTGCCTTGCTCGTCGGCGGTTACCTGGGTGTCTGGCTGGCGCCCACCACCACGCCGTGGCTGTGGGCGGCGCTGCTCGGCCTGTCGGGCTTCGCGTTCCCAATGGCGATGGCCCTGATCACCGCTCGTGCGCGCGACTCCCACACCACCACGCAGCTGTCGGGCTTCACCCAGTCGGTCGGCTACCTGTTCTCGGGCATGGGGCCGCTGCTGGTCGGCGTCCTGGTCGAGGTCACCGGCGGCTGGGACGTGCCCCTGTGGTTCCTCCTCGGCTCCGCTGCGGTGTTCGTGGCCGCCGGCGTGGTCGCCGCCGGCCCCGGCTACGTCGACGACGAGTTGACCGCCCGTGCCTGAACAACCGGACGCCGTCCCCGGCCCGGTCGAGCGGGTGCGGCTGGCCGTGTCCCTCGTGCCCCGGGGGCGGGTGGCGTCCTACGGCGACATCGGTGCCCTGACCGGGGTGGGGCCGCGGCAGGTCGGCGCGATCATGCGCGACGCGTCCGAGGGGTGGCCCTGGTGGCGGATCGTGTCGCACGACGGGACGCTCGCGCCGGTCGCCCACGCGTTGGAGCACTGGGCCGACGAGGGCATCGTGGTGCGCCCCGACGGCCGGGGGTGCCGGATGCGCACCCACCGGGCCGACCTCGCCGACCTGGCCGCCGAGTACCGCTTCGCCGCGGTCGAGCGAGGCTGGAACGTGGCAACCGATTGATCTTCTGCGCCTCCTGACACAAACTTGAATCATCAACTACTTAGAGGAGTCATCCATGGGAGAGCGACAGCCCGTATTCTTCCTGAGCCACGGCGCGCCCCCGCTCGCCGACGACGCGACCTGGACTGCGCAGTTGCATGACTGGTCGGCGCGGGTCGCCAAGCCCAAGAACGTCCTCATGGTGTCGGCCCACTGGGAGAACCAGCCGGTCACGGTGTCGTCCACTCGGCCCGGGACGCCGCTCGTCTACGACTTCTGGGGGTTCCCGCAGAAGTACTACGACGTGATCTATGACGCCCCGGTCGCGCCCGAGCTCGCCTCACGTGTCGCCGGGCTGGTCGACGGGCCCGTCTACCAGGACCCCGAGCGCGGCCTCGACCACGGCGCCTACGTGCCGATGGTGGAACTCTTCCCCGAGGCCGACTTGCCCGTCGTGCAGATGTCGCTGCCCACGCTCGACCCGTCGGGCCTCTACGAGCTCGGCCGCCGCCTCGCGCCCCTGCGCGACGAGGGCACCTTGATCATCGGGTCGGGGTTCACCACCCACAACCTGCGCTGGTTCAACCCGCGGGCCGGGGCGGACGCGCCCGCGCCCACGGCGTCCGTCGAGTTCGACCAGTGGGCCGTCGAGACCCTGGAGCGCCGCGACATCGACGCGATCCTGGACTTCGAGGAGGTCGCACCCGCGGCGTCCGAGGCCCACCCGCGGACCGAGCACTGGGCGCCGCTCTACGTGGCGCTCGGCGCGGCCGAGGCGTCGGGCCACGCCAACGAGGTCGCCGTGGACGGTTTCTGGTTCGGCCTGTCGAAGAGGTCCTGGCAGTTCAACTGATGTGTGGGTGGGCCTGGGCGAGCGGGTGGCGGCCGGCCACTCAGCCGGGGATCCCGTCCAGGGCCGCGGTCGGCCGCTCGGCGATCTTGCCGGCGCTGAGCTTGTCGACGACCATCGCGATGGCCGCGTCGCCGGTGACGTTGGTCGCCGTCCCGAAGCTGTCGATCGCGATGTAGGTGGCGATCATCAAGCCGACCATCGGGTCGGTGAAGCCCAGCATCGAGGACAGCAGGCCGGCCGCGGTCATGATGGCGCCGCCGGGCACCCCCGGGGCGGCGACCATCGTGACGCCCAGCATGAACACGAAGCCGACCATCAAGGGCACGTCGACGGGCATGCCGGACAGCACCATGATCGCCAGCGAGAAGGCGGTGATCTTGACCGTCGAGCCGGCGAGGTGGATCGTCGCGCACAGGGGGATCACGGACGAGGCGACGGCCGGCGTGACCCCTGCGAGGATGGCCTGGCGCAGCGTGACCGGGATCGTCGCCGCGGACGACGAGGTGCCCAGCGCGGTCGCGTAGGCGGGCATCATCGTGGCGAGCGCCTTGAACGGGTTGCGACCCGAGATCGCGCCGGCGAGCAGGTACTGCACCAGGATCACGACCACGGTCAGGGCGAAGACGAGCAGGATCACGCAGGCCGACGGCGATGCTGGCGTCCATGACGACGGGCAGAGCGAACAGGGCGATGCCGCGCCCCGCGTAGTAGACGGCGAGCAGCACGCGCGAGTCGACGCGGTCGGTCAACCACCCCGACGCCACCGTGCCGATGATGTCGAACGCCCCGATCATCGCGAGCAGGGTCGCGGCGACGGTGGGGGCCATGCCGAAGTCGTCCGCGGCCGGGATGAAGTGGGTCTGCATCAGCCCGTTCGTGCTCCACCCACAGACGAAGAAGCTCAGCACCAAGGGCCAGAACGGCCAGCGGCCGCTCGCGTCCCGCAGCGTGGTGAGCGCGAGCACCATCGGTCCGGACGCCGCGGGCGCGGGCTGGTCGGGGGTCGGGTGCGGGGCGAGGTCGGGCGGGGAGCGCGGCGGCCACGGTGCGTCGGACTCCCCAGCGCTCCATGATCGCAGCCGCGAACGGGGCGGTCAGGCCGTAGAGGACGAGGTTGAGCGAGACGGCGCCCGAGGTGGTGGTGCGCGACCAGCCGAACTCCTGCTCGATGGGGATGAACAACACCCCGGTGCTGGACCGGAACGCGGCCGCGCTGACCAGCGCGAGCAGCGTCACGAACGCCACCCACCACGCGCGGTGCACCGACCTGGCCATCGCCACCTCCGCGCCGGAGTGGAGGGGCTGCGTGGCTCAGCGCCTCGCGGTGGCCGCCCAGAGGTTGCGGGACTCCTCCAGGGACTCCAGGATCAGGGCCCGCGACTCGCTGCGTGCGCGGTCGGGGTCGCCGGTCTGGATCGCCCGCATGATCGTCATGTGCCGTTCCAGCGCGATGTCGGTCGGGTGGGGGCGGCGAGGCCGTGCTCGGACCGCCCCAGCAGCAGGGTGCGCACGACGGGGGCGTACTGGCGGTACATGGGGTTTCCGGACGCCTCGAGCACGGTGGCGTGGAAGTCGATGTCGAGGCGGAGGAACTCCTCCGCGTCGCCGCACCGGGCAGCCGACCACAGGCGGGCACCCAGGCCCATGAGTCGGCCCACGGCGTCCTCGTTGACGTGTTGGGCGGCGAGTGCTGCGGCCTCGGGTTCGAACCCGATTCGCAGCTCGGCCACGGCCTCTGGAGCCGTGCACGTGCCCGCGCGCCCGGTGGAGGTGGTCGACGTGATCGGTGCCGGCGACGCGCTGTGCGCGGGCTACTTGTCCGGACGGCTGGACGGCTTGGGCGTCGCCGAATCACTCCGGCGGGGTGTCGACGTGGCCTCCGCCTGCGTCGCCTCTGCGGGGGACTGGGAGGGACTGCCCGGACGGCCTGATCGTCCGTAGGCTGGGCTTCACCGACCCGATGGTCGGCTTGATGATCGCCACCTACATCGCGATCGACAGCTTCGGGACGGCGACCAACGTCACCGGCGACGCGGCCATCGCGATGGTCGTCGACAAGCTCAGCGCCGGCAAGATCGCCGAGCGGCCGACCGCGGCCCTGGACGGGATCCCCGGCTGAGTGGCCGGCCGCCACCCGCTCGCCCAGGCCCACCCACACATCAGTTGAACTGCCAGGACCTCTTCGACAGGCCGAACCAGAAACCGTCCACGGCGACCTCGTTGGCGTGGCCCGACGCCTCGGCCGCGCCGAGCGCCACGTAGAGCGGCGCCCAGTGCTCGGTCCGCGGGTGGGCCTCGGACGCCGCGGGTGCGACCTCCTCGAAGTCCAGGATCGCGTCGATGTCGCGGCGCTCCAGGGTCTCGACGGCCCACTGGTCGAACTCGACGGACGCCGTGGGCGCGGGCGCGTCCGCCCCGGCCCGCGGGTTGATCCAGCGCAGGTTGTGGGTGGTGAACCCCGACCCGATGATCAAGGTGCCCTCGTCGCGCAGGGGCGCGAGGCGGCGGCCGAGCTCGTAGAGGCCCGACGGGTCGAGCGTGGGCAGCGACATCTGCACGACGGGCAAGTCGGCCTCGGGGAAGAGTTCCACCATCGGCACGTAGGCGCCGTGGTCGAGGCCGCGCTCGGGGTCCTGGTAGACGGGCCCGTCGACCAGCCCGGCGACACGTGAGGCGAGCTCGGGCGCGACCGGGGCGTCATAGATCACGTCGTAGTACTTCTTGGCGAGCTTGGCCGCCATGCGCTCCTCCTCGCGCGCCACCCGCTCGGCTGCCTTGCGCTGCTTGTCGGCTGCCTTGGCCACCTTGTCGGCGAGCTTGCGGCTCTTCTTGCGCGCCCTCTCGGCGGCCTCGCGCGCCTTCTCCTCCTCGCGCTCGCGCCGCTTCTTGCGGACCTTGGTCATCGCCAAGGACATGTTCTCGGCCTTCGACCGCGCCGACCTGTTCGCCCCCGAGGTGGCCACCCGCTACCGCGACCGCGTGCTCGCGGCCGGTGGCACCAAGGACGCCGCCGACCTCGTCGCCGACTTCCTCGAACGCCCGTACAACTTCGACGCCTACGCGGCCTGGCTGGCCCAGTAACCCCATAAGCCCTCCGTAGACGCCAGTGGCCCCCCGTGGAAGGGGGGCCACTGGACTGTTCGGAGGGCGCGTTCAGCGCGAGCGACGGCGTCCGGTCGCGCGGCCGGCCGAGGCCGAGAATGCAGCCGCGCCGCGGGTGCTTCCCGTCGGGGCCGCCCCGGACGCCGCGCGCCCGGCTCGCTGCCCCCGCGAGCCCTGCGGCAGGGACGCCTTCGGCGCCTGCGCCGCCCGGGGACGCCGCGCCCGGGTGGGCTGCTGCTGGACCGGGGCCGACGGCGTCCGCTCGGCGACCTCGGCCGCCGACAGCACGCGTCGCTCGCCCGGGGCGAGATCGCGCAGCACGTCCGCCGAGGCGGGGGTCACGGTCGGGCTGATCTTCGCCGCGCGCATAAGCCCCTGCACGTCACCGCGCTGGTCGGGCGTGGCGATCGTGATCACGGTGCCGGACGAGCCGGCGCGTGCCGTGCGGCCCGAACGGTGCAGGTAGGCCTTGTACTCAGTGGGCGGGTCGGCGTGGACGACCAGCGCCACATCGTCCACGTGGATGCCGCGGGCGGCGATGTCGGTGGCGACCAGCGTCTCGACGCGGCCGGAGTCGAAGGCCTCCAGGTTCCGCACGCGGGCATTCTGGGAGAGGTTGCCGTGCAGGTCGACGGCGGGGATGCCGCGGCCGTTGAGCTGCTTTGCCAGCTTCTTGGCACCGTGCTTGGTGCGCGTGAAGGATCGTCCGACCCGGGGCGGCGGCGAGATCGGCGATGACGTCCGAGCGCTCGGCGGGCTCGACGCGGGGTGCTGCCGCGTTCTCGGCCTCCGCGAGCCGTTCCGGCGGACGCCGCCGCACGCGCTGACGGCACACCGTTCCCGTCCCCGCGCACGGCGTCCTCGAGGGGCCGCCCGAACAGAACCCGTGTCAGGTCCCCCTGGCACGGGTTCTGTCGTCTCTGGGTCAGGCGCCGCACCCACTCCCGAAAAAGCTTGGACAAACTTTCGACAAGAGTGCATCCAAGCGCGCCCCTTCTCCGGAATCCCCCATGAAGGCGCCCACCGGTCGCCGGACACGTCAGTCGAAAGGAAACACCATGCGCGCTCGAATCCTCCCCCTGGCCGCCGCCGTGGCAGCTGCTTCCGCCGTGACCCTCTCCCCGATGGCCCTCGCCGACGACAACGCCACCGTGTACGTCCTGCACGGCGTCCCGGGCGCGACCGTCGACGTGTACGTCAACGGGGACGCGGCCCTCACCAACTTCACCCCGGGCACTCTCACCGACGCCCTGAGCCTTCCGGCCGGCGAGTACGACCTCAAGGTCACGGCCCCCGGGGCGGGGGCCGACGGTGCGGCGATCGTCGAGGCCAGCGACGTTGCGGTCCCCGCGGGCGCCAACGTGACCGTCGTGGCTCACCTCAACGCGTCCGGCGCCCCCACGCTGACCCCGTTCGTCAACGACGTCAGCGACACCGCCGCCGGCCAGGGCCGCCTGACGGTCCGGCACACCGCAGCCGCCCCCGCCGTCGACGTCCGTGCGAACGGTGAGGTCGCTTTCCCCAACGTCACCAACCCCAACGAGGCGAAGGCCGACCTGCCCGCCGGGACTCTGTCGGCCGACGTTGTCCTCGCGGGCACGGACACCGTCGCCATCGGCCCGGCCGACGTCCCCGTCGCCGAGGGCAAGAACACCATCGTGTACGCCTGGGGATCGGCCGCCGACGGCAACCTGGCCTTCGCGGTCCAGTCGCTCGACGGCCTGCACTCCGCACCGTCCGCCGTCCCCACCGGTACGGCACCCCTTGAGGACGCGACGGTCCGGATCCTCGCAGCCACCTCCCTGGGGGCCGTCGTCGCCTGGGTGATGTTCGGGGCGACGCGCCGTAGGGAGGCTGCGCGGCTGTGAGCCAGCGCCCACTCCCGGTGAGGGTGGCCGCCGCTTCGGCGGCCGCCCTCTCGGCCGGGGCCCTCGCCTGGTACCTGCCCGACCTCGGGGCCGCCCTCACGGCGCCCCGCACCGGCACCTTCGCCGTGAGCGACATGCCCTCGGCCAGTCCGACCCCCGTTGCTGTCACGGTGGAGGCGGGGCCGAGCCCCGGCCCGGTGCCACGGGTCGGTGTCCGCAGCGCCGACTTGGCCGCGCTGCCCAGCGTGGACAACGGGTTGGTCCCGACGCGGGTCGTCGTGGCCGGCGGCGAGGTCGACCTTCCTGTCGTCCCGGCCGGGGTCGACGAGGCGGGCGCCATGGCGGTTCCGGCGGGTTCGTTCACGGCCGCGTGGTACCGGTTCGGTCCCGGGGCCGGCGCTTCGGAGGGTGCGGCCGTCGTGGCAGCGCACGTCTCCTCCCGTGCCGATGGGCGGGGGCCCTTCTCCCGCCTGGTGGCTTTGCAGCCCGGCGCTCGCGTGGACCTCTTCACCGACCAGGGCGCCGTCACCTACGAGGTGGTCTCCGTCGAGCAGGTGGCGAAGCTGTCCCTCGACACCGCCAGCCTCTTCGACCGGGCCGGTGGACACCGGCTGCACCTCGTCACGTGCGGGGGGCGCTACGACCGTTCGACGAACGCGTACGAGGACAACGTCGTGGTTGTCGCACGCCCGGTCGCCTGACAGGATCAGGGGCGTGGAAGAGGACGATGTCGCCCGACGCCTGCGCGACGGCGATCCGGACGCGCTGGCCGAGGCCTACCAGCGCTGGGGCACCCTCGTCCACTCGTTGGCCGCCCGGTCACTCGGGGACCGCCACGAGGCTGAG
This sequence comes from Propioniciclava sp. MC1595, assembly GCF_017569205.1. GTDB lineage: Bacteria > Actinomycetota > Actinomycetes > Propionibacteriales > Propionibacteriaceae > Propioniciclava. The sequence continues at coordinate 877,992 of NZ_CP071870.1, forward strand.
GACGTCACCCAGCAGGTGTTCGTCTCGGCATGGCAGGGGAGGCACACCTTGCGCCCCGAGGCCGGGTCGGTGACGGGCTGGCTGGTGGGGATCGCCCGGCACCGCATCGCGGACGCCCATGAGCGTCGAGCGTCCCAGCGGCGCCGCGCCGACATGGTCGCCGCCCTGCCGCAGGAGCACGCGGCGGCGCACGAGGCGTCCGTCGTCGACCAGGTCGTCCTCGCGGACGCCATGCGCGGCCTGGGTGAGCCGCGGGGCACCCTCATCCGACTGGCCGTCATGGAGGGACGCACCCACGACGAGATCAGCCGACGGCTCGACCTGCCGCTCGGCACGGTCAAGAGCCACGCCAGGCGCGGACTGCTGGCGCTGCGCCACCAACTGAGAGAGGTGACTGATGTCGCATCCTGACGTCGACGTCCTCGCCGGGGTCGCGCTCGGGGAGGAAGCGGGCGCCGACCTGCAGGCGCACCTCGATTCCTGCGCCGACTGCCGCCTCGAGGTCGCCGAACTGGCGAGCGTGGCGGACGCCGTCCGGGCCGACGCACCCCTCTTCACCCCGGCCGCGCGGGTCTGGGACGCCATCCGCGCCGAACTCGGCAGCACCGAGGGCGGCGGATTCCCGCAATCGGGTGCCCCGCTGCGCGCCGTGCCCGACCGCACCCCCGTGGCACCCCGCACCCCGCTGCGCCCCGTGGTGGGCTGGTTGGCGGCCGCGGCGGTGTCCGGCATGATCGTGGGCGCCGGTGCCACCTGGATCGCCACCCGGCCCGGCCCTGCACCCGTCGTGTCCCCCCTGGCCAGAGTCGATCTGACCACTCTGGACACAGGCGAGGTGCTGGGCGAGGCCGACGTGCGTTCGGACGCCGCAGGCGTCACCCTGTCGCTGCGAACGCAGCCGTTGGACGCGGGGGAGGGCTACCTCGAGGTGTGGCTGATCAACCGCGACCTGAACCGCATGGTGTCGGTCGGCGTGGTGCCCTCCGGCGGGGCCGAGTTCGCCTTTCCCATTGCCCAGCGCCTCCTCGACGAGGGGTACGTCGTCGTCGACATCTCCCGGGAGGCCTTCGACGACCGGCCGCAACACTCCGGCGACAGCGTGGCGCGTGGGGCATTGCGCCTCTGATCGCAGGCGACCGCGGGGCCACGGGTGGAGCCGGGGTAGGGGGGCGATGGTCGCGACCGCGCTCCGCCGGAATACGCAGCAGGGTGGCATAGTTGAGTCAGGTGCACTCAACTTGCTCCGGACGCGCCCCGCCCGGCCGACCCACACAGGAGAATGCCCCATGGACACCGCGAAACTCACCACGAAGAGCGCCACAGGTTGCCGACCTGTGCCACGCCGGGTGCCGCGCGGATCAGGTGTGGGTCGCCTCGCCGGTGCCCTGCCACATTTCCCGCGACTCCTGGAGCGAGTCCACGATCAGGGTGCGCGACTCCTTGCGCGCCCTGTCGGGGTCGCCGGTCTGGATGGCGCGCAGCAGCGTCATGTGCCGGTCCACCGCCAAGTCGGTGGGCTGGATGGCGGCCAGGCCGTGCTCGGCGCGCCCGAGCAGTAGGGCGCGCACGACGGGGGCGTACTGCCGGTACATCGGGTTGCCAGTCGCCTCCAGGATCGTGGAGTGGAAGGCAATGTCCCGGCGGAGGAACTCCTCGGTGTCGCCGCTGTGGGCGGCCGACCACAACTGGGCACCGAGGCCCATGAGGCGTCCGATGGCGTCCTGGTCCACGTGAAGGGCGGCCAGCGCGGCCGCCTCGGGCTCGAAACCGATGCGGAGTTCGGCCAGCTCGCGCAGTTGCTGGAGCCGGTCGGGGGAGCTGAGCCGCCACTGGATGACTTGGGGGTCGAACAGGTTCCAGGACGCCAGGGGCTGGGTGGTCGTGCCGACACCACGCTTGGAGGCAACCAGTCCCATCGACGCCAGCACGCGTATCGCTTCGCGCACCACCGAGCGGGACACCCCGTGCACGTCGGAGAGGTCGTCGATCGACAGGACGGTCCCCTCGGGGATCTTTAGCGAGCAGATCGACCTGCCCAGGTCGTCGAGGAGGGCGCCGTGGCGGCCGGCCGTCGGCCGGATCGACTGGCCCCCCTCGGTCCGCATGGTGGGCACTCTACTGGTCACAGCTTGGAGAAGTTCGCCGAACAAGACACTCAAGTCAGACTTGTGTGCTTACGATTTGGGAGAAGGCCGACGAGCGACGTTCGTCTGGACCGTGCGACGGGCACGGTCGGCACGCAAGGGAGGGTGTCCATGTCCATGCTGAGCCGTCGATCCCTGTTGATGGGGACGGGTGCGATCGCGCTCGTCGCCGCGACCGGGTGCAGCGGAGGGGGTCCGGCCGCGCAGGCGCCGTCGACGACCCTGCGCGTCACGCTCGCCAACCACGTCTGGACCGAGAACGTGAAGAAGGCGATCCCCGAGTTCGAGAAGGCGACAGGCCTCAAGGTCGAACTCACCCAGCTGGCCGAGGACCAGCTGTCCGACCAGTACAACGTGAAGCTGAACGCGGGTACGTCCGAGATCGACGTCATGATGTACCGCCCGCTGCAGGAGGGTCGCCTGTTCGCGCAGAACAAGTACCTGGCCGATCTCAGCGCCAGGGCCAAGGGTGCCGCAGATTGGGCGCTGGCCGACTTCCAGGCCAGCCCGATGTCGGCGACGACCTACCAGGACAAGATCGTCGGCATCCCGATCATCACCGAGCGCGAGGTCCTCTACTACCGCAAGGACCTCCTTACCAAGCTCGGTATCGAGGTGCCCAAGACCTTGGAAGAGCTCGAGGCTGCAGCCAAGAAGATCAAGGAGTCCGAGGGCATCGCAGGCTTCGTGGCCCGCACCGGCAAGACCGCGGCCGTCACCCAGTTCTCGTCCTTCCTGTTCTCGATGGGCGGCGACTTCGTCGACGCGGCGGGCAAGGCAGCCGTCAACTCCGCCGAGGCAAAGTCGGCCTACGAGCTCTACGGACGCCTCATCCGGGAATACGGGCCAGCCAACGTTTCCACCGACATGAGCTGGCCCGAGGCCATGGCCGTGTTCACGCAGGGCCAGGCGGCCTTCTACACCGAGGCCGACTCCCTGTACAAGAACGCGACCGACCCGGCGAAGTCCAAGGTTTCCGACACGGTCGGCTTCGCGCAATTCCCGGCCGGTCCGGCCGGCTCCAAGCCCTACAACATCCCCTCGTGGGCGCTGGGCGTGAACGAAGCGTCGACCAACCAGGAGAACGCCTGGAAGTTCGTCGAGTGGGCCACCGGCAAGGAGCAGGTTCTCGCGCAGCAGAAGTCCGGCATCCCGGGCGCCCGCACGTCGGTGTGGGAGAGCGCTGACGGTACCGGCAGCTACCCCGACGACCTCGCCAAGGCCATCACCGATTCGGCCAAGGTCGGCGTCGACCACGACCGTCCGGTCGTCGCCCAGGTCGTCAAGGCCCGCGAGGCCGTCGGCCAGCCGATCGTCGACTCGATCACGGGCGGCGACGTCGCGGCCTCCGTCGAGAAGGCGCAGACCGCGTTCCAGAGCGTCCTCGACGCCGAGAAGAAGTAGTGCTCGACCGGGCGGAGGGGCCCCGGCCCCTCCGCCCCGGACCTGCCGTGAGGAGGACTCCCGTGCCCGCCACGACCACAGGCCCGCGACCGCAGTCGGCGTTCTCGCGCTGGGCCAACCGCCACCGCCGCTGGCTGTTCGCCGGCCCGGCGATGCTGTTCATCGCCGCCCTGATCATCTTCCCCATCATCTGGACGGCCTGGCTCAGCCTGACCGACGCCTCGGGCTCAGTTCGGGCCGAGGCGTCCTTCATTGGCTTGGAGAACTACGCCAAGGTGCTCACCGACACACAGCGCTTCTGGCCCGCCGTCGGCCGCACCGCCCTGTTCACCGGCGTGGTCCTGTTCTTCGAGATGCTGTTCGGGCTGTGCATCGCCCTGCTGTTGTGGCGTCCGTTCAAGGGTGAGAAGTGGGTCCGCGTCGCGATCCTGCTCCCGCTGGTCGCCACCCCCGTTGCCGTCGGCATGATGTGGCGGCTGATCTTCGACCCCAACATCGGGCCGATCAACAAGATCATCGGCGTGTTCGGCATCCCGCCCCAGCCCTGGTTGGCCGGCGAGGCGACCGCCTTGCCGACCACCATGTTTATGGACATCTGGCAGTGGACGCCCATGGTCGCCCTGATCCTGCTGGCCGGACTGACCTCGCTGTCGGACGAACCGTTCGAGGCCGCCCGTGTCGACGGGGCCAGTGCCTGGCAGACTTTCCGCTACATCACCGCGCCGATGCTCCGCACGACGATCATCGTCGCGCTGATGCTGCGCGGCATCGACGCGCTGAAGACCTTCGACATCCTGCTCGCAGCCAAGGGCAAGGGCGGCGGTTCGTTCAACGAGGTCGAGACGCTGAATCTCTACGGCTACGGCCTGAGCTTCGACTACAACGAGTACGGGGCCAGCTCGACCGTGCTCATCCTGTTCTTCGCCATCATCGTGGGAAGCATCTTCGTGCTCACCCGCAAGCGTGAGGAGGCTGCGCAATGATGATCACCAGCCCCGGCTACAAGGTCTTCCGATTTGCGGCACTGACGCTCATCGTGCTCGTGCTCGTGCTCCCCATCGTCTGGATGGTGCTGGCCGCCCTCAAGACCAACGTCGACATCTACGACGCCAGCAAGACGCTCATCTTCACACCGACGTTCGAGAACTTCGACAAGGTGTTCGCCCAGGGCAACTTCGGGCAGTACATCATCAACTCCGGCGTCATCGCCATTGCCGCCACCGGGCTGTCGCTGGTGCTCGGCGTCCCGGCGGCGTTCGCGATGTCGCGGTTCGTGATGAACAAGTCGGCGCTCGTGGTGCTGATGGCCCGCGTCATCCCCGGCGTCTCGCTGCTGGTCCCCTGGTACTACCTGTTCAGCCAGATGCGGCTGGTCGGCAGCTACTGGGTGCTGATCCTGTCGCACATGTTCGTGTCGCTGCCGCTGATCGTCTACATCATGATGGGCTTCTTCGACGGGCTCCCCGTCGAACTGGAGGAGTCCGGCGAGGTCGACGGCCTGACTCCCATCGGGTCGTTCTGGCACCTCATGCTGCCGCTGTCGACGCCTGGCATGGCGACGGCCGGGATCCTGTCGTTCATCTTCAGCTGGAACAACTTCATGTTCGCCCTCGTACTGTCGAGCGCGAGCACGAAGACCCTCCCGGTGGCGATCTACGACTTCATCGGCTACGCGGCCATCGATTGGGGCGCCCTGATGGCAGCCTCCACGGTGGTGACCGTGCCGATCATGGTCATCGCGCTGTTCACGCAGAAGTACATCGTGTCCGGGCTCACCGCCGGCGCGACCAAGGGGTGAGTTATGGAGACCATCGCCAGGGTCGAGACCTTCCTGGTCGCGCCCCGCTGGCTGTTCGTCCGCATCGAGACCTCCGGGGGGCTCGTCGGGTGGGGTGAGGCGTCCTGTGAGGGGCGTTCAGAGACCGTGCGCACGGCGGTGCACCAGCTCGCCGAGCTGATCGTGGGCCAGGACCCGTTCCGCATCGAGGACCACTGGCAGGTGATGGCCAAGGGGTCCTTCTACCGCCACGGGATCATCCTGGGCTCGGCCGTCGCCGGCATCGACCAGGCACTGTGGGACCTGCTGGGCAAGTCGCTGGGCGTCCCCGTGCACGTGCTGCTGGGCGGGCCGGTGCGCGACCGGATCCGCGTGTACGCGTGGGTGGGCGGTGACGAGCCCGACGAGGTCGCCGACCAGGTGTCCGCGCAGGTGGAGGCCGGTATGACGGCGGTGAAGATGAACGCGTCGGGGCGCATGGCCCCCGTTGCGACCCGCGCCGCCCTGGCCGGGGTCGAACGCCGGGTCGCGGCCGCGCGCGAGGTGCTGGGTGACGACCGCGACGTGGCCGTCGACCTGCACGGCCGGTTCACGCTCGCCGACGCGCGACGGGTCGCGCCCATCATCGAGCCCTACCACCCGTTCTTCATCGAGGAACCGCTCGTGCCCGAGAACAGCCACCTCATCGGGCAGGTGGTGCAGAGCACGACCGTGCCCATCTCGACCGGGGAGCGGCTCTACAACCGCCAGGAGTTCCTGCCGGTCCTCCAGGCCGGGGTCGCAGTGGTGCAGCCCGACCTGTCGCACGCGGGCGGCATCTCCGAGGTGCGGCGCATCGCGTCGCTGGCCGAGACGTTCGACGCTCATCTCGCCCCGCACTGCCCGCTGGGGCCCCTTGCGCTGGCGTCCAGCCTGCAGGTGGGCTTCGCGGCCCCCAACCACCTCATCCAGGAGCAGAGCATCGGCATCCACTACAACGAGGGTGCCGAGGTGCTCGACTACGTCGCCGACACCGCGCCGCTGGCGTTCGTCGACGGTCACGTCGAACGCCTGATGGGTCCAGGCCTGGGCGTCGACATCGACGAGGACGCCGTGCGGGCGGCCGACAAACGCGGACACGCGTGGCGCAACCCGGTCTGGCGGCACACCGACGGCTCGTTCGCAGAATGGTGAGGAATGCTGAAGATGGATCTGTTGTCGTTGCTGCGCGCCCATCGGGTCGTCGGCATCATCCGAGGCTCGTCGCCTGAGGCGGCCGTTGCGGCGGGTGAGGTGCTGGTGGGGGCGGGCGTCCCCTTGATCGAGGTGTCGCTGGTCACGCCGGGGGCGCTGGAGGCGATCACCGCGCTCGCGCAGGTGCCCGGCTGCCTGATCGGGGCCGGGACCGTGATCACCGAGTTCGATGCCGAGGCGGCCGTCGAGGCGGGGGCAAGGTTCCTTGTGACGCCCGCGCTGACGCCCGGCATCGCCGCGGGCTCGAGCCTGGGCGTCCCGGTGCTCGGTGGTGCCCAGACGGCCACCGAAGCCCTCGACGCCCTGGCGTTGGGGGCCACCGCGGTCAAGCTGTTCCCGGCTTCGGTCGGCGGCCCGGGTTACCTCAAGGCCCTGCGCGACCCCTTCCCGCAGGTGCCGTTCGTGCCCGTCGGTGGGGTGGATCTCGACCGCGCCCGCGAGTACCTCCGCGTCGGAGCGGTGGCGGTCGGCGTCGGCGGTCCTCTGGTCGGGAATGCCGCAGGCGGCGGGTCGCTCGACGCCCTCGCCGAGCGGGCGGCCGCGTTCGCCGGGCTCGCCGCGGAGTTCGCGTGACCGACCTGCTGACCGTGGGCGAGGCGCTGGTCTCCTTCCGGACGCCGCGCATCGCGGCCGGCTGGACGCCCTCGGCCCACGTCGCCGGAGCCGAGTCGAATGTGGCGATCGGGCTCGCCCGGTGGGGGCACAGTGCTCGCTGGGTGGGTCGGGTCAGCGCCGATTCCCTGGGGGACTGGGTGCTCGCCACTCTGGCGGGTGAAGGGGTCGACACCTCCTTCGCCGTCCGGGACGCCGCCCCGGCCGGGGTGATGGTGCTCGAGTCGCCGGCCGACCATGCCCGCCGGGTCACCTATGTCCGGACTGGCTCGGCCGGATCCCGGTTGGCCGCGGGCGACGTGCTGGCCGCGCTGCCGGGGTGCCGACGCGTCCACCTCACGGGCGTGACGATGGCACTGTCGGATTCGGCGGGCGAGGCGTGCCTGGCCTTGGCCCGTGCCGCCCACGCCGAGGGCGTCCCGGTGTCGTTGGACGTCAACCACCGCCCCGCCCTGTGGTCGGAGGACGCGGCGCGAGCCGCCCTCGTGCCACTGATGCCGTACGTGTCGGTGCTCATCGCCTCGGAGGAGGAACTGCCGCTCGTCGAGGCGTCCGCGGCCGCGGCGGTGGACGAACTGGTGGTGAAGCGGGGCGAGCGGGGGGCGTCAGTGTTCTGGGCGGGACGCGAGGCGCACATGCCCGCGCGCAAGATCGAGGTGGTCGACGTGATCGGTGCCGGCGACGCCCTGTGCGCCGGCTACCTGTCCGGACGCTTGGACGGGCTCGACCCCGGAGCCGCGCTGGCGCGGGGCGTTGATGTCGCCGCGGCGTGCGTGGGGAGTGCGGGGGACTGGGAGGGTCTGCCCCACCGACACGTGGATTAGGGGCCAAAAAGTGGAATACTGAGGGCGTAAATAAAGTTGAGTCTGACGTACTCAACTTATGTTCTCCACAGGAGGAACGCCCCGCATGGACACTGCGAAACTCACCACGAAGAGCCGAGACGCCGTCAGCGCCGCCCTGCGCAACGCTCTGACCGCCGGCAGCCCGAACGCCGAGCCGAGCCACCTGCTGCACGCGCTGCTGATGGTGCCCGACAACACCGTCGGGGCGCTGCTGTCGGCCGTCGGCGCAGACCCGGCCGCCATCGACGCGGCTGCGGTGGCGGCGATCAAGAAGCTGCCCTCCTCGACCGGGTCGAGCGTGCAGCAGCCCCAGCTGTCGGGTTCGTTCGCCCGCGTGCTCGCCGACGCCGAGACCCGCGCCGAGCAGATGGGCGACGACTTCGTCGCGACCGAGCACCTGCTCATCGCGCTGGCGTCCGTCGCCTCGGACGCCCAGCCGATCCTGGCGAAGGTCACCACGCCCGAGCAGCTCACCGAGGCGTTCAACGCCGCCCGCGGCGGCAAGCGGGTCACCTCGGCCGAGTCCGAGGGCGGCGAGTCGGCCCTGGAGAAGTACTCGGTCGACCTCACCGAGCGCGCCCGCGAGGGCAAGCTCGACCCGGTGATCGGTCGCGACTCCGAGATCCGCCGCGTCGTGCAGGTGCTGAGCCGCCGCACGAAGAACAACCCCGTCCTCATCGGCGAGCCCGGCGTCGGCAAGACCGCCGTCGTCGAGGGCCTCGCCCAGCGCGTGGTCGCCGGCGACGTGCCCGACTCGCTCAAGGGCCGCCGGGTCGTCTCGCTCGACCTGGCCAGCATGGTCGCGGGCGCCAAGTACCGCGGCGAGTTCGAGGAGCGGCTCAAGGCCGTCCTCAACGAGATCAAGGAGTCCGAGGGCCAGGTCGTCACGTTCATCGACGAGCTGCACACCGTCGTCGGCGCGGGTGCGTCCGGCGAGGGCGCCATGGATGCCGGCAACATGCTCAAGCCCATGCTCGCCCGCGGCGAGCTGCGCATGATCGGTGCCACCACCCTGGACGAGTACCGCGAGCGCATCGAGAAGGACCCGGCGCTGGAGCGCCGCTTCCAGCAGGTGTTCGTGGGGGAGCCGTCGGTGGAGGACACCATCGCCATCCTGCGCGGCCTGCGCGAGCGCTACGAGGCACACCACAAGGTGCGCATCACCGACGGCGCCCTGGTCGCCGCCGCCCAGCTCTCGAACCGCTACATCACCAGCCGCCAGCTGCCCGACAAGGCGATCGACCTGATCGACGAGGCCGCCTCGCGCCTGCGGATGGAGATCGACTCCAGCCCGGAGGAGATCGACCAGCTGCGCCGCACCATCGACCGCATGACGATGGAGCAGTTCGCGCTCGACAAGGAGCAGGACGCCGCGAGCACCGAGCGGCGCGAGCGGCTGGCGTCCGAGCTGGCCGACGCGCAGGAGACGCTACGCGGTCTGGAAGCTCGCTGGGAGTCGGAGAAGCAGGGCCTCAACCGGGTCGGCGACATCAAGACCGAGATCGACCACCTGCGCGCCGAGGCCGAGCGGGCCCAGCGCGAGGGCGACCTGACCACGGCGTCCGAGATCCTCTACGGCCGCATCCCCGGCCTGGAGGCCGAGCTGGAGAAGGCGTCCGAGGAGGACGCCAGCCGCGTGCCGATGGTGGCCGAAGAGGTCTCGGCCAACGACATCGCCGAGGTGGTGTCGGCGTGGACCGGCATCCCCGTCGGCAAGATGCTGCAGGGCGACGCCGAGAAGCTGCTGTCGATGGAGTCCCACCTCGGTGAGCGCCTCATCGGGCAGCGCGAGGCCGTGCGGGCCGTCTCGGACGCCGTGCGCCGCTCGCGGGCCGGCATCTCCGACCCGAACCGCCCGACCGGTTCGTTCCTGTTCCTGGGCCCCACGGGCGTGGGCAAGACCGAGCTGGCCAAGTCGCTGGCGGACTTCCTGTTCGACGACGAGCGCGCCATGGTGCGCATCGACATGAGCGAGTACGGCGAGAAGCACACCGTCTCGCGTCTCGTCGGTGCCCCTCCGGGCTACGTCGGCTACGAGGAGGGCGGCCAGCTCACCGAGGCCGTGCGCCGGCGTCCGTACTCGGTGGTGCTGCTCGACGAGGTCGAGAAGGCGCACCCGGACGTGTTCAACATCCTGCTCCAGGTGCTCGACGACGGGCGCCTGACCGACGGGCAGGGCCGCACGGTCGACTTCCGCAACGTGATCCTGATCATGACCTCGAACCTCGGCTCGCAGTTCCTCGCGGACCCGAACCTGCAGCCCGAGACCAAGCACGAGGCCGTGATGGGCGTGGTGCGCCAGGCCTTCAAGCCGGAGTTCCTGAACCGGCTCGACGACGTGGTCATGTTCGACCCGCTGAGCCAGGACGACCTGACGCACATCGTGGGCATCCAGCTCGCGCGCGTCGCGGCCAGGCTCTCCGACCGCCGGATCACCCTCGAGGTCACCGACGCGGGCAAGGCGTGGCTCGCCGCGACCGGCTTCGACCCGGTCTACGGCGCGCGCCCGCTCAAGCGGCTCATCCAGACGACCATCGAGGACGCCCTCGCCCGCCGCATGCTGGCCGGGGAGCTCCACGACGGCCAGACGGTGACGTTCGACGTGGACGCCGACGGCTCGGGCCTGGTCGTGCGCGACTGACGCGAACGCCCCGCACCATCGACACTCGACCCCTCCCGGAACGCCTCCGCGAGGGGTCGAGTGTCGTTCCTGCGGTTGTCCACAGGGTGGGCGGCGAGTTCTTCTGCGTTGCTGCGCGTCCTGCTGGGATGGTTCCCATGCACCCCCAGCTGGCTCACGAACTCGACCGCGCCCACGGCCTCCTCGATCGGCGCAAGCACCCGGGTCTGCGCCACCAGGTCGACCATGCCGTGCGGCAGGGGCTGTTGGTGCGGGTCCTGCCCAACATCTACGCCCGACCCGACCACGCCGACAGCCTGGAGACGCGGGCGCGGGCGGTATGCCTGTCCGACCCGGACGCCGTGGTCACCGGTCGCGCCGCCGCCGAGATCGGGGGCTGGACCGACCTAGGCCGCCCCACGGCGCTCGACGTCGCCACGCCGCGGGTGCACGACGCCTGGCGGGGCGTGCGCCTCGAACGGCGCCGGGTGCCGCGGGGTCTGGTCCGCACGGTCGACGGGGTGCGCATCACCACCTTCCCGCTGACGGCGCTCGACCTCGCACTGCGCGAGGGCCCGGCGCGGCTCGACGATGCGCTCCGGCGCGGGATCGAGCTGGACCGGATCCGGGAGGCCCTGACCGCGACCCCGCGGCGGCGAGGGTACGCCGGCCTGCGTCGCGAGCTCGACCTCGTGCGCGACCGGCCCTGGTCGCGGCTCGAGTGCGCCGCCCACGAGCTGTTGCGGGGCGCCTCGATCACGGGTTGGCGCGCCAACCGGGCCATCCTCGCCGGCCCGGGGGAGCGGGTCGGCTACGGCGACCTCGTGTTCGAGGACCTGTGGCTGGTCGTCGAGCTCGACGGGTCCGGGTATCACTCCGAGGATGGGGACGCCACGCGCGACAAGGTGCGTGACCTGCGCTTGGCGCGCCTGGGCTGGGAGGTGGTGCGCCTAGGGCGTGTCGCGTAACTGATTTGGGTGGTGGGGGTCAGGGTTGTCTTTGTGACCAGGAGTCCTCAGTTCAGTGACGAGATGTGGGCGCGGATTGAGCCGTTGATGCCGCGTGGGGGCGCGAAGGGCGGCCGTCCGTGGAATGACCACCGGCGGACGGTGGAGGGCATCTGTTGGCGGTTGCGGACGGGGTCGCCGTGGCGGGACGTGCCGGCCGAGTTCGGATCGTGGTCGAGCTTGTGGCGCCGCTTCAACGCGTGGGCCCAGGACGGTACCTGGGACAAGATCCTCACCGCCATCGCCGGTTCACCGGAGGCAGAAGGTCTGGTCGCGGTGGTGGACGGCACGATCGTGCGGGCCCACAAGCACGCTGCCGGCGCCCGAAAAGGGGGATCCACCGAACTACAAGAATCCTCGGGCCGAACCAGCTGATCACGCCTTGGGGCACTCCCGTGGCGGGTGGACGACGAAGTCCCACGCCCTGGTCGACGCCTCCGGTCACCTGTGCTCGCTGGTGGTCACCCCGGGTCAGGCCGGTGAGAACCCCCGCCTGTTGGATGTGATCGATCTTGCCCCTCACCGGGTTGTCCGGGTGGTCGCGGACAAGGCCTACTCCCATCCCTCGACCCGAACCGAGCTCCGGCGGCGAAGGATCAAGGTGACCATCCCCGAACGCTCCGACCAGATCGCCCGTCGCAAGGCCAAGGGCAGCCGCGGCGGTCGCCCACCTGCCTTCGATCCCACCATCTACAAGGGCAGGAACGTGGTGGAACGCTTCTTCAACCGGATCAAGGAGTTCCGCGCCATCGCCACCCGCTACGACAAACTCGCTCGCAACTACCGCGCCGGCCTCGTCCTGGCCAGCACCATCATCTGCCTACGAGACCAGTTACGCGACACGCCCTAGGCAGTGAGGTCGTGTTCAAGACCCCCGAGGAGTTCGTCGCCATCGTCCGTGACCTGGTGCGGACGCGGCAACGGAGGCTGCCGAAACCCGCAGGACCGACACTCGACGGGTCGGTGCGGGCCTCCGGAGTCGGTGGACTGTAGGTAGTGCGGGTCCGCGAGAAGCACGGACGCCGTGGGCCCGGCGAGGTGGGCCCACGGCGTCCGTGGTTCGAGGAGGATCAGACGGTCTCGAGCGCGGGCTCGGGGGCCGGGTCGCGCACGGGCTCGGTCCTGGCGAACAGCTTGCGGTCGAGGCGGCGGAGCACCTGGATGGTGCGGGCCTGCAGGGCCGCGACCACGAGCAGCAGCGCGATGTGCGGGACCGACCACAACGCGATGACGTCGGTCTTCACCAGGCCCCAGTGGATGAAGAACATGCCGAGCACCGCCGCGGCGACGCCGGGGCAGACCAGGCCGTAGCTGGGCACGCTGCCCCTCTCGCCCCACACGAACTGCGCGAAGTAGCCCTGCTTGCGCATGACGGCCCAGCCGATCGCGCCCATGAGGACCTGTCCCGAGACCAGCAGCGTGAGCACGATGAAGGCCAGCACCGGCGGCAGCTTGGTGCCCAGCAGGTTGTGGCTGATGCCCGACCCCACGCGGATGAACGTGATGCCGACCAGGGTGAGGATCGGGATGCCCATCCACAGGGTGGGTCCGGCCTCGAGCGCCAATCCCTTGCGCAGGATGGCGGCGAAGCTGACGGGCAGCTTGACGAGGATCCACGCGGCGGTGGCGGTCAGGAAGAGGAGGGCACCGATGATGCCGAGCACCGAGGTTGCCAGCACCTTGCTCATCGCGGCCGATGCACCGAAGCCGACGGCGATCATCGAGAAGGCGAAGGCAGGCAGGAGCTGGGAGAAGTGGTTGGTGTCCTCGACGTCGAAGCCCTTGTGGGCGATCAGGCGGGAGAGGTAGCGGCCGAACCAGGCCAAGGCGAGCGCGGCGATCGCGCCGAACGCGAGCAGGGCGACCGGGAAGGCGTACTCCACGACGCCCCACAGGCCGGGCACGCCGAGCGCGCCGAGGATGAACAGCACGTTCACGGTCATGGCCAGCGTGAGGGGAACGGCCATGAGGGTCACCTCGCCGTTGCCCTGCAGGAACGAGGCGTAGCCGGGGCTGCGGCGGAAGGCGGACAGGGCGCGCAGGTTGGCGGCCAGCACCACGAGGTGGCGCACGGCGAACCACGCGACCCCTACCAGGGCGAGGGTGGTCATCACCTGCAGGCCGAGGCCCTGGGTCGTGTAGACGGCCACCAGCGACTCGAAGGTCGGGACGGGGGTGTCGGGGTGGGGGATGAGGAACATCAGGTACATGAAGAACGAGACCGACAGGCCGCCGTTTCCGAGTGCGGCGAGGAAGTACAGCGGTCGGTAGTCCTGGGCGAAGCGAGGCATCGTCGGGGCTCCTGGGATCGTTGCTTGGTCGTTGACGCGGCGATACCCCCGGGGGTATCAACAGAGTGACCTTAGCAAATACCCCCGGGGGTATCGAATCCATCGTAGCGTGTGCCCGCACCACCGACACTCGACCCCTCCCGGAGCGCCTCTGGGAGGGGTCGAGTGTCGGTCCTGCGGGTCCTAGTCCTGGGTGAAGTCGATCACCACGCGACGATTGCGGGCGCGGTTCTCCTCGGAGTCGTTGGGGTGGGCGGGGATCGCCTCGCCGTGGCCCACCACGGTGATCCGGTCCGCCGGGACGCCGTGGCGGGTCAGGTGGTCGGCCACGGCCCGCGCCCGCGCCTCGGACAGTGCCTGGTTGCCCGCGTCCGGGCCGGTGTCGTCGGTGTGGCCCTCCACCTTCACGGGGCCGTTGAAGCCCTTCGCGCGGGCATCGGCCAGGATCGCATCCAGGGTCTCGCCGGCCGCGGGCAGCAGCACGGACTCGTTGTACGCGAACAGGACGCTCTCGGAGGCCTGGTAAGAGACCGTCTCGCTCCCGCGAGCAGCGTCCACGCCCTCGGAGAGACGCTCGTAGGGCAGCGACTCGGCGGGCACCGACTGCGAGGGCAAGGACACCGCCGGGACACTCATGGAGGGGACCGACGCGGCCGGGACGCTCTCGCGGCCCTCCACGGCTGCGCTGCGGATGGCGCCCGAGCGGATCAGGCCGCTGCGGATGAGCCCGCTGCGGATGACCCCGCTGGTCGAGGTCTCGCGCACGATCTGGCACTTCTGTTCCACCGACCCGCCTCGACGACCCGGGCCTCGACCTCGCGGCCCGGCACCTCCTTGACCGTGCCGTTGGGCTGGACGACCCGGAAACCGGGCACGCGCACCGCGGGGATCCAGGCCGGGGAGAACTCGATCTTCGCCAGGCAGCCGGCCGGGGCGTCGTGGCGCACGACGCAGCCGGCCTCGGCGACCGTGGCGGGGATCCGCACCGCCGGCACCTCGATGGCCTCGACCTCGATCGACCCCGCGCGTGCGGCGGGGACGCTGGTGCCCTCCACGTCCACTGCCGGGATGGGGATGTCGGGGAGGTCCTCGACCGTCTTCCCCGGCCCGGGCGCGCACACGGCACGGACCCGCTCGACCACGTCCTGGGGCACGCCGAGCGTGGACGCCTCCCCGGCCGGGGCGGCCGAGGCAGGCGATCCGTCGGCGGAGGGGGAAGCGGTCGGCGACGCGGCCGTCGGGGGAGGCGAGGCGGGGACCGAGGCGTCCGGGGTGGGGGACGGGGTCGGCGCGTCCGGGCCCGTACAGGCGGCCAACGCGAAGGGGGCGAGCGTGGCGAGGACGAACGCACGGTGGCGCGGCTGTCGAGACATGGTGGCGGGGTTCCCTCCTGGTCTCGGCCCGTCCATCCTGCCATGGGCCTCCCGCCGGGGCCCGCGGCTGGCTAGGGTCGTCGGTGTAGAACTCGACGACGAGGAGGCCCGCATGCCGTACGTGACGATCCCCGGTGACACCGACCTGCAGCTGTACTACGAGGACTTCGGCGGCGACGGACGCCCCGTCGTGCTGATCCATGGCTGGCCGCTCTCGGGCGAGGCATGGGCCGCGCAGGTGCCCGCCCTGGTGGACGCCGGCTACCGCGCCATCACCTACGACCGCCGCGGCTTCGGCCGTTCCGACAAGGCCCCCGACGGCTACGAGTACGACACGCTGGCCTCCGACCTCAACGAGCTGATGACCCAGCTCGACCTCACCGACGCGGTCATCGTCGGCTTCTCGATGGGCGGCGGCGAGGTCGCCCGCTACATCGGCACCTACGGCGAGTCGCGCGTGGCTGGCGCCGTGCTCGCGGCCGCGATCACGCCCGCGCTGTGCATCACCGACGACAACCCCGACGGCGGCATGCCGATGGAGGGCTTCGCCGGCCTGCGCGACGAGTGCCGCGGCGACCGGCAGGGGTTCCTGGAGAAGTTCATGACCTGGTTCTTCAGCAACCCCTCGGAGCTCACGATCACCGAGGACCAGTTCCGTGACGTGATCCGCATCACCGGGCAGGGCGCGGACAAGGCGCTGCAGGACACGATCATCGCGTGGGCGACCGACTTCCGCGACGACGTGGCGAAGTTCACCGTCCCGACGCTGGTGATCCACGGCGACTCCGACAACAACGTGCCGTTCCCGCCGTCGGGCAAGCGCTCGGCGGAGATGATCCCGGGCGCGCGCCTGCACGTCGTCGCGGGCGGCCCCCACGGCATCAACACCTCCCACGCCGACGAGTTCAACCGGGTGCTGCTGGAGTTCCTGGGCTCGCTCTGAGCGCCGAGGGCTTGAGTTTTTGACGCCGAGGGCTTGAGTTTTCAACGCCGAGGGCTTGGGTTTGGGACCGAACCCAAGCCCTCGACCCGTAAAACCCAAGCCCTCGGCGCTGGGCGCGCTAGCGTCAGGTCCATGCAGGCACACGTGGAGGCGGACCCGTTCCATCCGGGGGCGTTCCGCGTGGTCGCCGGGCTCACATCGCAGTCGTGGGTCGACACCGCGGACCCACTGCGCATCGAGTTCGAGTACGTGCAGCGGGTTGTCGAGGCCCTCGACGCCACGGTCCTCACCCGCCCGGTCGGTGAACCCATGCGGATCGTCCACCTCGGCGGTGGCGGGTTGACGATCCCGCGCTACGTGGCGGCGCGGCGTCCGGGCACGCAACAGGTCGTCTGCGAGCCTGACGGCGACCTCGTCGACGAGGTGCGCCGGCTGATGCCGCTGCCGCCGCGCTCCGGCATCCGCGTGCGCGTCACGCCCGGTCGCGAGGGCCTCCAAGCCATGCCGCCGAACTACTTCGACGCGCTCGTCCTCGATGCCTTCGAGGGACCCCGCGTGCCCGAGTCCCTGGCCACGGCCGACTTCCTCGACGAGGTGGCCGCGCGCCGGCGTCCGGGTGCGGTGTTCGTCGCGAACGTGACCGACCGGGCCCCCTTCGCGTGGGCGCGGCGGTTCGGGGCCGCGGTGAGGGACGTGCACCGCTCGATGCTGGTCAGCGCCGAGACCGCGGTCTGGAAGGGACGCCGGTTCGGCAACCTCGTGTTCGTCGCCGCCGACGGACCCCTGCCCGCGACGGACCTGTCCCGGCACGCGGCCCGCGCCGCCTTCCCCTACCGCTACCTGACCGGCCGGGAGGTGGCCGACTGGATCGGCGGCGCCGAACCCTTCTCGGACGCCGAGCCGCAGCCCTCGCCCGTCCCACGCCGGGGCACCTGGTTCAGCTGACCCGACGCGTGGGGAGTGCTCCCCTGTGGAAGGCGGGCAGTCGGGGGTCCGGACGCGTTACCGTGGTCGCGTCCCACCCCCACGGGGCACCCGGCCGTCACCCCCGCGGCCGGGAAGCGTCATCGAAGGGTCGTCCGCCATGGTGTCGGTCAACACGTCCAACCTGGGTTCCCTGCAGGGCATGCCCGACGTCGAGTTCGACTTCGACGTCTCCGCCGAGCTCAAGCGCGTCTTCCGCGCCGCGGCCACGGCGCTGTCGGGCCAGCGCGGCGCCCGGCAGGGCTACCGCACCGACGGCGGCACCGACTTCGAGGGGCACTTCTCCCAAGTGTTCGCCACGAACGGCACCGTCCAGATCGGGGACCTCGACGAGATCGTGACCAACCTCCGCCTGGTCGCCACCAAGGTGGCCGGCGTCGAGGAGGAGGCCCGCGCCGAGAACGAGCGCCGGCGCAAGGCCCGCGAGTGGGCCACCATGATGGCCAACCGCGGCGAGCTGGAGAAGCTCTGGCACGGCCTGGTCGGTGAGCCCGACCCGCCCGTCACCGAGGTCGGGACCGCGACCCCGCAGGCCGTCTCCGTCAGCGCCCCCACCAGCTCCCGGGACACGCCCACGCCCTCCACCGGCGGCGGGGGTGGCGGCGGGACGTCCTCGGCGAGACCGGCCAAGCTGCGCACCTTCGCGACGAACACGCGCAACGCCGACAGCGAGCTCGCGGGCAAGCCCGGCGAGCTGACCACCCAGACCTCGACGTTCGCGTCCGCCTGCTCGTGGGCGACGCTGGACGCCTCGGGCGTCATCACCGCCTTCTCCACCTGGCTGACCGCCAACGAGGAGGACGCGCGGTGGGCCGACATCGTGGCGGGCGCGTTCGAGGCCGCGGGCGGCGACGGGCAGATCACGATCTCGAACAGCGTGATCACGGCCGCCCTGAGCGCGGCCGGTGTCTCGCAGTCGCGCACCGACATCCAGGTCGACCCGCCCACCGCGTACGGGTCGCCGCCCACGACCGGTTACTCCAACGACCCGGTCAACACGGCCTCGGGCAACTTCCTCGAGAACGAGGTCGACCTCGCCTTCACCGGCCCCGCCGCCTCGCTGGTGTGGACGCGCACGTACAACTCCCTCAACGGCGAGACCGGCTCGTTCGGGCCCGGGTGGTCGTCGTGGCCCGAGGCCGGGCTCGCGTTCACCGACGACGCCGCGCGCCTCACCCTGCTCGACGGGCGAGTGGTGGTCTTCCCGCGCGAGGGCGACGGCTGGGCCCGCGCGACCGGTGAGAACCTGTGGCTGGACCGCACGGGGGCGGGCTTCGCGGTGTCGACGAGCACCGGCCTGCGCTTCGAACTGGACGCCGCGGGCTCGCTGGCCGCCGTCGACGGCGGCCCCGGGTCGCGCCTCGACCTCCTCCGGGACGCCACCGGCACCCTGATCCGCATCGAGCACGAGTTCGGCCGCGCGATCGACGTGCGCTGGGCCGACGGGCGTGTGGTCGGGCTCGAGGCGTCCGACGGCCGCGTCGTCGCGTTCACCTACGAGGCGGGCCGCCTCGTCGCGGCCGCCGGCCCGGCCGGCACGCGCAGCTACGGCTGGAACGCCGCCGGCCTCGTCGACCGCGTCACCGACGCCGACGGCGTCGTCGAGGCGGAGAACACCTACGACGAGCAGGGCCGCGTCGCCACGCAGTTGTCGCCGTTCGGCCGGGTGACGCGGTTCACCTACCTCCCCGGGGGCATCACGGCGGTCGCCGACACCGACGGGTCGCGGTCCAACACGTGGGTGCACGACACCAAGGGCCGGCTGGTCGGTGTCATCGACGGCGAGGGCAACCGGCAGTCGACCGCCTACGACCCGCACGGCAACGCCGTGATGGTCACCGAGCGCGACGGCCAGGTGTCCGTGTCGGAGTACGACCACCGCGGTCGGCGCACCGCGCGGGTGCTGCCCGGCGGTGCCCGCCACGGCTGGGCGTTCGACGACGCCGACCGCGTCGTGGAGGTGGTGGTCGAGAACGGCGCGCAGCGGGCCGTGACCCGCTACGAGTACGCCGGCGAGGACCGCAACCCGAGCGTCGCGGTCGACCCCAGCGGCGGCGTGACCCGGTTCTCCTGGCGCCGCGGGCTGCTCGCCGAGGTGGTCGACCCGACCGGAGTGCGCGTCCGGTTCGAGCACGACAGCTTCGGTGACCTCGTCGCCACGACCGACGCGCAGGGCAACACCGCCCGCCTCGAGCGGGACGCCGCGGGCCGCGTCACCGCCGCCATCACCCCGCTGGGGCATCGGACCGAGTACCGCTACGACGCGGTCTCCGGCGCGCTGGTCAGCCGGACCGACCCGACCGGCGCGACGTGGCGCTACGAGCACACGGCGGCCGGCCGACAGAGCGCTGTGGTCGACCCGACCGGTGCCCGCACCGAGATGGCCTACGGCGAGCACGGTGAGCGTGCCAGCACCACCGATGCGCTGGGTCGCACCATCTCCTCGTCCCACGACGACCTCGGGCGCCTCGCGGCCGTCGAGTTGCCCGACGGGTCGAGTTGGTCGTTCGGCTACGACGTCCTGTCCCGCTTGGTGGAGACGACGGACGCCACCGGCGGCACGTGGCAGATGCAGTTCGGCCCGACCGGCTACCTGACCGGGGCGACCGATGCCACCGGCAACCAGCGCGAGGTCGAGACCGACCCGTCGGGGTGGGCGACCGGTTTCGTCGACGGTGACGAGCGGCTCGCCGTGTCCCGGGACGCGCTGGGGCGCGTGGTGGCCTCGGCCGCCGCCGATGGTGGCGTGACGACGTACGTCCACGACCTGTGCGGCCGCGTCCTGGAGACCACCGACGCCGCCGGAGGTGTGACCCGCATCACCCGGGACGCGGCGGGTCGCGTGGTGGCGGTCACCCAGCCGATGGGGCGGACGTTCCGCTATGAGTACGACGCGTGTGGGCGCTGGGCGGCCACGGTCAGCACGGGCGGCCAGCGGTACGAGGTGACCCGCGATGCGGATGGTCGGATCGTCGCCGAGACCTGGCCGACCGGTGAGCAGGTGCACACCGAGTACGACTCCAACGGTCGGGTGGTTTCGCGCGTCGAGCCGGGCCGGGGCACGGTGCGGTTCCGCTACGACGAAATCGGTCGCATCACCCGGGTGAGTGACCCGTGGAACGGTGCCCGTCGCTTCGCGTATGACGCCGCGGGCCAGTTGGTGTCGGCCACGAACGCGCTGGGTGGGGTGACGCGGTTCGAGTACAACGCGCTGGGGCAACGCGTGGTCACGATCGACCCGCTCGGCGGACGGTCGGAGCGCACCTACGACGCGCTCGGGCGCGTCCTGTCCGAGACCGACCCGTTGGGTCGGGTCACGCGGTACAGCTATGACGCGGCGGGGCGTCCGACCAAGCGGGTGGACGCCGACGGCCGCACCTTGGAGTGGGGATACGAGCACGGACGCCGCAGCGCGACCTCGGCCGATGGGGTCGTGCTGTCGCGGGTGGAGCGCGACTTCGCCGGCCGCACGGTGCGCGTGCTGCAGGGCGAGACCGTCCACGAGTTGGCGTGGGACGCGACCGGCAACCTGGCCCACCGGCTGCGCGACGGGGTGGGTGTCCGGTACGCCTATGACGCCGATGGTCACCGGACGGCGATGGTGCGCCCCGATGGGTCGACCACCCAGTACGAGTACGACGACAACGGACGCCTCGCCGCCGTCGAGCACCCGGGCGTGGGCCGTGCGGTGCTGGAGCGCGACGCGCTGGGTCGGATCGTGTCGCTGGCTGCTGATGGGCTGCACGCGACGTGGGCCTACGCCGATGGCATGGTGGTCGAGCACCGGGTGAACCGGCGTGGCTTCCTGCAGGTGACCAGCATCGAGCGGGATGTTGACGGGCGCATCGTCGCCCAGGTCCGCGACGGGCTGCGCACCGAGTACGCCCACGACGACGCCGGGCAGCTGATCGGCGGCCAGACCTCGGAGGGCACGAGCTTCACCTACGACTGGGACGCCAACGGACGCCTTGCCGCGGAGACCGTCGACGGACAGGTCACCCGCTACGCCTACGACGTCGCGGGCCAGTTGCTGGTGGCGACGGGCCCCGATGGGTCGCGGACGGAGTACGCCTACGACGGGTCCGGACGCCGCACCCGCGAGGCCGGCCCCGCGGGCGAGCGGTTGTTCGCGTGGGACGCGCAGGGTTTCCTGGCCCGGATCACGGCGGTCCGGCACGAGGGCGACCGGGTGACGACGGCCGCACGCTCGCTGCGCGTGGACGCCCTGGGTGAGCTCGCGTCGGTCGACGGCACCGACCTGTACTGGGACTCGGCGGCCGCGCTGCCGTCGCTGGCCCAGTTCGGGGCGACCGTCGTGGTGAACGCGCTGGCGGCGACGGCGTTGACCACGCGCGACGGGGTCGACCCCGCGTGGGTGCTGCCGGACGCCCACGGTCGCGACGCCGGCCCGGCCTCCCCGTGGGGGTTGGCCAACACGCTGGCGGGTGCCGGGCTGCCGCCCGGGGCGTCCATCACGTCGTCGGGCGGGGTGAGCGTCGAGGGCCTGGAGTGGATGCAGGCGCGTGCCTACGACCCGGCCACGCGCGGGTTCCTGTCGACCGACCCGCTGGAGCCGGTGACGGCCTCGGCGTGGGCGGGCAACCCGTACAGCTTCGCAGGCAACGACCCGGTGAACGCGTCCGACCCGTGGGGGTTGCGGCCGGTCACTGAAGCCGAACTGCAAGCCTACCGGGACTCCAACAACGGGATGCTCGGGAACGCGGTCGCCGCGGCGTCGGACTGGGTGTCGAACAACTGGGAGTACATCGTCGCCGGCGCCCTGATCGTGGGCGGTGTCGCGGTGATGTGCACCGGCATCGGCGGTCCGATCGGCGCGGCGATGATCGCCGGTGCCGCGATGGGCGCCGGGTCGTCGATCTGGTCGCAGAAGTCGACCAACGGGTCGGTCGACTGGGGGAAGGTCGCCCTCGACGGCGCCGTGGGTGCGGTCACCGGCCTGGCCGGAGGCGGGGCAGCAGCCGCGGCGGCGAAGATGACCTCGGGCCTGACCAGTTGTCTGGGCCGCAACATCCTGACCGGGGCGATCCAGGGCGGCATGGACGGCGGCTTCTCGGGCGGGTTGTCCTACCTGACGTCGGGGCAGCCGCTCACCTTGGAGGGCTTCCTGTCGGCCACCGGGCAGGGCGCGGCGCAGGGGACCGTTCTCGGAGCCGGCGGTGGCGCCCTGTCGCACGTGACCGATGTGGCCCGCTATGGCTGCTTCGCCGAGGACACGCCGGTGCTCATGGCCGACGGGTCGTCCAAGGCGATCCAGCACGTGGCCGTGGGCGATGAGGTGCTCGCGTTCAACGCCGAGACCGGCGCCAATGAGTCGGCCCGCGTGTCGCGGACGTTCGTGCACGAGGACGTCGACACGCTCGTCGTCACCACCGAGCAGGGTTCGGTCACCACGACCGCCAACCACCCCTTCTATGTCGAGGGCCGCGGCTACACGCCGGCCGGCGAACTGCACGAAGGCGACCAACTGCGGACGCCCGTGGGTGACGTGGTTGTCGTGGCCAGCATCCAGGCGACCGGACGCCGCCAGACGGTGTACAACCTCGAAGTCGAAGGCCTGCACAACTACCACGTCGCCACCGACAGTGACACGTGGGTGCTGGTGCACAACAACAACGCCAGTTGCGGTCCGGATTTCATAGCTAGCGCCGATGGCGTCGTCGTGCCGACGGACCGTGTCCGGTTGGAGCAGGGCTTCCAAGATGCAGGTCTCCCGACGTTCGGCACCTCGAGCCCCGGCACTGGATATGTCCTTCCAGATGGAACGAAAGTCCGCATCATGGAACCATCCGGTCAGGCACCTCTTCGGGCGTCCTTCACGACGGGGGCAGACCAACCCATCAATCCGTTCACCGGGAGGCAGCCACAACCCGGCCCCGGCCAGTCGGGTGCCGCGTGGAAGGCGGAGTTTCGGGCACAGACGCACGTGGAACTGCACTGAAATGGAAGGGGAAGAATGTTTATCGACGAGATCTCGTCAGCCGTTGCTGAACGCGCGCCACTCGCCGTTGCGTCGGCGGATTACCAGGAGCCCAGCTTGTCGTTGAGTGGAGACTCTTGGAGCTTCTCGACGTTGTCCCCGTGGCGGCTCCTGACCGCCGACGGGACGGTCGCGTTCTCCTGGAAAACCCGGGACGCGCGGGAGGCAGTGTCCGGATTGATCGGTGTGGAGATCGTGGGAGTCCGCTCACAGGGGAGGCTGCTGACATCTGATCCTGCACTGGTCCTGTCCGACGGGCGCCGCCTCGAGGTCTTCTCGGATCATCACACGGACCCGTGGGTCCTGAGCGTGCCTGGCAACACGTTCGTGGGGTCGCCGTCCGATCCGGCATGGATCTGACATGAAAGACGAGAACGCGTGCTGGCGAGAGGCTCGATACGCGGCGACGGGAGGGGATGTCAGGTGACGACCGAGCAACTCACGGAGTGGCTGGCCGAACGCGGGCCACTGCTCGTCGAGGAGGCGCGGTTCGACGACCCGGTGCTTCGCTTGGGCGGGCGGGGATGGGGGCTGACCATCAACGCTTCATGGCGGGTCCTTGCAGCCGATCGGACGTTTGCATTCTCGGGCGGCATGGTGGAGGCGACCGAGTTGGTTGACTCCCTGATCGGGGTCTCCATCGTGGGCTGCGATCGGCAGGGGTTGGGGCTGCGATCGGATCCGACCCTCATACTGTCGGATGGCCGCTGGGTGGAGGTCTTTTCCGACGATGAGGGAGCGGTGCCTTGGGCACTGGGCGGGTCCCGGGAGGGCGAGCAGGTTGGCCATGAGGAACGGAAATGAGCTGGAGTAATTGGGATTCTTCCGTTGACTAAGGGTGCGCTTCATTACAGGATTGGCAAATGGGGCGAGCGATGAGGATCTCACCGAATCTTTGAGGGGCGCCCTGCACGATATTCATCGGACTGATGCGTGTGGATTTTGGGATCACTTCCCTGGGATTACACGCGGTCATTGTGTCCGGAGATCGTTGATCGCGCACTGTCTCATCGTCATGCGGGGATCGCCCGTAGGCTTCTGGGCGGGATGCCGCACGCTGTCATAGCTGAGGTGGTGCCCCCCATCATGGCGCAGGTTTTGGTGGAGGCCGACTACGACCTGACTTGCACACTTTTAGTGGCTCTTCAACCTTGGGGTGGGGGTGAGCGCGACACGCCGGAGAGCGGGTGAGGGTGGTTGGGGGTCGAGGCCTTCAGGATCGGAAGCGTCTGTTCAACCTGACCGGAAGGCCTCGACGTGTCCGAGCCTACGGGGTGCTGCTGCGCTGCCACGACCCCTTCGTACTGCGACCACTGCGACTTGCTCGTCGGTCTGGAGGGCCTGCACGTGGTCGACGTCGAGAAGGCCCACGACGTGCTGGTGGTGACGATGGAGTCGGCATCCACCACGGTTGGTTGCCCGTCGTGCGGGGTGGTCGCCGAGAGCCACGGCCGGCGAACGACGACCCTGGTCGACATCCCGTGTTTCGCGCGGCCGACTCGACTGCGGTGGCGCAAGCGGACGTGGCGGTGCGTGGAGCCTGCGTGTGCGACCCGGGTGTTCACCGAGCAGGACGAGGAGGTCGCCCGCCCGCGGGCGTTGTTGACCACGCGGGCGTGCCGGTGGGTGATCGAGCAACTCCGCCGCGAACACGCCTCCATCCACGGCTTGGCCCGCCAACTCGGGGTGGCATGGAAGACAGTGTGGTGCTCTATCCAACCCATCCTGAGCGCCCTCGCCGACGACGAGGGTCTATCGCAGGAACGGTGTAACTGGCCCTACGGCCCGGTTGGGCAGGAGGGGGTCATGATGACCGAAACACTGGTGGTCGTGGAGCCACACGAGGAAGAGCAAGCGATGGCAGCGGCGTTCGTGGGGGGATCAGCCACCACGACTCGTCGCGGGAGGCGAGCCGGCCGAGCCGGCCGAGCCGGTCGTGTTGTCACGTCAGGAGGCCGAGGTGCTGCGCGGGCTGGTCCGCCGGACCCGCGGCGCGGGCGGGGATCTGACCGGCCCGGGCGGCTTGCTGAAGCAGTTGACCAAGACCGTGATCGAGTCCGCCCTGGAGGAGGAGCTGGTCGACCACCTCGGCTGCGACAAGCACGACCCGGCCGGCCGCAACGGCGCGAATTCGCGCAACGGCTACCGGTCGAAGACGGTGGTGACCGACACCTCGGGCGAGGTCGTGATCAACGTTCCCCGGGACCGGGAGGGCAGCTTCGAACCTGTGATTGTCGCCAAGCGGCAGCGCCGGCTGACCGATCTGGACACGCTGGTGATCAGCCTGTACGCGAAGGGGTTGACCACCGGGGAGATCTCGGCGCACCTGTTCGAGGTGTACGGGGCGAACGTGGGCAAGGACACGATCAGCCGGATCACCGACAAGATCGTCGAGGAGATGCAGGCGTGGGGGGCCCGCCCCCTGGAGAAGGTCTACGCCGCGATCTTCATCGACGCGATCATGGTCAAAGTGAGGGACGGCCAGGTCGCCAACCAGCCGTTCTACGCCGCAATCGGCGTCGATCTGGACGGTCACAAGGACATCCTCGGGATCTGGGCCGGCGGCAACGGGGACGGCGAGTCGC
The DNA here is from genome assembly GCF_017569205.1 of Propioniciclava sp. MC1595. Taxonomy (GTDB): domain Bacteria; phylum Actinomycetota; class Actinomycetes; order Propionibacteriales; family Propionibacteriaceae; genus Propioniciclava. The sequence continues at coordinate 903,808 of NZ_CP071870.1, forward strand.
CCAAGTACTGGCTCAACGTGCTCACCGAGCTCCGCAACCGCGGCGTGCGGGACGTGTTCTTCATCGTCTGTGACGGGCTCAAAGGGCTCCCCGACAGTGTCGCCGCCGCGTTCCCCAAGGCGATCGTGCAGACCTGCATCATCCACCTGATCCGCAACACGTTCCGGTACGCCTCACGAAAGTACTGGGACCAGATCAGCCGCGAGCTGAAACCCGTCTACACCGCCGCCACGATCGCCGACGCGGTCCGGGCCCGCGACGAGTTCCTCGACAAGTGGGGCCGCGCCTACCCCGCCATCAAAGGCCTGTGGCTGAACGCCTGGGAGGAGTTCACCCCGTTCCTCGCCTACGACGTCGAGATCAGACGCGTGCTGTGTTCGACGAACGCGATCGAGTCGTTGAACGCCCGCTTCCGGCGTGCCGTCCGCGCCCGCGGGCACTTCCCCAACGAGCAGGCCGCCATGAAGACCCTCTACCTGGTCACCCGGAGTCTGGACCCCAAGGGCACCGGTCAGACACGATGGGTTACACGCTGGAAGCCAGCGTTGAACGCATTCGCCATCACCTTCGCCGACCGCATGCCGGCCGCCGAAGACAACTAGCAGTAGTCCACACAACAAGAATGGTCAGTTACACCGTTCGTCGGACAGTCCCCGGTGTCAGGCTGGGTGCACGTGTATCCCCTGGACTGGGCAGGCGATGGCGTTCAGGTTGAGGTGGCCGACGGCACGCTGTTGGGCATCGAAGGCGACAGGCTCACATCGTTGTGGCTGAAGCCGTCTCAAGGTCTGTGATGGATATTTTCCTTTGGTCCGAGGACCCGGACATTTCGGAGGTGGGTGAGGATGACGGGAACTCACCATGAACCGAGAAGCGTCGCCGGAGATTGTGCACGCCGACGTCGGCGGGTTCGATCGCCCCGGCCTCGGGAAATCGCGCAGGCTGAGGAGCGTGAATCGCGCGTTCGGGCCGCGTGCTCCTGGAAGGCGGGAGGGCTTCCGTTGGGCTGCCTTCGAGGAGTGCATTGCCGAGTCAGCGGTGGACCGGCGCTGGCGTCAAGCCGGGCTCGCGGTTGAGTGAACAGTCGAACGACGAAAGGTAGTGATCTGATGCTGTTGCTAGCGAAGCATGGGCTGCCACGAGGTGATGTTTGTCAATGGCCAGTGGGACTTCCCTGTGGGCGGTCACGTGATCTCCTCGTAGACGGTCACGTGATGTCCTTGTTGGTGGCCAGCTGATCTCCCTGCCGGGGGTTTAGGTCAGGGGCATCACGCCCCTTCCGGCGACGGCGTCGGACAGTCGGAGTGAGTTGCCCTCGGTGATGATGACGTGGGCGTGGTGGAGGAGTCGGTCGACGGCGGCGGTGGCCAGCGTTTTGGGCATGAGGGCGTCGAACCCGGAGGGGTGGATGTTGCTGGTGACGGCGATCGAGCGGCGTTCGTAGGCGGCCTCGACGACTCGGTAGAACGCTTCGGCGGCGGCCTGCCCTGCGGGAAGCATGCCTATGTCATCGATGACCACCAGATCGGCGCGGGTGATCCGGGCGACGGTGCGGGCGATGCTGCCGTCGGCGTTCGCCCTGGTGATCTGGGCGGTCAACGATTCCAGGGTAAACCAAGCGACCTTCAGGTCATGGTCGATGGCCTTGTGGGCGAGGGCTTCCACGAAGTGGGTCTTCCCGGTCCCGGACGGGCCGGCGATGGCCAGGTTCTCGTGCCGACCGATCCATTCCAAGGTCGCCAGCCCGCTTTGGGTCGCCGGCGGGATGGACGAATCGGACTCCCGCCAGGCTTGGAACGTCTTCCCGGCGGGCAGGCCGGCCAGTTTGCGGCGGCTGGTGCGGGTGGCCTGGTCGCGGCCGCGGATCTCTTCGGCGAGCAGCACGCGGACGACCTCGGCGGGGTCCCAGCGTTGGGCGCGGGCGGTGGCGAGGACGTCGGGGGCAGCCTGACGCAGGTACGGCAAGCGCATCCGGCGCAGGGCGGCATCCAACGCCTCGGGCAGGGCTGGTGCGGTGGTGTCGGTGATCATCGGCTGGCTCCTGTCGGGGTCGTGTTCGTGAACCCGGCCCACCCGCCGGTCCCGGGTTGGGTCGAGGCGTGCTCGCCGGCGATCACCATCGGGTCGTGGTGGTGGCCGGTGGTGGCGATGAACTCGGCGATCGATTCGACGTCACCCCAGCCGTAGCGGCCGGCCTGGACGGCCGTTTCGAGGGCTTGGCAGGCCAGGGGGCTGCCCCGCAACGCGGCGAGGTCGACGATGGCGCGCATCTTCGACTCGATACGTTCCACGCCGTGGGCGCAGGCGGCGATCAGCCACAACTCCGCCGCCGGCCCGATCGACAGGAACACCTGTTCCAGCAGTGACCCGGCGCGTGGTTTCGGGGTGGCGGGGGTGCCGTCGGGGTTCTGGGGATGGTCGGGGTAATGCGCCAGGTTGATCCGCGGGTTCCCCGGCGTCGATGTCCGGTGCCGGGCGACCTCGACCAAGCCCCGACCCTGAGCCCAGTCGGGGACCACGGCGAGCCGGCGGGCGTCTGCCCGGATGACGACCTCGTCGCCCTGCACGGTGACCCACACGCGGGCGCCCTGCAGCTTCGGCGGCACCGAGTAACGCACCGACCCGAACGACACCGTCTGGTCCGCGGCGACGATCCGGGCTTGTCCGAGGGCTGTCGTGTGGGGTTCGGTCGGGACCGGGTGCAGGAACCCGCGCTCCACCACGAGGGCTTCGTCGGGGCGGCGGCGGGTGGCCTGGTGGACCCGGCCGTTGACCTTGCCCATGAACTCCCCACACGCCTGGGCGAGCTCGTCCATCGACTCGTACTCCTCACGCAGGTTCGTCTTCTTCGGTAACAGGTCCGCCTTCGCGATCTTCACCGACGACTCCACCCCACCCTTGGACTGCGGGTCGTAGGGCACGCACGTGTGGACCGTGGTGCCGTAGTGCCGGCCGAGGTCGACCATCAACGGGTGCCGGACCGGCACCCCCGCGATGTGTTGCACGGTGACCGTCTTGGCGTTGTCGGTCAACACGTAATCGGTGACGCCGCCGATCAACCGGAACATCGAGTCCAGACACGTCGCCAACGACTCCGACGTCTGGTCCCAGCACGGGATCACCACCCGGAACCGTGACCAGGCCACCCACGCCACGAACAACACCGTCGCCCGGAGCCGGCCGTTCAGGTCGCGGACCTTGGGCCCGTCACCCCAGTCGATCTGGCACCACATCCCCGGCACCGTGATCCAGGGCCGGTTCGAACGGGCGTGCTCGAGGCGCCAGCCGGCCTTCGCTGCCGCGACCGCCCGCCGCGTCGTCCGCTCCGATCCCTCATAGCCGCACGCCACCAGCTTCTCGTGCGCCACATCGGCACGGATCGTGCCGTCGGAGCCGTTGACCAACTGCATTATCAGGTCGGTGTGCCCGTCCACCAGACGGGGCCGCTCGATCGGCGCGTCCACGCCCAACCCGGCCTCCCGGCGGGCCACCAACCGGCGGACCGTCTTCGGGTCACAACCGGCCAACTTCGCAGCGCTGTGCGCGCTCTTCGTCTTGTCGAATGCTTCCAAGATTTCCATTGTCTGTGTGCCGTTCTTCTTCACGGTGTCGCCGGGCCCCTTCCCCAGTGCAGTCAGCACCGCAGGGCTATCCGGACACACACCATCGGTGAGGGCCGACACGCCGTCGACCCCAACACGGCAGGGAGATCAGCTGGCCACGAAACGGGAGATCACGTGACCGCCAGAGAGGAGATCAACTGGCCGCCCACAAGGAGGTTACGGTGGCCATGGACAATGTTCTCGTCGAGTCGGTTCTCGTCGAGTCGGAGGGCGTGCGTGGGTGGGTCATCTGGCCCGGAGCTGTAGCCGGGCAGAAGACGGACGTGGAACTCGACGTCGACCCTGTGTCGTGGGCGGACATCCGGCCGAGACGCAGCGGAGCGCCAATCCTGCGGCCGGAGTCGGGTCTGGTGCTCGCCGGTGAAGTTGTGCACATCCACGAGGACGGTTGTCTCGTGATGGAGCTGATCGGCGGCGGTATCCAGTTGCTGAACGTTGCGGGTGGGGTCAGGGCAGTTGACCCCGGCGACCACGTTGTCGTGGAGGCCGGTCGGGCGGTCGTCAGCGAGACAGGGGTGTGATGGTGGCAACGACTCTACGTACGTTGGAAGTGATCGGGATGTCCTTGACCCAACGGCAGGCAGCCATGGGCACTCCTGAATCAGTCGAGTTGTCGTTGGACGCGTTCCCCGGTGCCTCCGTGGTCGGGACGGGCGACCAGGCAGCCTTGATCGTGGCGTGCCTGGGTGAGCCGCGACCAGACTTGGTGTGGTGGGTGTCGGACTGTCGGTTCGTTGGCAGTAGCTCGTTACCTCGTACGGGTGCAGAGCCGCGCTTGGTGGGCACCACGGAGCAGTTGCTCGCGCTGCTGCCAGAAGTGGAGCAGTTCGACTCCGGGGTGTTTCTCGGCGTGGAGAGCGGGGTTCCGACACCGCGCTTCCGTGAAGGAGGCGTGTGGACCGAGGATCCGGAGGGTGCGGACCTCGGCGATGCTGTCGTCGAGGTTCGCGTCTTCGACTACACGTGGTTTGAGGTCATGTCGGACGCGTCGCTCGTGGGCCGCATTCGCGTACGGTTCGTAGGCGGGATCCTGTGACCCCTCGTGCGCCGTGGGTACCGTCGGTGGGGCGCACGGCAACCCGTCCGTCCAGGTGGTGCACGTTGTCACCGAAGGGAACAACGTGATCACGTCGCTCTCGGTTGCGGGTATTGCCATGGGAGGTGGCTGATGCTGGAGTGTCCGTCCATTGACCAAGGAGTCGTCCGTCTGCTCATGACGGAGTGTGGGGGTCGTGGTGTTCATGTGTGACGAGGGCGGTGAGGTGTGGCTCGCCGCCGAGGATGTGGGCGTCGTGGACCCGATCATCCCGGGGCCGCCTGACTGGGCTGTTGTTCCCGGCGTGACCATCGCGCCGGGAATCACCTCGTGGGTGGTCGACCCAGACTGACGACGTCACATCCCTGCCCGTTCGGAGGTGGGCACTGCCTCTGCCTACGTAGAGGGTGCTGCTGGGCTGGGAGGGAGGATGACTGTGCAGCACGGGACCGCGCCGTCGATCACCGCCTTCATCGACGCGCACATGCCGTTCCTACGGACAGGTCGTGCCGCGGTCGCCGACGCGCTCCGCGCGGACGACGAGCGCGGCAATGCGTTTCTGGTGCTGGAGCAGCCCCCGCTCCGGTGGCGGTTCGCCCGGGAGAAGGGCGGGCTCAGCCTCGAACTGCAGCCTGTCGAGTGCAGGCGACGCTGGTACTCGGTCGACCTCATCCGTCGGCTCTTCACCGGGCAACGCGAACGCTCGGGGCAGCTGGATGGGGCCTACGCCGCGTTCCTGGGTGAGCACTTGGCTGAGCTCGAGACCCTGTTCTCGCCAGAGCAGTGGCCGGACACCGAACGTCGGTTGGACGAGTTGCGGAAGACCAGGTCGCGCGAGCTGTTCGGATGACGCCTCAGCCCGGCGACGACTACGTAAGCACACGACGGGGGAGGCGATGCGCGCAGCGGTCTCGCGTGGGCCCGCGAGCTTCTGGGCGTCGCGAAAACACTGCCTGTGGATACCGCTGGAATCGTCGTTCGGGGGTAGTAGCGTGGGCGGCGTCCCACCCCCACGGGACCCCGCGGACGTAACCCCACGACCGCTGGTGTACCGAAGGATTGACCATGGCGACCACCGAACGCTTGCGTTTCCTGCTTGCCGAACGCGAAGCGAAGCCGTGGCGCGACGAACTCGCCGGAGTGCTCGCCGACCTCCCGGACGCCCCCATGGTGGAGACGCCGCCTGCGTCGGACGCAAAGATCCGCGCGATCCTCGCAGCGTGGGGAGCCGCGAGTGGCGCCGAGCCCGAGCGGAGGACCTTCACGAGTGCGAGTTCAGTCGCCGACCACCTTGCGACCGCGGCGGGTCAGCCTGGCGACGAGCTGTGGATCCTGCCTGGGCCACAGCCACAGGTGGGCGTCCTGACTCTGGTCGCGCCACTTCAGCCTGCGCTGGTGTCGGTGCTCACCACGTGGAACCGGGAAGGCTTCGTGGTCCTCAACCCAACCCGCGGTGACGTGCTGTTGGTCGACCTGCTCGGGACGGATCCCTTCGTGGTGGAGGTCCAAGCGAGGCACGCGCGAGCGGATCGAGATGCGTCATGAGGGAACGGGTACTCGACATGACCAGCTTTGCGGGGTGGTCCGCAGCGGAGTTGACCGCCTTGGCGAAGGCCCTGCACGAGGCCAGGTTCGCCCACGAGCCGAACGACTCCTTGGTGTGGCAGTCCCCGACGGTGATCGACCTCCACGTGGCGGCATTGCAGGAACTGGAGCGAAGGCGTCCACGTCGCCCCGGGTCGGGCGCCCCATCTAACGGGGAGCGTTGGTTGCGCTGGCGGGGCCGGCCTGAGCAGGAGGTCGTCGTCCGGAACCTCGCCCGGGACCCTGAGCTGCTGCAACGGTGTCGGGACGAAGGTGCCCCTTCGTCCGGGCGCTGCTGCGCCCGTTCATCCTGGAGGACGCCGACGTGGACGCCATCCTGAGCCAGGCCCGCGCGACGGATCGATGGCCCGACGGCGATGCTGACTCCGATGAACGAACTCCCGCCCCCTGACACAATGGACCCCATGACCGCGGACGCCACCCCTCGCCGAGCGCTGGCCGACAAGCGCCGCGGCGGACGTGGCCTCACCATCGCGGGGGTGGTCCTGCTCGTGGTCGGGCTCGGGGCACTCGGCTGGTCCAGCTACGACCTGTTCTGGAATCCGCTCGTCGATCCGCACGTGGCCGCGGCCGAGGCGTCCGACCTGCGGCAGGCGTGGGAGGTCGAGCCCGCGGCGTCCGAGAGCGGCGAGCCGGCGCGGCCGGTGCCGGGGGACGCCGTGGCGCTGCTGCGCATCCCGAAGTTCGGGGACGCCTTCGAACAGCCGGTGCTGGCCGGCACCGACCAGCCCACCCTGAAGAAGGGCCTGGGCTGGTACGACGGCACGGCCGCGCCGGGCGAGGTGGGCAACTTCGCCGTCGCGGGTCACCGCGGTGCGACCGGCCCGTTCGCGCCGATCATGGATCTCGTGGCCGGCGACCAGGTCGTCGTCGAGACCCGCGACGCCGTGTACACCTACGAGCTGACCAATAACCCGGCCGAGATGACGGTCAAGGACACCGACACCTGGGTGATCCAGCCCGTGCCCGGCCAGCCCGAGGTGCGGCCGACCGAGGCGCTGATCACGCTCACGACGTGCCAGGACCTGTTTCGCTCGCCCGACCGCACCATCGCGTTCGGCAAGCTCGTCGACACCCGGTCCAAGTGAACGGACGCCGCGGGTGCGGCGCCCTGCCCCTAGGCTTCGGGTCATGGCCGACCGCGAAGACCTGATCAAGCACATCCTCGACCTCGCCGTGGTGCACGGGAAGGTCACGCTGGCCTCGGGCAAGGAGGCCGACTACTACGTCGACCTGCGCCGGGTCACGCTCGACGGGGCTGCCGCGCCGGTCGTGGGCCGCGTGATGCGCGAGCTGACCGCCGACTGGGACTTCGAGGCCGCCGGCGGGCTCACCCTCGGTGCCGACCCGGTGGCGGTGGCCATGCTGCACGCGGCGGCCGCGGCGGGGGAGCGCCTCGACGCGTTCGTCGTGCGCAAGGAGTCGAAGGCGCACGGGCTGCAGCGCCGCATCGAGGGCACCGAGGTGGCCGGTCGCCGGGTGCTCGTCGTGGAGGACACCTCGACCACCGGTGGGTCGGTCATGCAGGCCGTCGAGGCCGTCCAGGAGGCCGGCGGGATCGTCGCCGGCGTGGTCACGATCGTGGACCGCAACACCGGCGTCCGGGAGAAGATCGAGTCCGCCGGCCTGCCCTATCGCTACGCCGTCGGGTTGGAAGACCTCGGTTTGTCGTGATCGCCCGCTACTCTTTCGGGCATGGAATGGATCGCGATCCCCCTGATCATCGTCCTGCTCGTCGTGGTCGGCGGCATCGCCTGGGCCGTGGGCGCGTACAACGGCTTCGTCAAGCAGCGCAACCTCATCCAGGAGTCGTGGCGCCAGGTCGATGTCGAACTGAACCGGCGCTACGAGCTGATCCCGAACCTGGTCGAGACCGTGCGTGCCTTCGCGGGCCACGAGCGCAACACGCTCGAGGGCATCGTGCGGCTGCGCCAGCAGGCCCAGCAGCTGTCGTCCGCCGAGCGCGGTGACGCCCCGTCGGCCGAGCGGGCCGCGGTGGAGGAGCAGCTGACCCAGCAGGTCCGTGGCCTGATGGTGCAGGTCGAGGCCTACCCCGAGCTCAAGAGCAACCAGAACTTCCTCGAGCTGCAGCGCCAGCTCGCCGAGACGGAGGACCGGATCGCCGCGGGCCGCCGCTACTACAACGCGAACGTGCGCAACTACAACACGCGCATCGAGTCGGTCCCGACCAACTTCATCGCGAGCTCGTTCAACTTCGAGAAGGCCACCTACTTCGAGGTCAACGACGCCGAGGTGCGTCGCGCCCCCGACGTGAGCTTCGGCGAGATCTCCTACCGTGGCGACGCCCCCGAGCCGCAGCGCCAGGCCGGCCCCGCGTCGGTGGAGGCGTCGAACCCCAACGAGCTGCCCAACCCGCAGGCCTACCGCGAGCAGCCGGGCATCGACTTCGGCCAGCAGGCCCAGCCCCAGCAGCAGCCCGCCGAGCCCCCGCAGAGCCAGGACGGCCCGTACGAGCCGCCGTCCTACGGCCGCCAGTGATCGGTCGCTGAACCAAGGCAGAGGCCCCGCCCACCACCAGGTGGGCGGGGCCTCGTGCTACGCCGCGTCGTCGGGAACGGTGGCTGTCGGCGGGGCGGCCGGGTGGTGCGGGCCGCGTCCGACCAGCAGCAGGACGCCCAGGGTGAGGGCGCAGGCGCCCGCGAACAGGATGTACAGGTCGCGGAACCCGGCGTTCAGGCCGCCCTGGAAGGCCGCCTCGATCCGGGGGCCCCGGGCGTCGATCTCGGCCAGGTAGTCGGCCTTCGACGCCTCGAACGCGCCCGGGACCGCGTCGTGCAGCTCCTGCAGCTGCCCGAGCGTCGTCACCATCTCGGCGCGTCCGCTGCGCAGGTCCTCGCGGGCCGCCTCGAGCTCGCTGCGGGCCTGGGCCAGCTCCGAACGCCCGCCCATGAGCTCCTCCTGACCGGCCTCGAGCTCGGCCCGCGCGTCGGCCAGCTTGGTGCGGCCCTCCTGCAGGGCGGCCCGCTGGGTCGCCAGGTCCTCGCGCTGCGAGAGCGTCGTGGCGAGCTGGGCCGCCAGCGCGTCCCGCTGGGTCACGGCCTCCTGCCGCTGGGCCGACAGCGCGGCCTCGGTGGCGCGCAGCTGGCCCAGCTGGGCAAGCAGGGCGTCCCGGGAGGGCATGCCGCCCGGCGGGACCACGCCCGGCGGCGGACCCATCGGCGCGGCGAAGCCGACCGCGTCGGCGACCGCCGGCGTCGGCTCGGGCGAGACCGTCGGGTCAGGGCTGGCCGTCGGCCCGGGCGTGGCGGACGCCGTGGGCTCGGGCGTCGCGGTGGGTTCCGGCGAAGGGGTCGGGGACGCCGTGGGCTCGGGTGTCGGCTCCGGGCTGGCGCTGGGATCCGGGGTGGGGGTCGCGGTGGGGTCCGGGGTCGGCGTGGCCGTCGGATCGGGTGTCGGGGTCGCGGTCGGATCGGGCGTCGGGGTCGGCTCGGTCGTGGTCGGGGTCGTCGGATCCGGGCCGGGGGGCACCGGCGGGATGGCGGCCAGGGCGCGCTCGATCTGGGTGATCGCGGTGCGCAGCTGGGACAGGCCGGTGCCCATGCCGGTGATCGCCTGCCCGAGGCCGGCGAGGCCCTCGCGCATGCCGGCGATCCCGTCGCCGATGCCGCTCAGGGCGCGGCCCATCTCGAGCAGGCCGCGGTCCATGCCCTCCAGTCCGTCGGTCATCTCGGCGCGGGCGCGGGTCATGTCGACCAGGCCGGTGTCCATCTCGGCGAGGCCGGAGTCCATCTCGGCCAGGCCCGAGGTCATCTCGCCCTCGCCCTGGTCGAGCTCGCCCAGCGCGCTCCTCAGCCCGTCGATGCCCGACTGCACACCGCCCTGGATCTCGGCGACCCGGGTCGGGGTCTCGTCGGCGAACATGCGCTCGGCGACGAGCTTGCTGCGCTCGGTGATGTTCGTGACGTCGGCGGTGCGCAGGAGGTCGACGAGGTCGTCGGGCAGGTCGCCGCCGCCGGAGGACATCTCCGACAGGTCGATCTCGGTGCGGTCGAGGTAGCTGGTGTCGAAGGCGGGGATCCTGTCGGCCAGTTCGGGGTCGGCCTTCCACTTCTCGAGGGTGGCCTTCAGCTCGGCGGCGTGCGGCAGGGCGGGCGCGGCGACCGTGTCGGGCAGTTGCTCCATGATCCGGTCCTGCATCGTGGTGCCGGCGTTGGCCAGGAAGCCCACCATGAGGGCCGGCGCGAGCGTGGTGCCGATGGCGCGCACCAGGGACAGGGTGCCGAGCGCGGAGCTGGACTCCTCGTCGGGCACGCGCTCGAGCATCATGTAGTTCAGCGGCGAGCCGACGATGAAGCCGAGGCCGAGGCCCAGCCCGATCAGGCCGGTGAGCACCGACGCCATCGACGGCTGCGGGATGGCCCACAGGATGATCACGATCGCGGCCAGCAGCGAGATGCCGGCGCCGAGCCCCAGCACCACGCGGGGTCCGTACTTGTCGGTGAGGCGTCCGGACATGGGCGCGCCGACGCCCGACGCGAGCCCGAGCGCGATGACGAGGTAGCCGCCCGACCCGGCCGGCAACTTGAGCGAGTTCTCCGCGAACTGCGGCACGAACACCACGCCCATGAGGATCACGCCGGACAGCAGCGACAGCACCAGCGTCAGGGCGATCCCGCGGTTGGAGAAGTAGCCCAGGTTCATCACGGGATCGGCCGCCCGCCGCTCGACCAGGACGAACACCGGGATGAGCACGAGGAACAGGGCCAGCCACGGCCAGACCTCCAGGGAGGTGATCGAGGCACCGAGGTCGAAGAAGTCGAGGTTCCGGGCCCCCCACAGCAGCGACAGGATCATCGTCACCAGCACCAGCGAGCCCCACACGTCGATGGGGGCGACCTCGTCGGCGCGACGGTTGGGCAGCCACAGGACGCCGGCCACGATGATCGCGATCGAGATGGGCACGTTGATGTAGAAGATCCACTGCCAGTTCTCGGCGCCGGCGATGTCGAGCACCAGCGAGCCCGCCGAGGCGCCGAAGACGTTGGCGATGCCGTACACCGCGCCCACCAGGCCCAGCGCCATGCCGCGCTTCTCGCGGGGGACCGCGGTGCCGATGTCGGCGGTCGCGATGGGGAGGATGCCGCCGGCGCCGATCGCCTGGATGGCGCGCGAGGCGATGAGCATCTCGTAGGAGCCCACGTCCTGGCTGAGCCCGCACAGCAGGGAGCCGACGCCGAACAGGACGATCGACAGCAGGTAGATGGGCTTGCGGCCGTTGCGGTCGGCCAGCTTGCCCATGACCGGGATCGCGGCGGCGTAGGCCAGCGTGTAGATGGTGATCATCCAGATGCCGGTGGCCTCGTCGACGCCGAGCTGGGACTGGATGACGGTGCGTGCCGGGGTGATGATGCCGGTGTCGATGGCGCCCATGAAGATGCCCAGCAGGTAGAGGGCCACGGCGACGCCCCACCGGCGCGGGGTGCTCGTGCTCACGGTCTCACACGGTAGCACGAAGATTCAATGACTGAACTATTCGCCTGTGCGCAGGCCCTCGTCGAACTCCCGCAGGCCGGCGTTCACGTCCTCGAGGAAGCGCAGGCAGACCTGGAGGTCGGCGTCGGAGTAGTTCGCCATCGCGTCGGCGTGTGCCTGGCCGAGCGGCCCAAAGAACGCGAACGCGACCTCGCGCCCGTGCTCGCCGATGCGCAGCAGCACGCGGCGGCGGTCGGTGGGGTCGGCGTCGCGGAAGACGTGCCCGGAGGCGGCGAGCCGGTCGACGAGGTAGGTGACGGCCCCGGGGGAGATCTGCAGCTGGTCGGCGAGCTGGCGGGCGGTGAGGGGACGCCCCACCCGCTCGGCGCGGTAGATCGCGGTCAGCGCGCGGAAGTCGGTGGTGTGGAGGTGGTGCTGGCCCGCGAACAACGCACCGATCCGGTCGGACGCCAATGCCAGCACCTGCACCTGGGAGACCAACGCCGCCACGAGCTCGTCGTGGGGGGTGGGGTGGGCCTCGGTCATGGGCGCATGCTAGCGCTGACAGGCGGTGACGCAGAAAAGGCGTCTGTCCGCGAAGTAGGGTGCGGAGGGTGACGCAGCCGCCGGACCAGTTCGACTTCGCCAGGATCCGCTGGATCTACTTCGGGCTGATGATCGGCATGTTCACGTCCTCGATCAGCCAGACGATCGTCAGCCCCGCCATCCCGCGCATCATCTCCGACCTCGGCGGCGTCGAGTACTACTCGTGGCTCTCGACCATCGTCATGCTCGTCTCGGCGATCGTCACCCCGATCAGCGGCAAGCTCGCCGACATGTTCGGCCGGCGCCGGTTCTACGTGCTCGGCCTGGTCCTGTTCATGATCGGTTCGGCCCTGTCCGGCCTCGCGACGAGCTTCACCTTCCTGGTCGCGGCCCGCGCGGTCCAGGGCGTCGCGATGGGCATCCTGATGCCGCTGTCGCAGACCATCCTGGGCGACGTGATCCCGCCCCGGCAGCGCGGCAAGTACGCGGGCTACATGGGCGCGCTGATGGGGGCCTCGCAGGTCGCGGGCCCGCTCATCGGCGGTGCGATCACGGACGCCGCGAGCTGGCGTTGGCTGTTCTACGTCAACCTGCCCGTCGGGCTGGTCGCCCTGTTCCTGGTGATCCGGTTCATGAAGGTGCCCGAGATCGACATCCCCCGGACCGTCGACCACGCCGGCATCGCCGCGATGACCGTGGGCGTCACGTCCGCGCTTCTCGGCATCAGCCTCGGCGGGACGCGGGGGTGGGCCGACCCGCTCGTCCTCGGCCTGTTGGCGGTCGGGGCCGTGGTGCTGGTGCTGTTCGTGTTCATCGAGCGTCGCGCGGCCGAGCCGATCGTGCCGATGTATCTGTTCCGCAACTCGATCTTCACCTGGTCGGTGATCGCGTCCTGCTTCATGAACATGGCGCTGATCACGCTGATCATCTACACGCCGGTCTACGCCCAGGGCGTCCTCGGGGTCTCGGCGACCGAGTCCGGCCTGATCCTCATCCCGATGAACGTCGGCCTGTTCCTGATGGGCATCGTGATCGGCCAGCTGACCACCCGCACCGGCCGCTACAAGTCGTTCGCCGTCGTCGGCGTCACGCTCATGGCGATCGCGTCGGTGCTGATGCTGCGCCTGGGCGCCCACTCCACGCCGTGGGAGCTGACGCTGTGGACCACCCTGTTCGGCCTCGGCACGGGCATGTCGTTCCAGATCTACACCCTCGTCGTGCAGAACGCGGTGCAGCGCCGCGACCTCGGCCCCGCCACCTCGTCGCTGCAGTTCTTCCGCAGCGTCGCGAACACGCTCGGCACCGCCGTCGCGGGCACGCTGATGACGACCCAGCTGGTCAACGGGCTGCGCACGAACATGACCCCCGAGGCGCAGGCCCAGATCCCGGCCGGGGGCCTCGACCCCAACGTCGTGCTCGACCCCAACGCGCTGGTGGGCATGCCGGAGGCCGTGGTCGCCGTCCTGCGCGAGTCGCTGGCCGGGGCGATGCACAGCGTCTACCTCGTGCTGCCCGGACTGGCCGTGGTCGTGCTGCTCGCGACCGTGGCGATCCGCGCGATCCCGCTGCGCGACACGCTCGGCCCGACCGAGCCCGGGCAGGCGCTGGAGGCGGCGTCCCGGAGCAACATCGACCCCGGCGTGCTCGTGCTCACGCCCGAGGAGCGCCACGACCGCGCCAAGGAGCGCATGATGGCCGCCCACCTCTCGCTGCTGGCCGCGCAGGTCGAGCGGGGCGACAACCCGATCCTGTGCGCGGCCGTCCAGGAGTTCGGTGAGGGCGACCTGGGCCGCGGACTGCACCTGCTGCGGGCCACCAGCGCCATGCTCCTGGCCGAGGACCCCGACACCATCGACGCGCACGAGGCCTTCGCCGTGGAGCTGTCCGAGCGGGGCAAGCGCCGGGCCATGCTCAGCGACGAGCTGACCGGACGCCTCCACGCCGTGGCCGAGCAGGTGGCGCGCCGCGCCATGGCGCAGGACGAGGTGGAGCACGTCACCCGGCCGCGGTCGGCGTCCGTCGAGGGCATCGACACCAGCGCCCTCCAGCGGGCGGTCTGGCTGCTCGACACCGCCCTGGTCGCCGACATCGCCGTGCGGCGCGAGCTCGACTTCGTCCCCGAACTGCCGATCCCGCAGACCCCGGCAGACGACGAACCGGACGCCGAGGCGTCCGGTCGCGAGGAACCCGGGCAGGAACCCGAGGAGGGGTCAGGACGCTGAGTCGATGGCGTCGCGCTCGCCGGAGTAGCGGTCCTCGACCTTGGAGAACAGCCACGAGGCGATGACGCCGAGGATGAGCATGACCGCGCAGAACGCGAGGAAGGCGCCCATGCCCAGGCCCGCCTTCTCGATCGCGTCGGGCGCGAACACGACTGTCGGGAAGATCGCCAGCGACGAGCCGGCGACCATGCCCAGGATGAAGTGGTACATGCCCGCGTAGTGCTTCTCGAAGGCCCAGTTGGCGGCCTTGGCGAACAGCACCACGCACAGCGCCAGCCCGATGAACAGCGGGATGAAGACGGTGGGGTCGAAGTCCTTGATGCCCTCGGCCATCTTGTCGTAGAGGCCGAAGTAGATCAGGAAGTTCGAGGGGCTCATGCCCGGGACGATCACGCCCAGGCCGATCAGGGCGCCGGAGCCGAGCCACACCGGGATGCTCGGCGGCACCTGCAGGTTGAGACCGCCGCCGGCGAGCATGATCCCGAAGATGACCGCGGCCGAAACGGCCAGGATCAGCCAGTGCTTCGCCGCGCGGCCCTTGAGCCCGGCCTGACGCCACAGGCTCGGGAACGTGCCTATGACGAAGCCGATGAACAGGCACACGAACGCGGCCTCGTAGCGGCCGAACGCGGCGGCCACGACGATCGAGAACAGGACGACGCCGATGATGCCGCCGATGCCCACGGGCAGGAAGTACTTCACCTGGCGCCAGAAGTTCCTGAACGGGTTGGCCAGGAACTTGATCAGCGGGTCGTAGATCTTGAAGATCACCGCGAGCACGCCGCCGGACAGGCCGGGGAGGATGAAGCCGATCCCGACCGCGATGCCCTTGAGCAGCCGGACCAGCCACGCGGCGACGCTGTCGGGGGCGTGGAGGTCGGTCGCGTCGGGGGCGTCCGGGCGGACGGGGGTCTCGTCGGTCGTCATGCTTCTCTTCCGGTGGGTGGCGTGGTCCGCCGATCAGGCTACCGTGGGCGCGTGGACGCCTCCGAACCGGTTGCCGTGGACGACGAGCCGACCGACCCCACCGCGCCGTCGGTCGGGGTCGGGCCGCACCCGCAGCCCTGGCCGGACGACCCGCGGCTCGACCCCGAACTGCTCGCCGCCGGCGACCGCCGCAACGTGCTCGACGAGTACCGCTACTGGCGCCTCGAGGCGATCGTGGCCGACCTCGACACCCGGCGCGCGCCCCTGCACGTGGCGATCCAGAACTGGGAGCACGGCTTCAACATCGGTTCGGTCGTGCGGACGGCGAACGCCTTCAACGTGGTCGGGGTGCACATCCTCGGACGCCGGCGCTGGAACCGGCGCGGGGCGATGGTCACCGACCGCTACCTGCACGTGCACCACCACGCGAGCGTGGAGGAGTTCGTGGCCTGGGCCGAGACGGCCGGAGTGGCGCTGGTGGGCGTCGACAACCTGCCCGGGTCGGTGCCCTTGGAGACCGCCGAACTCCCGGAGGCGTGCTGCCTGGTCTTCGGGTCGGAGGGCCCCGGGCTGACCGACGAGGTCGTCGCGGCCTGCGACCGGCTCGTGGCGATCACCCAGCACGGCTCCACCCGCTCGCTCAACGCCGGTGCCGCAGCCGCGATCGCCATGTACCACTGGTCGCTGCAGCACGCGAGAGCCCTCGACGCGTGAAACCCAAGCCCTCGACGTAGGAAACTCAACGTTCGACCCCGTGTCCCTGGGCACGATGCTCGCGGTGCTGGCGGTCGGGGTCGGGACGGTGGCGTCGAGCCTGCTCGTCACCCGCCGCACGCTGCGCGGCGTCGTGGCCGAGGGGGTCGCCCGGGCCGAGTGACGCCCTTCAGTAGCATGGAGCGCATGAGCCAGCAGCCTGCACCCCCACCCGGAGTGCAGGCTGTCGGCGTCCCAGGCGCCGGCGGCGCCCCCGCCCAGGGCTGGTCCCGTCCACCGCGCGAGGCGCTCGACTTCCCGGTGTTCTTCGACCCCGAGCCGGCGGTCGCCCGCTACCAGCAGTTCCGCAGCGCCATCAAGGGCCGCATCTTCGGGATCGTGCTGTCCCTGGTCATCTGGGGCGTCATCGGCTGGTTCAACCGCGACAACCTCGACACCATGTTCTGGACGATCTTCGGCATCAGCCTCGCCATCTCCATCGCGCTGCTGGTGCGCACCATCGTGCAGTCGGTGCTCGCGAAGCGGGCGATCGGTCGCTTGCACGAGGGACTGGCCCTCGGCATCGGCCGGGGCGGGCTCTACCTCGACGACTACCTGGCCTGGGAGGACGTCGACCACCTCGTCGCCGTCCCCGGCGGGTCGCGCGGATCGGGGCGCCTCGTCGTGGTCGCGACCAACGGCGCCTGGCGAGAGGTGCCCGTCGATTGGCTCAGCCACACCCCGTCCGCGGTCGACAACGCCGTGCGTGCGCTGTCGGGCGACCGGCACCACGTCGACCTGCGGCCGCTCGACAACTGACCCGGCCGGCTGTCGCGGAAGCAGGGTGTCCAGCACCTGAACCTCCGCGTCCGCGAGGTGGCCAGAGTCCCCGTGGGGGGAGCGTCCGCGGCGGATATGCGGTTGAATGGTGGTGTTCGAGGAAGCACCCACCAAGGAGTGACAGATGCCCATTGCAACGCCCGACGTGTACGCCGAGATGATCGACCGTGCGAAGTCGAAGGGCTTCGCCTACCCGGCCATCAACGTGACCTCGTCGCAGACCCTGAATGCGGCCCTCAAGGGCTTCGCGGACGCCGGTAGCGACGGCATCATCCAGTTCTCGACGGGTGGGGCCGAGTACGGCTCCGGCCAAGGCGTCAAGGACATGGTGACCGGCGCCGTCGCGCTCGCCGAGTTCGCGCACGTGGTCGCCGCCAAGTACCCGATCAACGTGGCCATCCACACCGACCACTGCCCCAAGGACAAGCTGGACACCTACGTCCGCCCGCTGCTGGAGATCTCCCGCCAGCGCGTCGCCAACGGCCAGGACCCGCTGTTCCAGTCCCACATGTGGGACGGCTCCGCCGTGCCGATGGACGAGAACCTGAAGATCGGCGAGGAGCTGCTGGCGCTGACCCAGTACAACAAGCAGATCCTCGAGGTCGAGATCGGCGTCGTCGGTGGCGAGGAGGACGGCGTCGCCAACGAGATCAACGAGAAGCTCTACACCACCCCCGAGGACGGCATCCGCACCGCCGAGGCCCTCGGCCTGGGCGAGAAGGGCCGCTACATGGCCGCCTTCACCTTCGGCAACGTGCACGGCGTGTACAAGCCGGGTGCGGTCAAGCTGCGCCCCGAGGTCCTCAAGGACATCCAGGACGCCGTGGCCGCCAAGTACGGCAAGGACAAGCCGTTCGACCTCGTCTTCCACGGTGGCTCGGGCTCCTCGGAGCAGGACATCGCTGACGCGGTGTCCTACGGCGTCATCAAGATGAACGTCGACACCGACACCCAGTACGCGTTCACCCGCCCGGTGGCCGGCTGGATGCTCGCCAACTACGCCGGCGTCCTGAAGATCGACGGCGACGTCGGCAACAAGAAGCAGTACGACCCCCGCGCCTGGGGCAAGGAGGCCGAGAACGCGATGTCCGCGCGCATCGTCCAGGCCTGCCAGGACCTCGGCTCGGTCGGGACCTCCGGCAAGTGAGCCAGTCGGCCTGACGACCACGGACGCCGCGGGTGCAGCTCAGCTGCCCCGCGGCGTCCGCGCGTCCGGGGCCGGTTGGTGCGGGAGGGACCGGGTGGGGCGGTCAGCGGCGGGCGAGCTCGGCGACGACCTCGGCCGCGATGGTGCCGTCGAGGTTGCGGGGCGTCCAGCCCTCGGAGCGGACCCACTCCGAACGGCAGCCCGCGCACGCGAAGACGAGGTACTCGTCGCGCGTCTCGCCGGTGGGTGCCCAGTCGCACTTCGAGAGGCAGGGTTCCTGGCGCAGCGGTCGTGGCATGGGTCGATCCTCTCAGCTGGGCTGCCGGTCCGCGATCCCGAACGTGATGGCCTGCATGGTGTGCAGCAGGCCCCACGACCCGAACAGGTCGTACACGGGGGCGAGCACCCGGCCGACCAGGCCGAACGTGCGGCGTCCGGCGATGCGGGTCACCTCGGACCCTCCGGGCGCCGGGCGCACCTCGAACCGGTCGTAGGTGAGCGTCTCGCCCGCGTACTTGGTGTCCTCGGCCGTGTGCACCCAGGTCACGACCTTGGCGTCCGCCTCGGTGGTCCGGGTGCAGGAGAGCCGCACGGTCAGGGACCTGCCGCCCTTCTCGATCCGGTTGCGCAGGCCGCCCTCGGAGACCTGGGACTTCACCGGGTCGAAGGCCCACAGCGCCAGCAGGGCCGGGTCGGCGAGCGCGGCCACCACGTCCGCCGGCGGCGCGGACACGTAGCGGCGCACGCGCTGCCCGCGGTTGGGCGGGGGCAGCAGGGTGTCGTCGGCCGGGACCGCCTCGGGCGCGTACGGGTCGTCGGCGCCCTCCTTGAGCTCGGGCACGAGGTCCTGCGGCACGACGCCGTCGGCGTGGACGAGCCGCCGCACGATGCCCGACGGCTCCTGCAGCAGGGCGACCAGGGCGGCGTAGGTGTCGGTGAGCGTCACCGACTTGAGCAGGGCGTCGGCCCGGGCGGTGGCGTGCCAGGCGGGGTCGCCCATCTGCATGAAGTGGATGGGGGAGGGCAGGTCGGCGACGTCGATGCCGAGGGTGGCGAGGTCCTCGGCCAGGGCGTCCCGCACCCGGCCGCGGGCCGAGGCGAGCGTGATCCCGTGGCGGCCGAGCAGGGCGGCGGCGGCCCCGCCGACGGCGATGAGCCCGAGGTACAGGTGCTCGACGTCGACCTCGGCCGCGCGGACGCGGGCGGCCTCGCGCCACGCGGCGGTCGTCCAGAGGGCGGAGAGCTGGGTGCGGCTCATCGGGGGTTCCTTTCGCGGAGGTCGGGGGCGATGCGGCGGGCGTGCTTCTTGTGGACGGCCTGGCGGGTGACGCCGAGCGCCTGCGCGATCTCGGGCCACGCGTGGCCCTGGCGCAGCGCGGCCTCCACCTGCAGGTGCTCGAGCTGGTCGGCCAGGCGGCGGAGCGCGGAGACCGCGGCCAGCGCGCGCAGCGGGTCGCTGGTGTCGGACGCCGTGCGGGCCACCCGGTCGGGTCCCGGCTGGGGTTCCGGCCGGGCGTCCGGCTCGGGAGCGGGCGTGGGGGTCATGATGGTCAACCTAGGTTGACACACGGGTGGTTGTCAACCTGGGTTGCTCGCGTGCGGCCTGTAGCGTGGGGACATGCGCTTCGGACCGGCAGAGATCGCGATCCTCGTCCTGATCCTCGGCTTCCTGCTGTTGCTCGTGATCAGCAGGCGGCAGACCCGCCCTGCCTCCGAGGTGCTGGAGCAGATCTTCGACGAGCCCGCCACCCCCATCCCCGGCCGCAAGGCGCGGGTGTGGGCGCTCGGGGTGCTGAACGAGGCCGGTGTCGACGCCGAGGCGGACCCGGTCTACGCCATGAAGGTGCTGCGCCAGGCCGAGCCGCGGCTCAACCTGATCGCTGCGAAGGTGCTCGTCGACACCATCACCCGGTACTGACGCCGTCCTTCAGCCCCGCGCCGGATGCCGCCCAGCGCCGTGCCGCCGATGTAGAGCCCCGTCGCCGCGGACGCCCACGTCGGGGCGACCTCCTCCCGCAGGTAGGCGGCGGCCACCGCCGGGAGGCCGGCGACCGCGAACCCCAGCACCGCGCGCAGCGCCAGCAGCAGTCCCCACGACGGCGCGACCGCCGTCCCGATCGCGACCAGGGCGGCCACGAGCAGGGTGGCGCGCATGAGGGTGAGGCGACCCACGGCGTCCGAGAGGGGGCCGAACACCAGCAGGGCCCGGCGAGGAACAGCGCCACCGTGATGCGTTGGTACTCGGGGTCGCCCGGACGCCAACCCGCCGACCCGTCCGAAGCCATGGAAACCATCTTGCCCCCACTAGGCTGACGCCCATGTCGAGTGACGCGCGCACCCTCCTGCTGGCCGCCCCCGTCGGGCGCACCGAGCTCCCGGCCGACGAGGCCCTCGACGACATCGTGAACCTCGGCGACGGCTCCTTCCTCGACGTCGTCGCGCGCCACCCCGCCTCGTCGCTGGGCTGGGCGCTGCTCGCGGAGGGGTCGCTGAGCGCGCACACCACCCAGGGCGACCTGTCGGCGTACGCCTTCGCGCGCACCGGCTACCACCGCGGGCTGGACGCCCTCCGTCGCGCCGGTTGGCGGGGCAAGGGGCCGATCCCGTGGGGGCACGAGCCGAACCAGGGCTTCCTGCGCGCGCTCTGGGCGCTGGCCTGCGCGGCGCGGCGGATCGGCGAGCAGGCCGAGTACGAGCGCTGCGTGCTGTTCCTGCTCGAGGCGTCCGAGGAGGCCTACGTCGAGCTGGCCCGCACCCGTCCGCTGACCCTGTGAGCGCGGCGGCCGGGGTCCGCCGTGCGGGACCCACGGCGTCCGAACATCGTTTCGGATAGGCTGACCCGGTAAGAGCCCGGCAAGCCTTGCCCGGGCTTTCGCTTTGCAAGAAGGGGCAACGCATGCCTGGGATCGTCGTGATCGGCACGCAGTGGGGTGACGAGGGCAAGGGGAAGGCGACCGACCAGCTGGGCGACCAGGTCGACTACACGGTCCGCTACTCCGGCGGCAACAACGCCGGCCACACCCTCGTCGTCAACGGCGAGAAGTACGCGCTGCACCTGCTGCCCAGCGGCATCCTGAACCCCGGCATCCCGGTGATCGGCAACGGCGTCGTCGTCGACCTCGAGGTGCTGTTCAGCGAGATCGACGCCCTGAACGCCCGCGGCGTCGACACCTCGCGGCTCATCATCAGCGCGAACGCGCACATCATCACGCCGTACCACAAGGTGCTCGACAAGGTCACCGAGCGGTTCCTCGGCAAGCGCAAGATCGGCACCACCGGCCGCGGCGTCGGCCCGGCGTACGCCGACAAGATCAACCGCGTGGGCATCCGTATCCAGGACCTCCTGGACGAGGAACTGCTGCGCGACAAGGTAGAGGCCTCGCTGAAGCAGAAGAACCAGCTGCTGGTGAAGGTCTACAACCAGATGGAGGTCGACGCGACCGAGGTCGCCGACCACCTGCTCAGCTTCGCCGACCGCGTGCGCCCGATGGTGCGCGACGTCGCCCGAGAACTCAACGACGCCCTCGACGAGGGCCAGCTGGTCGTGTTCGAGGGCGCGCAGGCGCACCACCTGGACGTCGACCACGGCACCTACCCGTACGTCACCTCGTCGAACCCGATCGCGGCCGGCGCGTGCACCGGCTCCGGCGTGGGCCCGACCCGGCTGGACCGCATCGTCGGCATCGCCAAGGCCTACACCACCCGTGTGGGCGAGGGCCCGTTCCCGACCGAGCTCCTCGACGAGGACGGCGACCGCCTCCGCAACGACGGCGGCGAGTTCGGCACCACAACCGGGCGCCCGCGCCGCTGCGGCTGGTTCGACCCGCTCGTGGTCGAGGCCGCCTGCACCTACAACGGCGTCACCGACGTGTTCCTCACCAAGCTGGACATCCTCACCGGCTGGGAGAAGATCCCGGTCTGCGTGGCCTACGAGGTCGACGGGCGCCGGCTCGAGCACTACCCGGTGCTGATGAACGACCTCGTCAAGGCCGAGCCGATCTATGAGTACCTCGACGGCTGGACCGAGGACATCTCCGGGTGCCGCACCTTCGACGAGCTGCCCGCCACGTGCCAGGCATACGTGAAGCGCCTCGAGGAGCTGATCCGCTGCCGCATCTCCGGCATCGGCGTCGGCCCGGGCCGCGAGCAGGCGGTCATGATCCACGACCTGGTCTGATGCACCTCCTCTACGACGCCGACTGCGGGTTCTGCTCGCGGTCGGCGTCGTGGCTTGTCGCGTGGGGCGTCCCGGGGGTGCGGTCGATGCAGTCGGTCGACCTGCCGTCCCTCGGCGTGGACGCCGCGCGCGCCGGTCGCGAGATCCCGGCCGTGCTGGCCGACGGACGCGTGGTCTACGGGGCCCGTGCGATCGGGGAGGCGTTGCGGTTCGGACCGCTCTGGTTGCGGGTGGCCGGCTGGCTGGTGCGTGGGCCGCTGGCGTGGCCCGCCGCGCTGGTCTACCGGGTCGTCGCCCGCTTCCGGCACCTGCTGCCCGGCGGCACGGGGGAGTGCCGGCTGGGCTGATCGACGCGTCATACTCGGGCCCGATTTGGGTCAGGGGGTTCGCCTGAACCTTTGCCGAATGTCGGGCCGGAACCATCAAAGATCCGGGGTCCGATTTGACGGTTCCAGGCGTTCCAACGTCAAGAGTTCGAGGAGACACCATCCCTTCGGCGTCGCCGGGCCCCTGAACGCGTGCCCTCGTGGCCGCATGGCGGGCCGAGTTCGAGGCGTGGCACTAGGGTGGACGCACCGACGAGGGAGGGCAGCATGCGCGCGGTCAGGCTCCACGGGGTGGGCGATCTGAGGATCACCGACGACCCCATGCCCCAGGAGATCGAGGGATTCACCCGGGTGCGGATCGGCGCGGTCGGCCTGTGCGGCTCCGACCTGCACTGGTTCTCCGAAGGGGGCATCGGTGACGTGCGCATCGAGCACCCGAGCATCCCCGGCCACGAGCAGGGCGGCGTCGCGCTCGACGGCCCGTACGCCGGCCGCGTGGTCGCGATCGACCCTGCCCTGCCCTGCCGCCAGTGCGCGCGCTGCCTCGAGGGCAACACCAACCTCTGCCCACGGATCGCCTTCTCCGGCAACGCCGGCCTCGACGGCGGCCTGTGCGAGGTGATGAGCTGGCCGACGCACGCGGTCGTCCCGCTGCCCGACGGCATGACCGCCGAGGACGCCGCGATGCTCGAGCCGCTCGGGGTCGCGGTCCACGCGTGGGACCTCGGCCACGTGAAGCTCGGCGACCGCGTCGCCGTGGTGGGCGCCGGGCCGATCGGGCTCTTCCTGGTCCAGCTGGCCGCGCGCAGCCTCACCGCCGAGGTCGTCGCCGTCGAGCCACTCGAGCACCGCCGGGACGCCGCCGTCCGCCTGGGTGCCGATGCCGCGTTCGCGCCCGGTGAGGTCGCGGTCGCCGACTTCGACGTCGTGTTCGAGGCCTGCGGCCTGCCGGACGCCGTGGCCGAGACCGCCGTGCTCGCCCGGCCCGGCGGGCGCCTGGTCATCGCCGGCATCCCCGAGGAGGACGAGTACGCGTTCCCGGCGTCCGCGGTGCGGCGCAAGGGTCTCACCATCGCGGTCGTGCGCCGCATGAAGGACGTCTACCCGCGCGCCATCGCGCTGGTCGAACGCGGGCAGGTCGACGTGCGGGCCGTGGTCAGCCACCGCTTCGACCTCGCCGACTCGACCGAGGCGTTCACCTTCGCCGCCGGGCGGGGCGGGCTCAAGGTGCTGATCACCTCAGGTGACGCCGCGGCGCACCCCGAGCCCTCCCGCGGAGTCCGCGTCGGCGGGGACCCCACCTGACATGGCGGTGTCGGGGGAGATCACGGTCCGCGAGCGCATCCAGTTCGCGTCGGGTGACTTCTTCGTGGGCGGCGGGGCGTCCCTGCTCAGCGTGCTCTACCTGATCTTCCTCACCGACGTCGTCAAGCTCGCGCCCGGGCTGGCCGGCACCGCCGTGCTCGTCGCCAAGCTGTGGGACGCCGTCAACGACCCGCTGACCGGGTCCATCTCCGACCGGGTGCGCACCCGCTGGGGCCGGCGGCGTCCGTTCATCTTCGTGGGCGCGCTGCTGCTGGTGCCGGTGATGGCGCTGTTCTGGCTGCCGGACCCGCCTCCCGCCTCCCAAGTTGGGTGGCCGTCTGGGCCGCGCTGACCTACATCGCCTACAACACCGTGCAGACGGTCGTGTCGGTGCCGTACTCGAGCCTGTCCACCGAGGTGAGCGCCGACTTCGACCAGCGCAACAAGGTCAACGTGCTGCGGCTGCTGTTCTCGACGGTCGCCAGCGCCGGCACCACGCTGCTGGCCGCACGGCTGTTCGACGACTACCGCCACGGACGCCTCGAGCTCGGCGAGCTCTACCTCGTCATCGTGCTCGGCTTCGGCGGCGTGTTCGCGCTGATCATGCTCGGGGTGGCCCTGTTCACCCGCGAACGCGTGCCCGCGCCGGCCCGGGTCGAGCCGTTCACGCTGGCGGGCTTTCTCGCTCCGCTGCGGCTGAGCCCGTACCGGCGGCTGCTGGGCATGTACCTGTGCCAGGCCCTCGCCTTCGACGTGATCACCGCGACCGTCATGTACTACACGCTCTACGTGGTCACCGGGGTCAGCTCGCAGGTGCTGCTGGGCATCTTCATCGCCGTCAACGTGCTGGCGTTCCCGGTGGTCAACGTGCTGGTCGGCCGCGTCGACAAGCACCGGATCTACCGCACCCTGCTGCCGATCGCCGTAGCGATGGTGTTTCGTGGTGGCGCTGTTCCCGCGCGGCGCGAACCCGGTCCTGCTGTACGCGGCGACCGTCGTGATGGCGGTCGGGTTCGTGGGCGCGCAGCTGATGAGCTGGGTGATGTTCCCCGACGTGCTGGACGCCGCCGAGCTCGCCACCGGGCAGCGCAACGCGGGCGGCTTCACCGGCCTGATGACGTTCATCCGCGGCCTGGCGACGGCGCTGACGATCCAGCTCGTCGCGCTCGTGCTGCAGCTCACCGGCTACCGGGCGCCCGTCGGCACCGAGGTGGTCGCGCAGCCCGAGGCGGTGCAGTGGGGGATCCGGCTCACGCTGCTGGTCGCGGTCGCCGTGCTGCTGTCCCTGGGCTGGTGGATCGCGCGCCGCTACCCGCTCACGCTGGCCCGCTGTCGCGCGATGCAGGACGAACTGGCCGCCCGCCGCGGGGGTGCGCCCGCGTCGGTAGGCTGACGGCCGTGTCCCGTGAACTGACCGTCCTCGTCCTCGGCAACGGGGGCCGCGAGCACGCGCTCGCCCTGGCCCTGCACCGCGACCCCTCGGTCGTCGCCCTCCACTGCGCCCCCGGCAACCCCGGCACCGCCGCGATCGCGACCAACCACGCGGTCGACGCGAGCGACGGCGACGCGGTGGTGGCTCTGGCCCGCGAGGTCGGGGCGACCCTGGTGGTCGTGGGTCCCGAGGCGCCCTTGGTGGCCGGGGTCGCGGACGCCGTGCGCGCCGCCGGGATCGCCTGCTTCGGGCCGTCGGCCGAGGCCGCCCGGATCGAGGGTTCCAAGCAGTTCGCCAAGGAGGTCATGGAGGCCGCAGGCGTGCCCACCGCAGCCTCGGTCTACTGCACCACCGTCGACGAGGTCGCCGCGGCGATCGACCGGTTCGGCCCGCCCTACGTCGTCAAGCAGGACGGACTGGCCGCCGGCAAGGGCGTCATCGTCACCTCCGACCGGGACGCCGCGCTCGAGCACGCTGACGGCGCCCTGCCCGCCATCGTCGAGGAGTACCTCGACGGTCCCGAGGTGTCGCTGTTCGCGATCACCGACGGGGTCACCGCACTGCCGCTGCAGCCCGCCCAGGACTTCAAGCGGGCCCTCGACGGCGACGAGGGCCCCAACACCGGCGGCATGGGCGCCTACACGCCGCTGCCGTGGGCGCCAGACGGGCTCGTCGAGGCCATCATGCGCGACGTCGTGCAGCCCACCGTGGACGCGATGGCCCGTCGGGGCACCCCCTTCACCGGGTTGTTGTACGCGGGGCTCGCGCTGACCTCGCGGGGGCTGCGCGTCGTCGAGTTCAACTGCCGCTTCGGCGACCCCGAGACCCAGGCGGTGCTGTCGCTGCTCGACTCGCCGTTGGGCGCGGTGCTGGACGCCGCGGCGTCCGGTCGTCTCGCCGACGTGGGCGAGCTGCGCTGGTCCGACAACGCGGCCGTCGTGGTCGTGCTGGCCGCCGACGGCTACCCGGGCACCGCTGCGGCCGGCGGACGGATCGCCGGGCCGCGACTGTTCGGCTCCGACGACGCGGTGAGCATCCTGCACGCCGGCACGGCGCTGTCCGGGGACGACCTGGTCGCCGCCGGCGGCCGTGTGCTGGGAGTTGTGGCGCGGGCGTCCGATCTGGGCGCGGCGCGCGAGCAGGCGTACGGCGCCATCGACGCGCTCGACGCGCCCACGCTGTTCTGCCGGCGTGACATCGCTGAGCGGGCGGCGTCCGGTCTGATCGGGACGCCGGCGCTCTGAGGCGGGGTGCGGTCCCGAAGGTGGTGGACATGTCGACGACCGAATGCCGCCTGCGACGCTGGCACCCCGAGGACGCCGCCGTGCTGTACGCCGCAGTGCAGGATGAGGAGATCGCCCGCCAATTGCCGCCGCTCGAGACCGACCCGACGCCCGCGCGTACGCCGCATCATTGAGCAGGTGCTCTGATCATCATCATGCCTGACTTGTCGCATCATGATGCTAGCCTTGGTGCATGAGGACGACGATCACGGTGGCCGACGATGTCGCGGCCGAGATGGAGCGGCTGCGCCGCGAACAGGGGCTGGGCCCCAGCGAGGCGCTGAACCTGCTGGCGCGCCGCGGCATGACCGCTCCGCGCGTCGACTACGTGTACACCCCGATCACCTTTGACATGGGCTACACCATCGATGTCACCAACATTGGCGAGGTGCTCGACATGCTCGATCAGTGGGAGCTGGAGGAGCGCGCGTGATCGTCGACGCCAACGTGCTGCTGTACGCCGTGGCTCAGCAGTCGCCGCACCATCGGGCTGCAGCCGCGTGGCTGGACCGGGCGCTGGCGGGGGGCACCCGTGTCGGCCTGCCCTGGCAGACGATCGGCGCCTTCCTGCGCATCAGCACGCACCCGCGCATCCCCACCGTGTCGCTCACGCCCGGGCAGGCCCACGAGGTGATGGAGGGATGGCTCAGGTCTCCTGCCGTGTGGGTCCCGCCCGCGACGGAACGCACGGTGGCGATCTACACAGAGCTTGCCCTGCGGCACCACGTCACGGGGAACCTCGTGACCGATGCCCAACTGGCCGCCCTCGCGCTGGAGTACGGCGTGGCCGTGGTGTCGGCCGACAGCGACTTCGCCCGCTTCACCGAGGTGCGTTGGATCAACCCCCTGACCGAACGCACCGAGGCCTGAGGCCCGTTCGCGGCCGGACGCCGTGGGCGTGCGTCGAGCCGCCCGTGGGAGAATGCGGGCCATGACCGTCCCGAACGTGTTGGCCACCCGTTACGCGTCGCCCGCCATGCGCGACATCTGGAGCCCCGAGCACAAGATCGTCGCCGAGCGCCGCCTGTGGCTGGCCGTGATCGAGGCGCAGCGCGACCTGGGCGTGGACTTCGGCGGGGCCGACCCCGACGCGGTGCTCGACGCCTACCGCGCGGTCATCGACAGCGTCGACCTCGACTCCATCGCCGCGCGCGAGCGGGTGACCCGCCACGACGTGAAGGCCCGGATCGAGGAGTTCAACGACCTCGCCGGCCACGAGCACGTCCACAAGGGCATGACCTCCCGCGACCTCACCGAGAACGTCGAGCAGTACCAGGTGCTCGCCTCGCTGAAGCTGGTGCGCGAGCGCATCGTGACCGTCCTGGTGTCGCTCAGCCGCCTCGCCGTGCAGTACCGCGACCAGGCCATCGCCGGCCGCTCGCACAACGTGGCCGCCCAGATGACCACGCTCGGCAAGCGGTTCGCCACGGCGATCGATGAGCTGCTGGTCGCCTACGAGCGCGTCGACCAGCTCATCGACCGCTACCCGGCCCGCGGCATCAAGGGCCCGGTCGGCACCGCCCAGGACATGCTCGACCTGCTCGGCGGCGACGCCGCCAAGCTCGCCGACCTGGAGCAGCGGGTCGCCAAGCACCTCGGCTTCGAGCGCGTGCTCACCTCGACCGGCCAGGTGTACCCGCGCAGCCTGGACGTCGACGTGCTCTCGGCGCTCAGCCAGGTGGCTGCGGCGCCGTCGAACGTGGCGACCTCCATCCGGTTGATGGCGGGCGCCGAGCTCGTGACCGAGGGCTTCAAGGAGGGCCAGGTCGGCTCGTCCGCGATGCCGCACAAGATGAACACCCGCTCCTGCGAGCGCGTCAACGGCTTCGCGGTCATCCTGCGCGGCTACCTGTCGATGGTCGGCGAGTTGGCCGGCGACCAGTGGAACGAGGGCGACGTCTCCTGCTCCGTGGTCCGCCGCGTCGCCCTGCCGGACGCCTTCTACGCCCTCGACGGCCTCTTCGAGACCTTCCTCACCGTGCTCGGCGAGTTCGGCGCGTTCCCGGCCGTCATCGAGGCCGAGCTGCAGCGCTACCTGCCGTTCCTGACCACCACCAAGGTGCTCATGGCCGCGGTCCGCCACGGCGTCGGCCGCGAGGCGGCCCACGAGGCGATCAAGGAGCACGCGGTCGGCGTCGCACTCGCCATGCGCCAGGGGCAGAAGGAGAACGACCTGCTCGACCGCCTCGCCGCCGACCCGCGGCTCGGCGTCTCCCGTGAGGTGCTCGCGGACGCCGTGGCGAACCCGCTGGACCTCACCGGCTCCGCCGCCGCCCAGGTCCACGCCGTGGTCGAGCGCGTGCGTGAGCTCGCGGTGAAGCACCCCGAGGGCGCCTCCTACGCCCCCGGCGCCGTCCTGTAGGTCGCGCCACCACAGCGACGGACGATGACTTGCGGGGCGCGCAGAATCGCCCTTTCCCCGGCGTGACGTGAGTGGAACCGCTGATTTGTGACCGCATGGTTACCGAATTTCGCGCCCGAAGCGTGGACAGGCCCCACCGCCTCCTCGGTAGGTTCTCCCCCATGGCTGAGCCGCTCGTGGTCCTCAAGGACGTCAACAAGCACTACGGGGACATGCACGCCCTCAAGCAGATCAACCTGACGATCGGCAAGGGCGAGGTCGTGGTGCTCATCGGCCCGTCCGGGTCGGGCAAGTCGACGCTGATCCGGACGATCAACCGCCTCGAGACGATCACCGACGGCACGATCACCATCGACGGCGTCGTGCTGCCCGAGGAGGGCAAGGGCCTGGCCAAGCTGCGCTCCGACGTCGGCATGGTGTTCCAGTCCTTCAACCTGTTCGCCCACAAGACGATCCTCGAGAACGTCACCCTCGGCCCGATCAAGGTGCGCGGCATGAAGAAGGCCGACGCCGACGCCAAGGCCATGGAGCTGCTCAAGCGCGTGGGCGTCGACCACCAGGCCGCCAAGTACCCGGCCCAGCTCTCGGGTGGCCAGCAGCAGCGCGTCGCGATCGCGCGCTCGCTCGCCATGGAGCCCAAGGTGATGCTCTTCGACGAGCCGACCTCCGCGCTCGACCCCGAGATGATCAACGAGGTCCTCGACGTCATGATCCAGCTCGCCAAGTCGGGCATGACGATGGTCGTCGTCACCCACGAGATGGGCTTCGCCCGCAAGGCGGCCGACCGCGTCGTGTTCCTGGCAGACGGCCAGATCGTCGAGGAGGCCGACCCCGACGAGTTCTTCACCAACCCCCAGTCGGACCGCGCCAAGGACTTCCTCGGCAAGATCCTGACCAAGTGACCCCTGTCCGAACCACAACCGATTCGCCACCACCTGCAAGAGGAGAAACCACCATGTTGACCAAGAAGCTGATCGCCGCCGCCGCCTCGGCGGGCCTGGCGCTCACCCTGGCCGCCTGT
Organism: Propioniciclava sp. MC1595; assembly: GCF_017569205.1. Classification (GTDB taxonomy): domain Bacteria; phylum Actinomycetota; class Actinomycetes; order Propionibacteriales; family Propionibacteriaceae; genus Propioniciclava. The sequence goes on from NZ_CP071870.1 coordinate 933,786, forward strand.
GGCGGCGGTACGGCCACCCCGGGTGCCGGCGGGGCCGGTGCCGGCGACGGCATCACCATCGGCATCAAGTTCGACCAGCCCGGCCTCGGCCTGAAGGAGGGCGACGCCTACAGCGGCTTCGACGTCGAGGTCGCCAAGTACGTCGCGAAGGAGCTCGGCCACGAGGAGGGCGCCATCAAGTGGGTCGAGTCGCCCAGCGCGCAGCGCGAGACCCTCATCGAGACCGACCAGGTCGACCTGATCTTCGCCACCTACTCGATCACCGACAAGCGCAAGGAGCGCGTCTCCTTCGCCGGCCCGTACTTCATCGCAGGCCAGGGACTCCTGGTGCGCGCCGACGAGGCCGACATCAAGGGCCAGGACACCCTGGGCGGCAAGAAGCTCTGCTCGGTCACGGGTTCGACCCCCGCGCAGAAGATCAAGGACGCCTACCCCGACGTCGAGCTGCAGGAGTTCGGCACCTACTCCGAGTGCCTCCCGGCCCTGCTGAACGGCACCATCGACGCCGTCACCACCGACGACACGATCCTCGCCGGTTTCGCCGCCCAGCAGCAGTACGCGGGCAAGCTGAAGCTTGTGGGTGAGCCCTTCACCACCGAGAACTACGGCGTCGGCCTGAAGAAGGGCGACACCGCGCTGTGCGAGAAGGTCAACGCCGCCATCACCAAGATGGTCGAGGACGGCGCCTGGGAGGCCGCGATCGAGGAGACCCTCGGCGCGGCCGACTACACCCCCGGCCCCGGCAACCCGCCGACCCCGGCCGCCTGCTCCTGATCCCGTGCTGAGGGTGGGCGCGTCGCACCAGCGTGCGGCGCGCCCACCCCACGCTGACCTGTCCCACCAACGCTGACCCAACAACTCGGAGGGGGCGCATGCTCGACATCCTCGCGCGGTACGACATCGTCGGGGCGTTCTGGATGACCATCCAGTTGTCCTTCTGGGCGGCCCTCGGGTCGCTCGTCCTCGGCACGATCCTGGCCGTCATGCGGGTCTCGCCGGTGACGGTGCTCCAGAAGCTCGGCGCCTTCTACGTCAACGTCGCCCGCAACACGCCGCTGACCCTGATCCTGGTGTTCTGCGTGCTGGGCGCCTTCTACATCCTCCAGATCTCGCTCGCCCCGGCGAGCGCGCCGCTGCGCACGCAGATCTTCCTCTGGGCCCTCGTCGGGTTGTCCGCCTACCACGCCGCGTTCGTGTGCGAGGCGCTCCGCTCGGGCGTCAACACCGTGCCGGTCGGGCAGGCCGAGGCGGCCCGCGCGATCGGCCTGACGTTCACCCAGTCGCTGTCGCAGGTGATCCTGCCGCAGGCGTTCCGCGGTGCGATCGCGCCCCTCGGCTCGGTGCTGATCGCGCTGATCAAGAACACCACCGTGGCCTCGATCATCGGCAGCCAGGAGGCCTCGGCGATGATGAAGACGATCGTCGAGAACGAGACCGGCTCCCTGATCGTGTTCTTCATCTTCGCCCTCGGCTTCGTCATCCTGACCCTCCCGATCGGCGTCGGCTTCACCGAGCTCTCGCGTCGCCTGGCGGTGAAGCGATGAGCGCACAAGCCGTCCTGTTCGACGCGCCCGGCCCCAAGGCCCGCCGTCGCCACGCGATCCTGACCGTGCTGGGCCTCCTGGCGGCCGCCGGCCTCATCGGTGCCTTCACCTGGCGGCTGTACGAGACCGCCCAGCTCGAGCCCCAGCTGTGGACGCCGTTCCTCGACGGGGCCACCTGGACCCAGTACCTGCTGCCCGGCCTGTGGAACACCCTGAAGGCCGCGCTGGTCTCGGTCGTCTTCGCCATCGTGTTCGGCCTCATCTTCGGCATGGGCCGCCTCTCGCAGATCAAGCCCCTGCGCTGGGCGTGCGGCGTGATCGTGGAGTTCTTCCGCGCCGTCCCGGTGCTGCTGATGATGACGTTCCTGTTCTACTTCATGGCCCGGAACC